>NZ_JACHDY010000003.1:300000-546671 GCF_014201315.1 Edaphobacter lichenicola
GCTGGAGTTGGCCGGCACGACGCTTTCTCAGGCTCGCGTATTTTCTGCCGCTGCTCTACGCCACGCCGGTGTACCTGCTCACCTGGCTGGTCGTTCGCGGCTCCTTCACCCTCAAGAGCTTCGAAGCCTCGATGGTAGAGCCTTATGGATTGGCCCGCTGGCCCGCCTTCGGGACGTTTGGCGTGGCGCTGCCGCTGTTGTTTACCGTCGGCGTTGTCTTCGAAGCGGTGTGGTCGCTCGGCGAGGAACTCGGATGGCGCGGGTTCCTGTTTCCCCGGCTGCAGCAGCGGTTCGGCTTCCATGGCGCCTGCTTGATCTCAGGGTTGATCTGGGCCGTGTGGCACTTTCCGGAACTCCTCTGGACCGACTTCAGGCCGGTCACAAAGCCCATCTTCTTCCTCGCCTGCTTCACGATCATGGTGACCGCGAACGCCTACCTCATGGGCTACCTTAGACTGCGCTCGGGCAGCCTGTGGCCCTGTGTTCTTCTACACGCCACCCACAACACGTTTATTCAGAGCCTATTTGATCCGCTGACGGCTCCTGTCGGTTGGGCAAAGTACATCACCACAGAATTCGGGGTTGGGTTAGCGGTCACCGTCGTCGTAGCAGCAACAGTCCTCGTTTCGCGTGGCCGTCTACGTGAAGGCTTTTCCCCTGCCGCGACAGATGAGCCACGATAGTTAAAGGGATCAGTCCTGAGAAACGCGCTTCTGTTTACCGGTACGGCTGGCATTCCTGCGATGTCATGTTTTCGGAGACTTCGGTCATGCACTCCAACCTGATCCACTCTATGCCAATTGCTGCTTTGCTCTAATACTTTGCCCTAAGGCGCGAGGTGTTGAGGGCGCAGCTCGGTGTCGAGGTCGTGGCCCATTTTTGTGACGAGGGGTAGCAGGGCCTGGATGTCGGCGAGGGTGGTGCGGAAGTTGACGATGCAGACGCGCAGAGCGAACTTTCCGTTGATGACGGCGTTGGAGAGATAAACTTCGCCGCTGTTTTGTAGACGAGTGAGGAGCTCTCGATTGAGATCGTTGAGGTAGGTCTGGGTTCTCTCGTCGCGAAGGGTGAGGCCGGGTGGGGCGTAGCGAAAGGTGGTGATGCTGAGCGAGTGGGTGAGGGCTTCGAGGGCGGGGTGTTGCTTGACCAGTTGAAAGAGCGTTTGGGCGAGGCTGATGTCGTCGGAGAGCATCTGGATGTAGCCTTCGCGGCCGGCCTGCTGCAGGGCGAGCCAGACTTTGAGTGCTCGAAAGCCGCGCGAGTTCTGCGGGCCGAGATCGAAGTAGTTGATGGCCTCGGTTCCGAAGTGATAGTAGGGCGGGTGATAGGCGAAGGCGTCGCGGAGCTTGTCGGGATTGCGGACGAGGGCGCAGCCAGCTTCAAGGGGCGCGTACAACCACTTGTGCGGATCGACTGCGATGGAGTCTGCGAGTTTGAGCGCGGAGAGAGCGCTGGGAGCGTCGGGCAGGAGAGCGGCGAGAGCACCGTAGGCGCCGTCGACGTGAAACCAGAGATCGAACTCGCGACAGATGGCAGCGAGTTCGGGCAGCGGGTCGATGGCGCCGGTGCTGACGGAGCCGGCGGTTCCGATGACGAGGAAGGGTCGCTCGCCTGCGGCGAGGTCGCGGCGGATCTGCTCTCTGAGTTCGGTTGCGTCCATCTGAAGTTGATCGTTGGTGGAGATCCAGCGGATGGCGTCGGTGCCGAGGCCGGAGAGGTCGGCGGACTTTTGGATCCAGGTGTGAGTCTCCTTCGAACAGTAGAGGCGGAGGGGGACGCCGTTTAGTCCTGCGGTGCGGAGATCCCAGTTCGCCTTGGCCTGACGCGCGGCGAGGAAGCAGACGTGATTGGCCATGTTGCCGCCGCTGACGAAGATGCCTCCGCAGTCGGTGGGGTAGTGAAGGAGGTCGGCGATCCAGCGGATGGTCTGGGCTTCGATCTCGCTGGCGACGGGAGAGAGGAGCCAGGCTCCTACGTTGGGGTTGACTGCGGCGGCGAGGAGGTCGCCGAGGGCTCCGATGGGTGCGGCGGAGGAGGTGATGTATCCCCAGAAGCGGGGATGGCCGTTGAAGAGAGAGTGCTCGAAGAGGAGGCTGGCGGCTCGGTTGAGTAGGAGCGCGGGCTCTTGGCCACGGTCGCTGAGGGGACGATCTGCTTGAAGGGCTTGCCGGACTACGGTTGGGGATTCTGCGGGGGTGACGCGCTGATGGGGTAGCGTGTCCAGAAACGCGGCGATCTGGTCGATGAGTTGATGGCCGGCCTCTCGGAACTGCTGAGAGTCCATCGTCAGGGGAGAGACGCGCTTTGACTCGCTGTTGTGCTTCGCGTTGCTGACGTGCTTCGCCTCGCTGTTGTCATCAGGCATGAGGGGAACCTCACGGGAATGGTACTAAAATCTCTGGCCGCGAGGTGGGTGCTCGATTTTGGAGTGGGCTATTTGGAGCGCCATTTGGTGGTGAGTTGTTTGTCGGAGAGGGCTTTGATGAAGACGCCGCCGACTACGCTGCGGGCCTGGAAGCCTACTTGTTTGCCGGTTTTGGTGTCGTACCAGTCGGTGAGGGGGACGCGGGTTGGGGTTTCGTTGGTCCAGCGGTAGATGGGGTCGACGATGGCGTTGAACTGGTCGGAGTTGGAGGCGAGGGTTGCGGTCCAGAGGGACCAGTCGAGCTTGGTGTAGTCGGCGCGGCTGTCGAGTGGGAGGCCGTAGAGGTTGAGCCTGGTGAGGTAGAAGGCCACCTCGCTGTCGCGGACGCTGTTGGGGAAGAGGTTGTAGTCGAGGAGCTTGTCCCAGACGAGGTTGTACTTCTGGCTCCAGGTATTGGGGCTGTTGAAGGCGAGCTTGTAGTGGTCGCCTTCTTTGGCCATGGTGATCCACTTTGCGGCCATCTCCTTTGCGGTGGATTGATATTGTTTTGCGACGGCCTCTTGCTTGAGGAGATGGGCTAGGTCGGCGTAGGCGGCGAGGGCGTCGATGGCTTTGAGGGAGAGGTTGGCGTTGTGGGCGACGTGGCCGGCGAAGTCGTCGGTGGTGAGCTGGGTTTCGGGGTCGAGGCCGTGGAGGTTGAGGTACTCGGCCCACTTGGTGAGCTGGGGCCAGTAGCGCTGGGCGAGTTGGGGAGAGCCTTCGGCGCGGGCGACGGCGTCGACGAGGATGAGCATGTTGCCGCTCTCTTCGACGGGCATCTGGTCTTCTTCGGTTTTTTCGCCGCCGCCGTAGACCTGTCCGTTGGCGAGTGGGTATTGGCCGAGATCGTGGGGGGAGAAGGGGAACTTCCAGCGGGCTAGTGAGGAATATTCGAGGACGGGGAGAAGCTGGGCTTCGAGGAGCTTCGGGTTGAAGAAGAGGAAGAAGGGGGCGGAGGGGTAGAGGACGTCGACGGTGGCGATGCAGCCGTTGGAGAAGTTCTCCTTGGCGAAGAGCATGGGGTCGCCGTTGGCGTCGGCTACGAGCTTGTGCGCGGCGATGGCCTGGCGGTAGGAGAGGATGGCGATGTAGGCGTAGTGCTCGCCACCAACTTTGATGAGGTCGGCGGTGAGTTCTTTGTCGAAGGCTTCGCCGCGGGCTTCGAGGGCGGGGTATTGCTCTTCGGCGAGATCGAGCATCTGCTCTACGGGCATGTTGTTGCGCTGCCAGTAGGAGCGGAGATTGCGCTGGAGATATTGGATGGCGTAGTCGTCGGTGTAGGAGAGGAGGATGTGGCGGGTGACGGGCTGAGTGGTGACGGAGCCGAAGTCGATGGTGGTTGCGAGGGCGGAGGCGGAGTGGTTGGCGCGCTCGGGCATGTCCATTGCGTCGGTGGTGGGGAGTTGGCCGGTGGCGGCGAAGGCGGTGGCTGCGTGTGGTGCGAGGTAGGTTTTGTAGTTGGCGTCCTTCGGGACGGCTAGATGGAAGTAGCCCCAGTCGATGCGGAGATCGTCGCCGGAGCGGTTGAGGATCTTCTGGTCTTGCGAGCCGCTGGAGAGGACGTTGAGGGTGGAGGTTTGATTGCGGAAGGAGTTGATCTGCTGGCTGCGGTCGTTGACGGCTATGACGGGATCTACGTCCAGGAGGACAGAGACTTGATGTGGTGTGGCGTCGGTGGATTCGGCTGTCCAGCTGAGGTAGGTTACGGGGCGCGAGAGGACGTCGAGGTCGCTGAGGATGGCGGGGCTGAAGAAGACGAGGTGGAGGGTGACGCCGTTCTGGCGGAACTCGTAGGTGGTGTGGGTTGGGGTAATGGTGTGCGCTGTTTGCTGCGCGGCGGGGACGGCGTCGGGGGTGTGGCCGAGGAAACGGAAGGGCTTGCCGTCGATGCGGACGATGCCAGTGATGGGCTGCGGGGCGCCGGTCCAGTGGGTGGTGTCGGAGTCGGTGAGGTTGTCGGTGGTGGACCAGAGGCTGAAGTAGGGGTCGTGCGTGATGAGCGGCGTTGCTGGAGGGCGTTGCTGGGATGCGAGAGGGAGAGTGGTGAGAAGCAACGAGGCAGCACTTAGCAGGAACGCGCGCGAGTTTTTTATGACGAACCTCCGGGACGATGACGCTTTTCAAGGATAGCGCCATCGTGGTCCTTGGAGGGGCTGTTGCTAAGAACTCGATTAGGAACTGCTTGCTTTTGTCCTGCCGGACGGGCCCACTGCGCGCGGGGCGGTCACTTCGTGACTTGTATACCGCTTCGCTTGGTGCTCCCGTTGGTCGCAAGATGGAGTTTGGTTATTCGGCTGGCTTGCCGTTGGGTGGGGGTGGGATCGTGATGTCGAGATTCTTTACGGTGCCTAGTCCTAGTGTGGCTAGCGACGGTGTGATTTGCGACTCGTTGCCTACTACTATGACGGCGAGTTTGTTGGTGTCGATGTACTTGTTGGCTACGCGGGAGACGTCGGCGGAGGTGACTTTTTCGATGCCGGATTTGTACTTCTCGAGCGTGTCGGCAGGGTAGCCGTAGAAGGCGAGGGTGACTTGCTCGCCTAGCGTTTTGTCGGGCGAGTCGTAGTGGAAGACGAAGGAGTTGAGGACCTGATCTTTGGCCTTGCTGAGCTCGGCAGGGGTGGGTGGTTCGGTCTTGAGGCGGTTGATCTCTGCGAGGAGAGCCTTGGTTGCGGCTACGGTGGTGGCGCTCTTGGTGGCGGCTTCTACGACGAAGATGCCGGGGTGATCGTAGGAGGCGCCGTAGTTGCCTTCGACGGAGTAGGCGAGGCCGAGTTTGGTGCGGACGTCCTGGACGACGCGGGAGCCGAAGCCGCCGGAGAAGACCTGGTTCATGACGGAGAGGGCGTAGTAGTCAGGGTTGCTGCGCTCGGTGCCGAGGCCGACGATGATGACGTTGGATTGGTTGACGTCATCTTTGGAGACGAAGTTGACGTTGGGTTTGGGGTCGGTGAAGGTGGCTTTGAAGGATTGGAAGCGCTGGCCGCGAGGGATGGGGGCGAAGGCGGCGCGGAGTTTGGCTTCCATGGCGACGGGGTCGAAGTCGCCTGAGAGGGCGACGATGAGGTTGCTGCCGACGACGGTGTGGGTGTGCCAGGCGTTGAGGTCGTCGAGGGTGACGGCGTCGACGGTGGCGTATTCGAGCTCGCGGGCGTAGGGGTTGTGGGGGCCGTAGGCGATCTTTGCGGCTTCGCGGGAGGCGATGCCGTTGGCGTCGTCGTTGCGGCGGGCGATGCCGGTTTCGAGCTGCTGCCGGGCGAGCTGGAGCTTGTCGTCTTTGAAGGTGGGGTGGAGGAGGAGGTCGATGGCGGAGGCGAAGACGGTGTCGAAGTCGGCTTTGAGGCTGGTCCAGGCCATGGAGGTGGAGGCGGTGCCGCCGCTGGTTTCGATGGAGGCGGCTTTGGCTTCGAGGACGTCGTCGAGCGCGTCGCCGTCGATGGTGGCCGTGCCGCTGGTGCGCCAGGTTTGGCCGTAGAGGGAGGTGAGGCCGACTTTGGCGTTGGGCTCGTCGCGGCTGCCTCCGCGGATGAGGATGGTGCCGTTGATGAAGGGGAGTTCGTGGTCTTCCTGGAGGAAGAGGACTACTCCGTTTTCGAGTTCGATGCGGTGGGGTTGGGCGGGTTTGAAGGCGGGAAGCGGGGGGATGGGGATCTGCTTCCACGGCTGGACTTGTGTGGGGGCTGCTGCTGGTGCGGTTTGGGCAGAGGCAGCGAGGGTAGTCAGCAGCAACGAAGAGACGACGACGGTGAAGGCTAGCTTTGAAAGTCTGTCGAAGAACTGAGGGCTGGCTGCTAATTTTCGCCGACGTGGATTGAGAGCCGGCAACGACAGGAGCAAAGACGAAATACGGGGGTCTCTCCACTGCGCCGCGCGATGAGGCCGCGCGGCTTCGGTCGAGATGACGATTTTTTGCTGGGGTAATGAAAGAAATTTCAATGGTGTGCGGTGAGGCTGTGCGACTTCGGTCGCGAGGAACTTTAGGGTCGGCACTGTTCTCTGTTTATGGGGAGTCTTGTGTGAGAGGACTGGTGCGGTTGCAAAGGCAACAGCAGATTCTTCCGCTACGCTGCGGAATGACAACCAAAAAAGACGGTTCACTGTGCGCCTCCGGCGGTTGGTTGGGCCTGAGGGGCTTTGTGTTGGGGTGGGACGAATTCGATTCGTGCGCTGGTTCGGTTGCTGTCGGTGAAGATCTTGTTGGCGACGCGGCGGATGTCGGCTTTGTTGACGGCGTCGATCTTATGGAGCTGGTTGAAGAGCTCGCGCCAGTCGCCGAAGCGGGTTTGGTACTCGGCCAGTTCGTGGGCGAGGCCTTCGTTGTCGGCGAGGCCGCGGAGGAGGTCGGCGCGGGAGCGGGTCTTGAAGCGTTCGAGCTCGGCGTCGGTGACGTCTTCGTTCTTGAGGCGGTCGAGTTCTTTGTGAATTGCGGCGCGCATCTCGTCGGGCGTGTGGCCGGGGAGGGGGACGGCGTAGACGGCGAAGAGGCCGGGGTACTTGTCGCCGGGGAAGCCGCTGAAGCCTTGCGCCTCGGCAGCGATGGAGTGGTCGCGGACGAGAGAGCGATAGAGGCGGGCGGTGCGGCCGTTGGAGAAGATGTCGGAGATGGCGTCGTAGGCGGAGTCGTCGGGGTCGAGGTAGTCGGGGCGGTGGTAGCCCTCGATGTAGAAGGGCTGGGTGGCTTCGCGGATGATGACGGATTTTTCGGCGACCTGGGGCGGCTCGACGGTGGTCATGGGCTCGGGTCGTGGGGCGGCGGGGATGGGGGCGAAGTAGCGCTCGAGGACGGGCATGGTCTCGGAGGCTTTGAGGTCGCCTACGACGGCGATGACGATGTTGGCGGGGACGTAGTATTTTTCGTGGAAGGTGGTGGCTTCGGTGGCGGAGACCTGGCTGATCTCGCTCTCCCAACCTACGCCTGGGCGGCGATAGGGGTGGGCGACGTAGGCGCTGGCGAGGAACTCTTCGACCATGCGGCCGACGGGGGAGGAGTCAACGCGTGTGCGGCGCTCTTCCTGGACGACGTTGCGCTCCTTGTAGAACTCGCGCTCGACGGGATGGGCGATGCGCTGGCTTTCGAGGTAGGCCCAGAGCTCGAGGCGGTTGGAGGGCATGCTCCAGAAGTACTGGGTGGAGTCTTCGGTGGTGTTGGCGTTGATGCCAACGGCTCCATTCTCTTCGGCGATCTGGGAGAACTGGTTGGGGATGACGTACTTCTGCGCTTCGGCCTGGGCGTCCTGGAAGGCTTTGAGGAGCTGGGCAAGCTTTTCGGTGTTCTGGCCTACGCGTTTGCGGTACTCCGCGTCGTAGGCTGCGTAGGCGATCTCGACTTTGGCGAGGGCGATCTTTTCGGCGGGGTAGTCGGTGGTGCCGATCTCGGTGGTGCCCTTGAAGGCCATGTGCTCGAACATGTGGGCGATGCCGCTGGCGCCGTCGGGATCGTCGGCGGAGCCTGCGTCGACGAGGGTGTAGAAGCTGAAGACGGGGGCTTCGGGGCGCTCGCAGAGGATGAGGGTGAGGCCGTTGGGCAGAACTTTGACGGTGGTGCGCTTTTCGAAGCTTGCGAGGTCCTGCGCTTTTGCTGTGACGGCTAGAGCGATGGCACATGCGAGGACCATCGCGATTGGGGCGATGCTACTTTTTACCTTTACCAAAAGCCCTCCGCAGACTTTGTGAGTCAAGAGTCCACTATATCGAAGCCCGGGGCCGGGCTCTATTGCCTGGGGCCGAATAAGGCGTTCCAAGTTTGACGTATGAGACGCCAGATTCGCTTCAGGAGGGTTTCGGCCTCGGCCTTGATTGTGGTGACGATGGCGGAGAGGAACTGCTCGCGGGTCCAGTTGTTGCGGGCGGCGCTGGGGCCTCGGCGCAGACATCGGGCTGCGGCTTCGGCCCAGGAGCCGGACTGGACGGCGGCGATGAGATGGGGGAAGTCTTTGAAGAGGCCGGCGGGGCCGAGGTTGTAGGTCATGTCGAGGAGGGCGAGCTTTACGGGGTCGGGGAGGGTGTCGTAGTGGGGGAGGTGGGTGCGGAGGTCGGTTTCGAAGCCGTGGAGGACGGCGGTTAGTTTCGCGTCGATGGTCTGCTGGGGGAGTTCGAGGCTGCTGGGGGATTTGTAGAAGGTGGCGGCTCGGGCCTGAGGGAGGGAGTTGACGCGGGTGTACTCGGCGGCGATCTCTTGCGGTGTGGCGGGGTGGGAGCCGAGGACGAAGGGGAGGGATTCAGCGGCTTTGGCGTCGGGGAGCATGAGGCCGACGCCGACGGTGACTTTGCCGACTGTGTCGCGGTACATCCACGGGATGCAGCCTTCGAACTCTTTTAGTTTTGTTAGCGATTGCTCTATGTAGGTCGCCACGATTTTCAGGCTAGCATGGGTGGCTTGAATTGCGATTTTGCGAAGGCGAAGGCGGAAGACAAATACGGGGATCCTTCGCTTCGCTGAGGATGACGACATCGGTGGGTGGCGGTTTACGTGATGTTGCAGAAGGCTGTGGGTAGTTTGTCGGCGGTGACGGCTACTATGGAGTTGCTGTTGTTGCGGAGGAGGGTGATTTCGGCGCGGCCGTTGGACATCTCTACGACCCGTGAGGCTTTCGTGGTGCCGCGGTTGTCGATGAGGGTGCCGAGGCCGGCGATGGTGAAGCGCAGACGCGTGCGGGCGTCGAGACAGAGGATGCCTTTTGTGTCGTAGAGTTTTGCTTCTACTGTGACTGCCTCTTTGCCGTCGATTTGGCTACGCGATTTTTCGGTGAGCTTTAGTTCGGTGGGGGTGCCCCAGGTTTCGGTCTGGTAGAGGAAGGTGATCTCGTCGGTGACGGTTTTGCCGTTTTTGGTGGCTACTACGCGCAATGTGTTTTTGCCGGTGGCGAAGGGAGTCATCCAGCGGAGGCCGGCGGCGGGGAAGTCCTGGCTGTTACGGTGCTTTGTGCCGCCGGATTTGCCGTTGACGAAGAGTTCGGCGGTGTCGCAGTTGGAGTAGACCTTGACCATCTTCTGTTCGCCTTCTGCGCCCCAGCGAATGGGCCAGGTGTGGCCGTAGATGTGGGCCATGGGGGACTCGGTCCAGTAGGACTGGAAGACGAAGTAGCTCTCCTTCTTCGTCATGTCGCGCTCGATGAGGCCCTTCTGGTTGATGCGGGGGATGGGGTTCTCTACGCGGAGGGGAGTGGTGAAGTCCTTGAAGATCCACTGGGCAGAGCCGGTGAGCCAGGGGAGGGTCTCCTGGGTTTTGAGGTACCAGTCGAAGAGGTTGCAGGCGTAGGTCTCGGACCAGTCGCCGTCTTTGGAGACGCGGGTCTGGCCGCCCGTGAGGAGGTAATCCATGCCGCGCTCATCTGTGCCTTTACCGGTTACAATTTTGCCGAGGACTTTGTCGGGGTCTTCGGAGTGGCGGCCGGCGTGGCTGTCGGCGCCCCACTCGGCGTGGAAGAGATGGTTGACGCGGTCGCGTTCGGTCTCGAGGGTCTTCTGATACTCGGTGTAGGCTCCGCGATACCAGCCGGCCCAGATGGAGGGCGAGTAGACGTCGGGGATGTCGCGGGCGAAGTCGCAGCGGCGGATGGTGGTGAGGCGGGAGGGGTCGAGTTGGTGGGAGAGGGTGTTGAGCTGCTGCAGGTAGTCGCGGATGGCCTGCTGATTGACTTCGGGGTATTCGGTGGGCCAGTCGTCTTCGTTGCCGAGGCCCCAGAGGAGGATGCTGGGGTGGTTGTAGTGCTGGGCGATCATGTTGCGGAGGGTGCGGCGACCCATCTCCTGGAAGATGTCGTTGCCGATGCCGGCGCGGCACCAGGGGATCTCCTCCCAGACGAGGATGCCGAGGCGGTCGCAGTGCTCGAGGACGCGGCGGGACTGCTGGTAGTGGGCGAGACGGATGAAGTTGACGCCCATGTCCTTGATGAGCTGCATCTCCTGGTCGATGAGGTCGTCGGGCATGGCGGCGGCGTAGCCTGCGTGGTCTTCGTGACGATGGGTACCGCGGAGGAGGAGACGCTCGCCGTTGAGTCTGAAGGGGCCGTGGGGGACGAACTCGGTGTGGCGAATGCCAAAAGTCTCGCGCGCGGTGTAGTCGGCGTCTGGGGTGTGGAGGGTGATGCGGCACTCGTAGAGCTGTGGGTCGGTGGGGCTCCATAGCTGGGGCTTTGCGAGGGTGAAGGTGGTGAGTTCGGCTGTGTCCTGCCAGGGTGGGAGCTTGTGGGCTGATTGATGGACTGAGGTGCCTTTTGCGTCGACGACTTCGAGGGAGAGATTGATTGTTGTAGTGGAAGCGGATGGATTGTGCAGGGAGCCGAGGATCGTGATCTTCGCGGGGCTTTGTGGTGTGGGTAGATCGGTGCGGATGTGGATCGTTTCGAGGGAGACAGCTGGGACGTAGACGAGATTTACGTGACGGTACAGGCCTCCGTAGAGGCTGAAGTCGCTGAAGTCGGAGGGCATGCGGTCCTGATCGCGGGAGTTGTCGCAGAGGACGGAGATGGGGACGCCTGAGGGTTTCTTTGTCTTTGATTTTGCCTGGGCTGCGGTGGGATCTGTTGCCTGGGACGCGTCGGGTAGTAGGTCGGTGATGTCGAAGACGAACTCGTCGTAGCCTCCGGTGTGTTTTCCCGCTGATTTTTCTCCTACATAGACAGTGGTGGTCTGGCCGGCTCCTTCGAAGTGAAGGAGGGTTCGTCCATTTGTGAAGGGATTGGCGATGGGGACGTGGGTGCGATACCAGCCGTTGCCACGATAGTAGGGGACGTCGGGGTCGCAGCCGTCGTAGGCGTTGAAGCAGTGGGGCATGGCGATGGGCTGCCAGACGGCGACCTCTTCGCTGTGCCATGCCTCCCATGGGCTGCCGAGAGAGCCCTGGAGGAACTCCCATCCTTCGCTGAGGCGACGCAAGTGGGGTGGGTTGGCGTTGGAGTTGGCGGGGTTGCCGAGGGTGGCGATGGAGGCTTGTAGCGGGAGAGCAGGGAGCCACGAGGCTGCGACTGCGGTCGCGCTAGTCTTCAGGAAGTTTCGTCGCGAGTACATCGTGGTTGTGGCTCTCCTCTTGGACGCCTGACATACGTTTTAATGGAAATTCCGGGCTATTTGTATCGTTTGCGAAACAATAATTCAAAGTATCTACAAAATGGTTGACCTCCAGTGATATAAAGACTCGTCGCGAAAGATGTCAAGCAAACGGCGGCTCGCGATGGATAGGAACGACAGTGCGGCGTTCGAGTTTGCCCACTTGATATGGTTTGATATGGATTCGCCCATTGATTTTATGAGACACGAAAGCTAAACAATGCCCACCACGCAATCGACTCGATTTACCTTTACCCGCAGGCAGAGCGCGTCGAACAAAACGCCACGCCAGATCAACCGGAACCTTGTCTTCAATCTGGTTCGCACACGGCAGCCGCTCTCGCGTGCCGATCTTGCTCGCGTCTCGGGCTTGCAGAGGAGCACGGTGTCGCTGATTGTGGAGGACCTGATTAAGGAGCGGTGGATTCTGGAGGGCTCGACGGGGCGGCCACCGCGGGGACGCAGGCCGACGTTTCTGGAGCTGAATCATCAACGTGTAGTGATTGCGCTGGATATTCATCCGTCGCAGACGACGGTTGCGGTGACCGATCTTGGCGGCAAGATTGTGGCGCAGAATGTGGTGGAGTTGCCGGAGGATCCGAAGAAGGCGATTCAGCCGATTATTGCGGCGATTCGCAAGCTGATGGCGGCGCATAGCGATAAGTCGTTTGACGGGATTGGGATCAGCCTGCCGGGACGCGCCGATCCGTTGAGGGATGAGCCGATCTTTGCGCCGAACCTGAAGTGGCCGATCTCGAGTATCAAGTCGCGGATTCAGAAGGCTACGGGGCTGCGGGTTGAGATGGATAACGTTGCGAATGCGTGCGCGCTGTCGGAGGTGTGGTTCGGCGATAGCGATGGCCTGCATGATCTGGTGGTGGTGAACGTCTCGGAGGGCATTGGGACGGGGATCTTTGCGAATGGACAGGTGTTGCGTGGGGCGAACGGCATGGCGGGAGAGTTTGGCCATGTGCAGATGGAGATGAACGGGCCGCGGTGTGGCTGCGGGGGACGAGGGTGCTGGGAGACGGTCAGCTCGAATCGCGCTGGGCTGCGCTACTACGAGGAGATGAGTGGGGCGAGTGCGCCGCCTACGTTTGCGGCGCTGGTGAAGATGGCGCAGTCGCATGATGTGCATGCGGTCAAGGCGCTGGAGAAGATGTCTTTGTTTCTTGGGCGGGGGCTGAGGATGATTGCGAATGCGCTGGCACCGAGCGAGATTGTGGTGGTTGGGGATATTACGGCTGCGTGGTATCTGTTCGGGCCGATTGTTGAGGCGGAGCTGAAACAGAATGCTCTTTCGAAGGCGCCGCGGCTGCGGCCGGCGTTTGAAGGAAATACGGCGCGGCTGCGCAGTGCGGTGGCGCTGGTGATGAATGGGAGCCTGGTTTAGGATGACGATGTTTCTTTCGGATTTTGGGGTGCTTCGGTTGCGGGGTACTGGTGGGGTTTCGCGGGCTCGATTGGTGGCAAGAACTTCGTGTGGCCTTGTTCTGGGTGCACTTGTCAGTGCTGGTTCGATGAGTGTGTTTGCGCAGAGTGCTCCGGTGGCTCCTGCGGCGAAGGTTGTACCGGTGGACGGGAACGCGGCGGGAGATGCGCCGGATGATCCGGGGCCGCTGGCGACGGGACTCTCGGCGGAGTTGAAGCCGAAGGCGATCGATGCGGCGATAAAGAAGGTTGCGGACTGGCAGGTTGTTTACGCAGAGCCGCACTTCAATAAGCAGTGGACGTTTGCGGCGCTCTACGATGGGCTGCTGGCGGCTTCGAAGACGACCGGCGATCCGAAGTATCGCGATGCGGTGCTGCATCTGGCGGAGCGATCGGAGTGGACGCTGCTCGATGCGCGGTTTCCTCACGCCGATGATCAGGCTCTGGGGCAGGCTTATCTGGATCTCTATCGCGACGATACGCAGCCGGTGCGGATGGCGGATACGAAGGCGATTATGGATCGTCTGATTGTGCGGGAGGATGATCCTGACAAGCTGCTGTGGTGGTGGTGCGATGCGCTGTTCATGTCGCCTCCTGTGCTTTCGCGGATGTATGCGATTACGAAGGACCGGAAGTATCTGGACTATATGGATCGTGAGTGGTGGCGTACGTCGGGGAGCCTCTACAGCCCGGAGGAGCATCTTTACTTTCGCGACAGCCGGTACTTCACGAAGAAACAGGAGAACGGCAAGCCGATCTTCTGGTCGCGCGGCAATGGCTGGGTGATGGGTGCGCTGGTGAATGTGCTGCGGATTATGCCGGCGGACTATCCTTCGCGGCCGAAGTACGTGGCGCAGTTTCGCGAGATGGCGGAGAGGCTAGCGGCGATTCAGAGTCCGGATGGCTTGTGGCGGTCGGGGCTGCTGGATCCGGAGTCTTACGATCTGCCGGAGGTGTCGGGGTCGGCGTTCTTTACGTATGCGATGGCGTATGGGATCAATGAGAAGATTCTTGATCGCAAGACTTACCTTCCGGTGGTGGAGAGGTCGTGGAAGGGAATGCTGGGGCACATCTATGCGGATGGGCGGCTGGGTTCGATTCAGCCGATTGATGGGCAGCCGGGCAAGTTCAAGCCTTCGGCGAGCTATGTGTATGGTGTGGGCGGGTTCCTGATGGCGGGCTCGGAGATGCATCGGCTGGCTGCATCGAAGCGCTAGGCGGTATTGGACAGTAGCGGCAGGGTGGAAAGGGACGAGCGGTTTGGGCGGGACGGAGTTCGTCGGGATCCTTCGCTCCGCTCAGGATGACAGCAAAAGCATGACTTCCGTGAGAGCTGGAGTTGTCGCAGTGGCTGGCCTGGTGGTAAGGGATTGGCTCGTGAAGGCACTAGCTTCCAGATGTTGGCTACCTCTTTGCAATGAATGATTTACCAAATTGAAAGACTGTTTACTTGACGGACTGAATGGTCATTCAGTATGCTTCGCATCGTTCGGGTATTCCTGCCCGCCGGAGCCTTTGACCATGCCTTCCAGCACTATCGAAGCACCCACGCCGCAGAGTTCGGCAAAGCCTAGCCCGTCCCGGGATCACAGACAGATCAACAAGGTTGCTGTGCTTGGCGCGGGGACCATGGGGTCGCGTATCGCGGCGCACATTGCCAATGCTGGGTTGCCGGTGGTTCTGCTGGATATTGTTCCGCCGGGCATCGACGCTGGTGCTCCGAAGCAGGAGCGGAACAAGTTTGTGCTGGCGGCGATGGATGGGTTGAAGAAGTCGAAGCCTGCGGCATTTTATGCGGTGGAGAGTGCGCGGCTGATCACGATTGGCAACTTCGAGGACGATCTGGCTTTGATTGCGGATTGCGACTGGATCATCGAGGTGGTGGCGGAGAATCTTGAGATCAAGCGGGCGCTGCTGGAGAAGGTGCAGCAACATCGGCGCAAGGACTCGATACTTACTAGCAATACGAGCGGGTTGCCGATTCACAAGATCGTGGAAGGGATGCCGATGGAGCTGCGGCGCCATTGGTTTGGGACGCACTTCTTCAATCCGCCGCGGTATATGCGGCTGCTTGAGGTGATTCAGACTCCGGATACGGACCCGGCGGATATTGCGGCGGTGGAACACTTCTGCGATCTGCGGCTGGGGAAGGCGATTGTTCACTCGCACGATACGCCGAACTTTATTGCGAATCGTATCGGCACGTTTTCGATGGGAAATGCGATTCGGTTGATGCAGGGGCAGGGGCTGACGATTGAAGAGGTCGATACGTTGACCGGCTCTGCGCTGGGCTGGCCGAAGACGGGGACGTTCCGGTTGGGCGATATGGTTGGCGTGGATGTGCTGGCGCATGTGGCGACGAACTTTTCCGCGCAGGCGGCGAAGATCAAGGATGAGCGTGCCGAGGTTACGCTGGCGCCATTCATCGGCACGATGCTCGAGAGGAAGTGGCTCGGGGATAAGACGAAGCAGGGCTTTTACAAGAAGGAAGGCAAAGACGCGGAGGGGCGCGATCTGCGGCATGTTCTGGACTGGCAGACGCTGGACTATAAGCCGAGCACGCGGCCGAAGTTTCAGGCGATCGAGATGGCGAAGAATGTGGAGTCGACGCCTGCTCGAATTGCGCAGCTGTTGCATGCGGATGCGACGAAGGATAAGGCGGCTGCGTTTTACTGGCCGCTGCTGACGGAGCTGTTTACGTACAGTGCGAACCGGGTGCCGGAGATTGCGGACAACATCGTTGAGATCGACCAGGCGATGAAGACGGGGTTCAACTGGGAGCTTGGTCCGTTTGAGATGTTCGATGCTGCGGGTGTGCGCGCTACGACGGAGAAGATGCGCGCTGCGGGTGCGCCGGTTTCGGCGAACGTGGAGAAGCTGCTGGCTTATGCGGAGAAGCATGGGGAGTCGAATCCTACGTGGTACAAGGATGATGCTTCGGTCGCTTCGGGACGGTTGTTCTTCGATCCTGTCAGCGGGGAGTACAAGCCGGTTGTGACGGCGGAGGGAGTGACCTCGCTGGGGGTGATCAAGAAGGCGAATGGGGTGGTGAAAAAGAATCCGGGCGCGTCCGTCATCGATCTGGGGGATGGTGTGGCTGCGATTGAGTTGCACTCGAAGATGAACGCGCTGGGCGATGACATCGTGAATCTGATTACGCAGACGCTGAAGCCTTCGAGCGATATTGTTGGCGACTTCGAGGCTTTTGTTATCACGGGGGACTCTGCGAATTTTTCGGTTGGCGCGAACCTGATGCAACTTCTTCTGGGGATTCAGGAGGAGGAGTGGGACGAGGTGGAGATGGCGGTGCGCGCGTTCCAGAATATGACGCAGGCGATCAAGTTCTGTTCGCGGCCGTTGGTGGTTGCGCCCTATGGAATGTGCCTGGGCGGGGGCGTGGAGATTTCGCTTCATGGGGCTGCGCGTCAGCCGCACTCGGAGTTGTATATGGGTCTGGTGGAGGCTGGGGTGGGGTTGATTCCTGGCGGCGGCGGCTGCAAGGAGATGACGATTCGGTCGGTGGAGGCGGGGTCGAGCATTCGTCCGGATGCTCGTGGTGAGGGCGTGGAAATCTTTGAGGCGCTGAAGAAGAACTTCGAGACGATTGCGATGGCGAAGGTCTCGACCAGTGCAGCGGAGGCTCGTTCGTTTGGATTCTTCAAGCCGTCGGACAGCATTACGATGAATCGCGAACGGCTGTTGACGGATGCGAAGACGAAGGCTCGCGCGATCGCCGATGCTGGTTACAGTGCGCCTGCGCCGCGTACCGACATCGCGGCTGCTGGGGAGAATGCGCTGGCTACGCTGAAGTTGGCGGTGTGGACGATGCGGGAGGGGCAGTACATCTCCGATCATGATGCGAAGATTGCGAACTGGGTCGCGTATGCGCTGTGCGGGGGCAAGGTTACGCCGGGGACGCCGGTGACGGAGCAGTATCTGCTGGATCTGGAGCGCGAGGCTTTTCTGTCGTTGTGTGGAGAGAAGAAGACGCAGGAGCGAATTGCGTTTACGTTGAAGACGGGCAAGCCTTTGCGGAATTAGCAGTTCCTGTTCGCTGCTGGGTTTGCAAGTTAACGATAGGTTTATCTACTTATAGATAGGTTCATCTATAGGTTTATATACGGTCTTCGGAGTAGATTCGGAGACAGAAGTCGGGAGTTAGTGGTTATGAAAGACGTCATTATCGCCTCTGCTGTTCGGACCGCCGTTGGGAAGGCTCCTCGCGGCACTCTTCGTAGCACGCGGCCGGATGATCTGGCTGCCTTTGCAATCTCTGGTGCGTTGGAACGTATTCCGCAGCTTGATAAGGCGGAGATTGAGGATGTGATTCTGGGCTGTGCGATGCCTGAGGCAGAGCAGGGGATGAATGTGGCGAAGGTTGCCAGCTTCCGTGCGGGGTTGCCGGTTACGACTGCGGGGATGACGATCAATCGCTATTGCGCTTCGGGGTTGCAGTCGATTGCGCTGGCTGCGGACAGGATTCGCGGCGGGTCTGCGGATTGCATTGTTGCGGGTGGCACGGAGAGCATGTCGTATGTGCCGTTCGGCGGCAACAAGATCTCGGTGAACCCGTGGCTGGTAGAGAACTATCCGGGGTCGTATATGTCGATGGGGCTGACTGCGGAGCGGGTGGCGACTCACTATGGGATCACTCGCGAGCAGATGGATCAGTTTTCGTATGAGAGCCATCAGAAGGCTCTGGCTGCGATTGCGGCTGGGAAGTTCGAGGATGAGATTGTTTCGGTGACGGTTACAAATACTGTGCCAAATGGGAAGAAGGCGAAGACGACCGAGTCGATGTTCAAGCAGGATGAGGGGCCGCGTGCCGATACGTCGCTTGAGGCGCTGGCGAAGCTGAAGCCAGTGTTTCATGCGAAGGGAACGGTGACAGCGGGAAACTCCAGCCAGACGTCGGATGGAGCGGCGGCGGCGGTGGTGATGTCGGCCGACCGTGCGGCGCAGCTTGGCATCAAGCCGATGGGTAAGTTTCTTGCGTTCGCTTACGCGGGGTGTGATCCGGAGGAGATGGGGATTGGGCCGATCCATGCGATTCCCAAGGTGTTGAAGATGGCTGGGCTTTCGGTTGAGGATATTGATCTCTTTGAGTTGAACGAGGCGTTTGCGGCACAGTCGCTGGCGGTGTTGAAGGTGCTGGGCATCGATCCGGCGAAGGTGAATGTGAATGGCGGCGCGATTGCGCTTGGGCATCCGCTTGGTTGCACCGGGGCAAAGTTGACGGCTACGCTGCTGCGGGAGATGGCTCGGCGGAAGGTGAAGTATGGGATTGTGACGATGTGTGTTGGGGGCGGGATGGGAGCGGCTGGTATCTATGAGGCTATGAATTAGAGAATGCGTACGTACTCCAAGTCGGATCGAAGAGCCTGGAACCGATTGCGTCCAGCGGGCCGGAGTGATTGGCGTCAGATTCGAGTGGTGAGTGGATATGTAGCTGTGATTGCGGTGGTTGTCGCAGTAGGTTTCTTTGTCAAACACCGGCACCATCAAGAGATTCAACAACACTGGAAGTGCGCCACAGCTATCGTCGAAGAGGTTCACTCCGAAGAGATACGGACCGTGAGCTATGCCAAAGGTGGCAGAACGGCGCTCTACCAAGTTTCAATTCTGGCGAAGTATGTCTCGGACGGCGTAGAGCATGAACGGTGGATTACCGTGGAACAACCGCCGGTATCGCTGGCAGAAGCCCAGCTGCAGACGTTTCGCTGGAAGGGGCAACATTGTGTTGTTCGATGGAAGGCAGCCGCACCTGAAGATTTGATCGCTGAAGTGGAATAGTTCGCAACTTTGAGCGCAGAAGCTACAGAAGGAGTAACACCATGGCAACGATGACGACCCCCGACCTGACCTCCGCTACCCGCATCGCCGGTGGCAGCTTTCTCATCAGCGACCCGACGCCTGCGGATTGCTTCTTTCCGGAGGATTTTACCGACGAGCATAAACAGATTGCGGAGACGACGGCGAACTTTGCGGTCAACGAGATTATGCCTGCGTCCGACTCGATTGAGGCGAAGGACTTTTCGGTTACGAGGCGCCTGCTGAAGGAGGCTGCGGAGCTTGGGCTGACCGCGGTTGATATTCCTGAGGAGTACGGCGGCCTGGAGATGGATAAGGCTACGTCGGCTATCGTGGCGGAGAATATCTCGAAACAGGCGAGCTTTTCGGTGGCGTTCTCGGCGCATACCGGTATAGGTACCCTGCCGCTGGTCTGGTACGGCAACGCGGAGCAGAAGAAGAAGTATCTGCCGAAGATTGCTTCGGGCGAGATTGTGTCGGCGTATGCGCTGTCGGAGTCGACGAGTGGTTCGGATGCGGTGAATGCGAAGACGAAGGCGGTGCTGTCCGCGGATGGGAAGACTTACACGCTGAATGGCGAGAAGATGTGGATCTCGAATGCGGGGTTTGCAGACCTGTTTACGGTCTTTGCGAAGTGTGCGATTCCGGATGGTCCGGATGCAGGGAAGGAAAAGCTTACGGCGTTTCTGATCGAGCGTGGAACGCCTGGTTTTACGCAGGGGAAGGAGGAGCACAAGCTGGGGATTCGCGGCAGCTCCACGTGCCCGCTGATTTTGACCGACTGCGTGATTCCTGCCGGAAATCTCCTGGGGGAGGTGGGGAAGGGCCACCATATTGCGTTCAACATTCTGAATGTGGGGCGGTACAAGTTGGGCAATGCCGCGATTGGCGGCGCTCGGATGGCGCTGAACAATGGGATTCGATATGCGATTGATCGGAAGGCGTTCGGCAAGTCGATCTCGGAGTTCGGGTTGATCCAGGAGAAGATTGCGAACTGCGCTACCGGCATCTTTGTGGGCGGGGCGGTCTGTTATCGCACGGTGGGGCTGATCGATAAGGCTCTGGCGGGTGTGGATAAGAACGATACGAAGGAGATTCAGAAGCGTATTGAGGACTACGCCGTCGAGTGCTCGATTGTGAAGGTGTGGGCGAGCGAGATGCTGGATATGGTGGTCGATGAGACGCTGCAGATCTTCGCGGGCTATGGCTACGTTGAGGAGTTTCCGGCGGAGCGGGCGTATCGCGATGCCCGGATTAATCGGATCTTCGAGGGGACCAATGAGATCAATCGGTTGATCATTACCGGATGGCTGATGAAGTCGGCTATGAGCGGGAAGCTGGCGCTGATGCCGGCGATCAAGAAGCTGATGGATGAGGTGATGTCGGGGCCGAGCGAGAAGGTGGAGCGTGAAGGTCCGCTGGGTGAGGAGCGCAACCTGCTGGCGAACGCGAAGAAGCTGACGTTGTTTGTCGCAGGGGCTGCGACGCAGAAGTATATGACGCAGATCGCGGACGAGCAGGAGGTGATGGGGGCGATCTCGGACATGATCATCGAGGTGTTCGCGATGGAGAGTGCGATTCTGCGCGCGGAGAAGATTGCGGAAGGGCAGTCGGCGGAGGCTTCGGCTATGCCTGTCTCGATGGCGCAGATCTATGCCGACAAGGCGATGGCTACGGTTGAGCTGTCGGCGCGGAAGGTGATTGCGGCGGTGGCGGAGGGGGATATGCTGCGGACTCAGCTTACGATTCTTCGCCGGCTGTCGAAGCACGACTCGGCGGATACGATCAAGCTGCGTCGGCAGGTGGCTCAGCACGTTCTGAAGGCTGGAAGATACTGCATTTAGAGATATGTAATGGAAGAGAAGGACCAGCCGATTGATTCTTCGGCTGGTCGTTTTTTGTGTTGGGGATGAGGGGGTCGCAATCGGGATGAGGAGCGATTGGACGTCCGCGGCAGGCTGGCGGCGGCTCTCGGCTTCAGCTTTTCTTCCTGAAATGGCACAATCGAAGAGACGAAATAATCTCTTTCCCTCTGTAAACGCAACATTTTCTTTTATCGTCTGTCTAAGCAAGTACCTCAGCCCCATTCTGGTTCGTCGGGCCAGTCGATCTTAGTGTGTGGAGCAGCAGGCCACCCCGTAACCCCGGTAGTAAGGTAGAAGAATATTCCAATGCGCAGCCGCCTTCTCTCTCATCTGATCGCCCCCGTCGCCCTCTTTGCCTTCGCGTTTAGCCCTTTTGCTCAGGCAGTAGTCCAGAACCGAATTGCTAGTGCTGCCAACGACGGAGTTCGCACGCCTGTGTCAGGCACAGTTGTGAGTCGGGCGCAGCGTGCGACTGACCTGGGTACTGCTCCAGCCGATAAGAAGCTGGAATCGATGTCGCTGCGCTTCAGTATGACGCCGGCTCAACAGGCCGATCTGACTCTGCTACTTGCGAATCAGTTGAACCCCAGTTCGGCGAGTTATCACCAGTGGCTGACGCCGGAGCAGTTTGGGGCGCGGTTTGGGCTCAGCAGCGCGGACGTTGCGAAGGTCTCCGCCTGGCTTACGAGTCAGGGATTCACGATCACCCGGACGGCCCGCAGCTCTACCTTTATCTCTTTTTCAGGCACGGTTGCGCAGGCACAGCAAGCGTTCGGGACCTCGATTCACAATCTTTCGCTCAATGGGGAAGCTCATTTTTCGAATGTCGCCGATCCGGTCCTTCCGTCTGCCATTGCGGGGGTTGTAACTTCGATTGTTGGGCTTAATGACTTCAAGGCGAAACCTCACTCGCTGGCGCGGAATGTTCCTTCGATTGATCCATCGCAGCCCCACTACACGCAGACTGTGAGCGGAGTTACAAGTCATTACATTTCGCCGGCTGATTTCTACACAATTTACGACGAAAATCCTCTTCTTACAGCTTCCACGCCGATCAATGGCACGGGCGTGACGATTGCTGTGATGGGAAATACGGATATTAATTCAGGCAATGTTCTTCCGGACGCGAATGTGGCCCAGTTTCGTACGGCGGCTGGTTTGCCCGCGATCAATCTCAAGCTGCAGTCTGCTATTCCTGCTGGCGGCTCTGATGCCGGGGTTTCGGCGAGCGATGTTGATGAAGCCCATCTCGATGTGGAGTGGTCTAGTGCGGCCGCTCCCGGAGCTACGATTCTTTATGTTTACAGCAGCAATAACATCTTTGCGGATTCTCTGACTTACGCCATCGACAACAAGGTCGCTCCGATTATCACGATCAGCTACGGCTTGTGCGAGAGCGGGTGGGGGACCGCTATGCTGGCGAGCTACAACAGTCTGCTGGCGCAGGCGAACGCGCAGGGGCAGACTGTAGTTAGTTCCTCTGGCGATGCCGGTGCTACCGACTGCGATGTGACCGGTCTTGCGACAGAGGGGCTTAACGTTGACTTTCCTTCCAGCTCTCCCTATGTCACCTCTGCAGGCGGGACGATGTTCAGCGGGGATGTGAATGATTCAGCCCAATACTGGAATAGCAATAATGCCAGCGACGGTGGCTCAGCGATCTCATACATTCCGGAACAGCCCTGGAACGAAACCTCGGGGTCGGGGGGACTCACCGCGGGGGGTGCAGGGGGTGGCGGTGTCAGCGCTTTCTTTTCAAAACCAGGGTGGCAGACAGGCTTAGGTGTCCCCAACGACTCTTCCCGGGATCTTCCTGATATTTCTCTCAATGCGGCGGCTCTGCATGATGGTTACCTGGTCTGCAGCTCCGGGGACGGACAAGGGGAGACTCCCTGTGTCAATGGCTTCCTCTCCTCTAACGGTCAACCGAACGTGTTTGGCGGGACCTCGTTTGTTGCGCCCTCCTTCGCCGGAATTCTTGCCCTTGTCGAACAGCAGCTCGGTTCCGCGGCGACCGGCGGACTTGGAAATATTGGACCGACCCTCTATGGCTTTTTGAATGGCCCAACCTACAGTACCGTCTTCCATGACACGATTGCCGGAAGCAACACGGTCACTTGCACGCAAGGAACGCCGGACTGCCCGAACGGAGGAGCGATTGGCTACTTCGCAACAACTGGCTATGACTTGGCTATGGGCCTAGGCAGCTTCGATGTCAATAAACTCGTTACTGGTTGGAGCGGAGTTAAGCCAGTCGGAACGGGTGCCGGAAGCGGTATTGGGACGAGCATCAGTACGACGGCGCTTACCACCAGCGCTTCTCTCTGTGCTGTGTCGGCGGGCACTCTTGCGCTTAGTGTCGCTGTGACAGGAACTGCCTCTGGTCCAACGCCAACAGGTTCGGTTCAGTTTTTTGTCGATAATGCAGCTGTGGCAGGTGACACTGTCACCCTGTCCGGCGGAACCGCGAGCTACAGTCTTGTTACGTCTTCGCTCTCTTCCGGAGGTCACAATATCAGTGCGGTCTACTCCGGCGATAGCAACTACGCGGGTTCCAAAGGGACACTCCTTGGACCAAACAACAACGCGAACTTTTATCCAAACGGGCCGATCGCTTCGGTCGATATTGTCTCTTCTACATCTTCGGGTAAACCCGATTTCTCGTTCGCCCCTGCGACTTGTGGTGCGTCGACGTCGGTACAGCCGGGGGCTACGGCAGCGGGGGTTACCTTTACGATCACGCCGGTCAATGGATTTACGGGCTCGGTCAGTCTGACTGCGAGCAACAATGATGGAATGGTCGCGACGCCTAGTTTCTCGGTGTCGCCAGTTTCGATCACTACTTCGGCTGGCGTAACCACTTCGTTTGTCGTTGTAGCTTCCGCGCCGACGACAACCGCAAAGTCAATCCGGCCTGGACTGAGGCCTTCTGGTCGAGGCCCTGCGGGTAGGATGCCATGGTATGCGGCTGGCTCTGGCGCTACTCTTGCTGGGTTGTGTCTCCTAATGTTGCCACGTCGTCGCCGCTGGGGTGCTCTGCTTGCCGCTGTGATTACGATTTCGGCTCTGACAGCGGTCGGATGCGGATCCAACACCTCGACCACTGGTGGAGGCAGTGGGACTACACCTCCTGCTGGGACGACAAATGCTTCCCAGGGTATCTATACGTTCACGGTTACCGCAATAAGCGGCACCTTGGTGCATAGCGCACAGATTTCATACGTCGTACCTTAATAGGAGCGGTTGTGATTTCCTGGCCGCGCCCCTCGAAGGGGTGGCCTTTCTATTATTTAGAGATGTTTTCGAAGCTCGTCAGACGTCACGGGTGTTTCGGGACAGGATTGGCTGCTGGCAGTATGACCCTTATCGACTCAGGAGTTGACCGCGGCTTGCTGCCACTGGCGGTTCGACCATCCAGACCGCTCTCATCAACTTCGCGATTCAATCGCACGGCTCAAGCTCAATAGCTACCGCATCAGACCATGGCGCATCAGTGGGTTGTGACCTTTTCGTGTTTCGTCGCTTCGGGAACCTTCTCCTCCGCGCCCTCGGCAATTCGCATCAAATAGTTTTGCGCGCTGAACGGAGCTCCTGTCGTCGGTGCCCGTTCATACTCACCATCCGACTGCAGGAGCCGTGCTTTTGTGTTGTCCGCCAGATAGGCGGCTAGAATCTCTTCGCGAAGTCGCTTGTGAATGTCTGGCTGGGTTATCGGAAAGACTACCTCGCATCGCTCAATAAGATTTCGGGGCATCCAGTCAGCGCTTCCACAGTAGATCTCTTCCTTGCCGCCGTTTGCGAAGCAGAAGATGCGGCTGTGTTCTAGAAAGCGTCCGACGATGCTTCGCACTCGGATTCTCTCGCTCACGCCCTTGACGCCAGGCCTCAGGGAACACATGCCGCGGACGATCAGGTCGATCTCTACGCCAGCGTTTGAAGCCGCGTACAGGGCCTCTACCGTTCGCCGATCGAGCAGGCCGTTCATCTTGGCGATGATCGACGCAGGACGGCTAGCCTTGGCATGTGCCGCCTCTCTTTCGATGAGGGCAACCAAGCCATCCGCGAGTGTCAACGGTGCTACCAACAGCGGTTTATAGGCTTCCGACTCGGTTTCGGCGGTGAGGTAGTTGAAGACCTTCTGTACCTCACTCGTCAGCTCCGGCTTCGAGGTCAGGAGGCTGATATCGGTATAAAAGCGCGCGGTGACCGGGTTGTAGTTTCCTGTCCCAAGGTGTACGTACCGCCGCACCACGCCGTCCGGATCGCGGCGTACCAGAAGAGACAGCTTGCAGTGGGTCTTCAATCCGAAGATGCCGTGAAAGACACCGACACCTGCGTCCTCAAGCTCTCGCGCCCATCGGATGTTGGAGTCTTCGTCGAAGCGCGCCATCAGCTCAACGACGACGGTCACCTCTTTACTCTGTCCAGCCTCGGTGAGAGCCGTGAAGATCGGCGAATCTTTGCTTGTGCGATAGAGTGTCTGCTTCATCGAGATCACACTGGGATCCTGCGCTCCGGCCTCGATGAACTCCTCCACGGTCTTGTACGAGTCGAAGGGATGATGCAGCATCACATCTCGTTTTCGCATCTCGTCGAAGATATCGGTGGACTTTGCGCTGAGTTTGAACTCCTTCGCAACGAAAGCCGGATACTTCAGCTGGGGCCGCTTCACTTCGGAGTAGAGATTCATCAGGCGCGACAGATTCACTGGTCCGTCCGTCCTGAATACCTGCTCCGGCTCGAGCTCGAAGTTGATCCGCAGCCGCTCGACGATCTCTTCGACCGCTGAGCTTTCAATCTCCATTCGGACGGCGTCGCCCTTTCGCCGATTATGTAACTCAGCGCGAACACTTTCCAGCACGGAGCGGGATTCCTCCTCCTGCATGTAGAGATTGCTGTTGCGGGTGACGCGAAATGCCGATCGGGACAGGACCTCGTATCCGCGGAACATCCGCTCTACTTGAGACTCCACCAGTTCATGCAACAGGATGAAATCGCAGTTGCCGTCTGTACTCTTAAGCGGGACCAGACGCGGAAGGGCGCGAGGAACGGTCACGACACCCAAGGCCGTCGCCGCCTTTACTCCGCGTCGTTTGTGTTTCAGCAGGAGACCGATGCAGAGTGCCTTGTTGAGCACCCTGGGAAAAGGATGAGAAGGATCGATGGTCACCGGCGTCAGCAAGGGGTCGACTTCGTCCTCGTAGAAGTCCAGCGCCTGCTTTCGTGCTGCGTCGCTCAACTGGCTCCAGCGCAGTACGCGAATCTTTGCGGCATGCATCGCTGGCAGGAGCTGTTCATTCCAGCATTGGTACTGTGCCACTACGAATTGATGAATCCGCTCCATCAATCCGTCGAGCCGTTCCTGCGGGGTGAGTCCGCCCTCGTCTGGCGGCTGTGCGAGATTGTAACCATCCTCGATCCGCTGAAGGAAGCCGGCGACCCTGATCTCCACGAACTCATCGAGGTTGCTGGCGGTAATCGCGAGGAACTTTACCCGTTCCAACAGCGGGTTGGTCTCGTCCTGCGCTTCTTCGAGCACGCGCTGGTTGAACCGCATCCAGGACTCGTCGCGGCTAAAAAAGAGATTTTCGACCACCTTCGCAGTGGTTTTCCTGGCGCTGGCTGGGCTTCCGGTAGCTCGCTTCGTAGCAGTCATAGAGGTCTAAAAGATTACCGCAACAGCGTGAATCCTAAGTATGAACAAGCGTGAAATATCGGCGGCGTCGCTTAGGGGCGGTCGCCAGCGCCGCAAAAGGCCGGAAAACAAATCCTGGCCACCGTAAAATATTTGTTGGCCTTATCCGTCTACACCTGTAGATGACTGACGTTCCGGGCAATTGGAGCATTATCGAGCAAGACCGGCTGATCTCTCAGGCGTTGGAGAGAGACCGGCCCAGGCTGCGCAGCTTCATCCGCAAGCATGTCGCCGACACGGGCGAGGCGGAGGACATTCTTCAGGACGTCTTCTACGAACTCCTTGAGGCCTATCGCCTGATGAAGCCCGTAGAGCATGTGACTGCTTGGCTCTTTCGCGTGGCTCGTAATCGGATGGTCGATCTCTTCCGCAGGAATAAGCCTGCCTCGCTCAACAGTCCGGCGTCGGCTGAAGAGGATGGCGGCACGCTGGAAGACCTGCTTCCTTCGGCCGATGCCGGGCCAGAGGCGGTTTATGCAAGGAGTTTACTGCTCGAAGCATTGGAAGAAGCTCTTGAAGAGTTGCCGGAGGCGCAGCGTGAGGTTTTCATTGCACATGAGTTGCAGGGGCAGAGCTTCAAAGAGATATCCGCCGAAACCGGTCTCAGCGTCAACACGCTGCTCTCGCGAAAGCACTATGCCGTTACACATCTGCGCCAAAGGCTGCAGCTGATCTACGAAGATTTTGTTAAGAAATAAGGAGTCATACATGGGGCATCATCCAGCAATTAAAGCAGTAAAGATCGCACTGTTCGCCGTGGTTGCCAGCGTCGTGCTGGGCTTTGTGGTCAAGAGTTTATGGAATGCACTTATGCCGCCGATCTTCGGATGGCACATGATCACGTTCTGGCAAGGGCTTGGCCTGTTTGTGCTCAGCAAGGTTCTCTTTGGCGGTTTTCATCGTCACGGCGGAGGCCGAAACCGATGGAGACAGGGTATGAAAGATCGCTGGGATCGTATGACTCCAGAGGACCGCGAGAAGTTTCGCAAGGGGATGCGTTGCGGCCGTGCACCCTTCGCCTCGCATGCGGAGACGCAGATATGAACGAGATGGAAACAAGCCGCATCGAGACTGGAGAAGAGATGGAGCCTGGCGGACGTATGAAGTCTTCTTCCTCGATCTATAGTCGACCATCCGCTGACTTCAATGACCGTGTTGGCGAGCTCGAGATGGAGAACGCTCGTCTTCATCGGCTGGTCGCAGAGCTTTTGATCAAGAACCAGCAGCTCCGCAGATCGGACTAACCGGCGCGCAGGCGTTACTTCGACGAAGAACGTGAACCCATAGGTGCGCATGCGGACTCAAGGTACCGCTTAGTGGATGTTCACTTTCTGCTTCGAATGTCTGTATAGTTTCAAGAAGATCGCATTTATGCAGCCGTTCAACACAGGTCCGTCGCAGTTTTGAACAGGTTACCTCTCGAACGCTGCAAAGATACTATAGAGATGTTGTAGCCATCATGACTCAAGCAGCGTGCCTATTTGACACTACCCTGACTCTTATAGGATTCGCCTCATGGGGCGGGGTCCGAGAGTGAGATGCCGTGTCTTTTATGAATCGCTTTTCCTGAACCGATACTCTATCCAGTAAAAGGTTTGTTCAAACTCAAGGAGACATATGCAAGTTAGAAAACTAAGATCTTTCATTTTGGCGTCTGCGCTCGCCGTATCCACTTCAGCCAGCTTTGCCCTCGCTCAGGATAGCGCCGGTCACGATCTGAAGGCTGCGGGAACCGACACCAAAGACGCAACCAAAGATACAGGCCACGCCATCGCCAAGGGATCCGAGAAGACCGCCTCCGGCACGAAGAAGGTCTACCACAAGACCGTCAGCGGGACGAAGACAGCGGCCGATAAGACAGCTGATGGAACCAAGACCGTTGGCAAAGATATCGGTCATGGCACCAAGGCTGCGGCCAAGGACACGGCCCACGGAACCGAGAAGGTCGGCGATAAGATCGCGGGTAAGCCTACTCCGCAGTAGTATCCCACGCGGCTATAGAGCTACCTCTTTGAGCCTCTGCTTTGTTGGCGGGGGTCAGAGAGGTGCGTCTCAATTTGCTCTATATCTTCCATCTGAGATCCGCTTCGGCCACACTACCGTTGTTGCCAGCGCTACGAGAGCTACCCAGTAGAGATCCGCTCCCAGCAGATGCAGAATCTGCATCCATACGGGAGCCAGCAGCAGGACGTCCGCGAGTCCGAGCGCGAACTGGAAGCAGAGGAGAGACAGCACAACTCCGGCGACGCGTCCTGCACCTGCGCGTCTGGCCTGCGCCACGAGCCAGAGCACGAATGCTGCTGCAATCACAGCGCTGACCGGGTGTACGCCTCGCAGCCGCAGGAGCCAGGGCGAGTTTGGTGCAAAGTCCTGAGCGAACGCCGCGCGCAACGAAGAAGCAGGGAACAAGGTATCTCCCAATGCCGCGAGCGACCCGCTAACGCCGACGATCAGCGTGGCCCCAAGCCCCAGGAGTGCCCACAGTTTTCTTGCTCCGCTTCCGCTGAGTTCAGTCCATCGCTGTCCTGTCCCGAGAAGCCGGGCAGTAAGGGTCAACGCGGCGAGAAGCAGCAGAGTATTGCTGAGGTGAATGGAGAGCACCACCACTCGCCCCATAGACTGATTGCCGGTCACGTACCCCAGCTTCACCAGCAGCGCACCGAGGAACGCCTCGTTCAACAGCAAGACCATGGACACGACGGCGAGAGTTCGTGCTGCCTGCCCTTTGAGGGTTCCGCGAAACGTCCAGATCAGTAGCCCAACGACGAGAAATGTCGAACCGCCGGTCATGCACCGATGGGTGAACTCAATGATGGTGTCGATGCGCGGCGACAGCGGAATCACTTGTCCATTGCAGAGCGGCCAGTGGTTTCCACATCCGGCGCCAGACCCGGTGGCCCGAACCAGTGCTCCCCAGAGGATCACCAACACGTTATAGCCGACCACGACCCAGGCAAACCGCACCAGCGCTCGAGAGGTCTCGAGCCTCGTCGTTGTCGAACCGTCCGGCGTCTTTACCGCTCCAGCCGTAGCCATATCACTATTCTACCCAGCTTTGACTCCGCTGTTTTCAAAGCGTGGCGCTGCGCTTCTTTGCCGGGGAGGAGATAGGACTAGCCGTTTGCCAACTCCTTCGCCCGCTGGGTCGCTCGCTTTACTGCTTTGATCAGAGTTACGCGGAGGCCACCCTCTTCGAGTTCCAGAATGCCGTCTACCGTACATCCGGCGGGGGTGGTCACGGCGTCCTTGAGTAGCGCAGGATGATATCCCGTCTCGAGCACCATCCTGGCGGAGCCTAGTGTCGTCTGTGCCGCGAGCAGCGTCGCTACATCGCGCGGCAGCCCTACGTTCACGCCGGCTTCGGCGAGGGCCTCGATAATGATGTAGAGGAATGCCGGCCCCGAGCCTGAGAGGCCAGTGACCGCATCCATGTGCTTCTCATCGACGACGACCGTTCGGCCGACCGTCTGGAAGATCTTCTGCGCTACCGCCATCTGCTCCGCCGAGACGAAACGGCCGCTGCAGAGAGCCGTAATACCCGCAGCCAGCATCGCTGGGGTGTTCGGCATCGCGCGGATCACAGCAAGTTCGCATCCTGCGCCCTCTTCGATACTTCGAGTCTTTACAGAGGCCGCAAACGACAGCACGGTCTTCTTCGGAGTCAGCGCCGGCCTGATCTCTTCGATCAGCGCAGGGACTTGTGTGGGTTTTACTCCGAGCAGAATCACATCTGCCTGCTGCGCTGCTGCAAGATTATCTGTCGTCACCTCGACGCCAAACTGCGCCGACAATGCCTGCGCTCGCTCGGCATGCTGGACCGTAGCAAAGATCTGCTCCGGTGCAAGCAGGTTGTTCTTCAAGAAGGCCTGCAGCAGAATGCCGCCCATCTTCCCTGCGCCCAATACTGCGACCCGCAACCCCGGCATTACCGGAGCCGAAACCATCACTTCATAGCTCTCGCTCATCCCCAAAGGCTATCAGAGTGGGCTTTTTCTACGCAGCTACTTCTTCTGCGCAGCGATCCAGGCATCGACGCGCTGCTCCAGTACGTCCATCGGCAGTGCGCCGGAGTCGAGTACCTCATCGTGAAACGCCTTGATGTCGAACTTCGGGCCCAGCGCCGTCTTCGCGCGCTCCCGCAGCTCGAGGATCTTCAACTGCCCCATCTTGTAGCCCAGCGCCTGCGCCGGCCATGCAATGTAGCGATCGACCTCAGCCTGGATGTTGGTCTCGTCGATGGCGGAGTGATCGTGGAAGTAGCCGACCATCTGCTGGCGCGTCCAGTGCTCGGAGTGCACGCCGGTGTCGACGACCAGCCGGATCGCGCGCCAGATGTCGGCTTCGAGCCTTCCGTAGTCGCTGTAGGGGTCCTTGTAGAACCCGACGTCCTTGCCGAGCCGTTCGCTATAGAGGCCCCAGCCTTCGGTGTAGGCCGTGTAGTAGGTGTACTTTCTAAACTCCGGAATGCCGGTAAGCTCCTGCGCGATTGAGATCTGAAGATGGTGTCCGGGAATCCCTTCGTGATAGGAGACTGCTTCGACGGGGGCCAGCGAGCGCTCCGAGAAGTTGTACTCGTTCACATAGACCCGGCCGGGCCTGCTGCCATCGGGCGTGCCATTGTCGTAGTAGGCAGCTGACTGATCTTTTTCCATGTACACGGGTACGGGGACGATCTCCAATGGAGCCCTCGGGAGACGGCCGAACAGATCAGGCAGCTTCGGCTTCATGCCGGCGATGTACCCTTTGTAGTCCTCGATCAGGGCTTCGGGAGAGGCTGGATGTTCCTTCGGATTTGTCTTGAGCGCTGCGCTGAAGCTCTTGATGTCAGAGAAGCCAAGGCTCTTCACGATGGCCAGCATCTCGGTCTCGTCGCGCTTCACCTCGTCGAGTCCGATCTGATGGATCTCCGCGGCGGACTTGCTCAACGTGGTGCTCTGTCGAATGCGAAAGGTATAGTAAGCCTCACCATCCGGCAGCGCGGAGGCACCAATCTCTTTGCGAGATTTCGGAATGTACTCGGCCTTCAGGAATCCGGCAAAGCGTTTGTAGGATGGCAGGACGTCGGTGGAGATAGCATCAAGCATCTCCGATGAAATCCGCTTCTGCTCTGCCTCGCTTACCGTCTTGGGGAATTTCTTGAGAGGCTGCGCAAACGGGCTCTCCTCCGGCTTCTGATTCGCCAAGGCCAGAGTCTGCACCAGCACCTTCTCCATCAGATACTGCACCTGAACGCGGCCTTCGTCGGCTCCAAGCTGCATGTTGGTCATGATCTGCGAGAAGGCATTGGGAACTTTTTTGAGCCGCGTGATGTAGTCGTCGTAGTCTTTGACCGAGTCGAATTGAAGCCGGTCTGGAAGCTGCGGAAGCTCGGTGTGGAAGCCGTAGAACTGATTGACAGGCATCTCCCACTCTTTGAACTTCGCCGCCTCCTGTTGCTCGATCAACTGACGCAGCATCAGATCCGCCGAGAGCTTTTCCTGGTCTGTGAGGCCGGTGGTATCGATCTCCGAGAGCTTCTGAATGTGGTCGCGTCCACGGGCTAAGGCCGCGTTCAATGCCTGGGTCGAGTAGTCCGTCAGTTGGTCGTTGTAGCGTTTATCGCCGATCGAGGAAGCAAACTCGGGCGAGCGCTTGAGCCGGTCCTCCCAGATCTGGGTGAAGAGCGCGGATAACGCTTTGCTCGGCGCGGCAGCGGATGTGGCGACTGGCGCCGTGGCTGTCGACTGACCCTGCACCACCTTTGGCGTTACGCAGAAACAACAAACTAGTACCCACCCGCTCGCGCGGCTTCGCCACAATCTCGTCATACTTTGTCCTCAACCTGACCTTCAGTCTATCGTGGCGAGGATGAGGCTTTATTGCAAGATTGTCGAAGCGGAGGCGTCCAGCATCCGGTAGAGCGTCGAGCGGCTGATTCCCAGCATCTCCGCCGCGCGTACCTTGTTGCCGCCACAGCCCTTCAACACGCGCAGCACATGCTGCTCGATCACATCCTGCAGCCTTGCGCTCGTTGCCGTCCCATCTGGTATGGATGCTGGCGTACTCTCCTCGGCGAGCATCGGCAGATGATGCGATTCGAGCCTATCGCCCTCAACCTGCGACAGGCTGCTCCGCACAACACCCTTCAGCTCGCTTACATTTCCCGGCCAGTTGTAGCTCAGCATTCGCTCCATTGCTTCGTCAGAGACTGCTGGCACCTTTCTCTCGTAGAGCGGTGCGAGCTGAGACATAAAAAACTTCGTCAGATCCGGAATGTCTTCTCTACGGTCCCGCAGTGGCGGCAGGGTAATTTCAACCATGGCGAATCGCTGGTAGAGCTCCGGTTGGAATCTGCCGGCGGAGGCTAATATCTTGAGGTTTTCGCTGGTCGCGGCGATCATTCGCAGGTCGTGCCTGCGGGCTTCGAGGTGACTCTGGGTCACGTCGTGCCGGCGTAACAGACGCAGCAGACGAAGCTGGGTCTGGAGCGGCATCTCGTGGATTCCATCGAGAAAGAGGGTTCCACGCTGCGCCATTCTGGTTAGACAACCGATAGCATCTGCGGGGTGCGCGCTCCAGTCGTTCTCCTTCAGATGTCCGGCGATTGCCTCTTCAAGAGCGGCTCCATGACAGACCACGAACGGGCCATCGGCGGCGTGGCTCATTCCGTGGAGCGCACGAGCCACCTGTTCCTTTCCCGTTCCGGCCTCACCATGTACGAGCACTGTTCGGAAGTGTGGGCCGATCCGCCGCACCTGCAACCGCAGCCTGCGCATCTCCGCACTGGAACCCACGATCTCGAGACCACTCCCCTCGGGCCAGGGCTCTTCGACAGGCTCAGGAGAAGGATCAAGGATGGTGGTAGATCGTGTGATCGACATGGCTGTTTCTTACATCGGCAGAATCTATCTTCCGTTCAGCCCGCAGACATGAAAAACCGGAGACCGCCCCATGCAGCAGCGAGTCTCCGGCCTTGGATTTCAACAACTTCCCGATTAGGCGGTGGTTGGGGCGCAGTAGGTGTCAAAGGCGCGCTGAAGCTCCTGCGCAATCGCCGGGGCGGTCGAGGTCTCGATCGCCGAACGTTGCATGAGGTAGACGAGCTGGCCGTCGCGCAGGATCGCAATGGCGGGCGAGGTGGGCGGATGTCCCCCGAAGTAGCTGCGTGCCTTCTCGGTGGCTTCGCGGTCCTGGCCTGCGAAGACCGTTACGGAGTGATCAGGCTTCGCGGTGTGCTGCATCGCCAGACGAACTCCTGGACGCATCTTGCCGGCTGCACAGCCGCAGATGGAGTTGACCACCACCATCGTTGTTCCCGGCTTTGCAACTGCGGCATCCACCTCGGCCGCACTGCGGGCCTCCGTCAAGCCTGCGCGCGTCAGCTCCTCGCGCATTGGAATCACCATAATCTCTGGATACATAACATTCTCCCTTTAACCCATTTTGCTCGCGGGTAAAAGCCGCGCTGTTTCGATTCTACGTTCTACTTGTGACACTTGCACCCTCACCCCCCAGCAAAAGTACGCAAAGTGTTAGAAATAAAACAGATAGCTCCGGACTTCGAGTAGACCTTTTTAGCCGAGAAGGTACCAGCGCCAGGCGAACTACCTTTTCAAGGGATGAGGTTTGTCAAATTCCAGTGGCCGGGCGATGTTGTACTCTCAAGCGGTGCTGCGTCCCATGATCGACTTACGCGAGTTCGTTCCGCTTGCCCCCTACACCACGCTTCAGATAGGTGGTCCGGCCCGCTTCTTTGTAGAGGCGGCGAGCGAGGCTGAGGTGGTGGAGGCAACCTTGTTCGCGCGGGATCGAGGGCTGCCGCTATTCGTTCTGGGCGGCGGAAGCAATGTGCTGGTAAGCGATGCGGGATTTGAAGGCGTGGTGATGCGGGTTGGCGTACCGATTTCCAGACGGGAGCTGCAGGAAGGCGAGAGTGTTCTTCTCGAAGCCGGCGCAGGCGAGAGCTGGGACGATGTTGTGCTCTACGCCGTCGATCGCGGGTATGCCGGCATCGAGTGCCTGGCGGGCATTCCCGGCGATGTCGGCGGCACTCCGGTCCAGAACGTCGGCGCCTACGGGCAGGAGGTCGCCGAAACCATCGTCAAGGTTCGTGCCTACGATCTCCAGACCCAAAGCTTTGTGGATCTGGATCACACAGCCTGCCGCTTCGGCTACCGGCGCAGCCTCTTCAACACGGAGCAGCGCGGCCGATACATCGTAACGGCTGTGACCTATAGATTGCGGCCCGGGGGAGAGGCCGCACTGCGGTACGCCGATCTCTCGCGATACTTCGCGACCACGCTCGACGCAGGGGAGAAGCCCACGCTTCGCCAGGTTTACGATGCAGTCCGTTCGATCCGCGAGCAGAAGGGAATGCTGGTGGGACAGGGGGGAGCGGATGGGAGAAGCGCCGGCTCGTTCTTCAAGAATCCCGTGGTCCCCTCTGCCGTTGTTTCGCAGGTCGCTCTCGGCGCCGGTTGCAGGCCCGATGAGGTTCCGCAGTATCCGGCGGGTGATGGCTTGGTGAAGCTGCCTGCGGCGTGGCTGGTGGAGCGTGCCGGGTTTCACAAAGGCTTTGCCATGGGGCGCGCAGCGATCTCCTCCCGCCATACCCTCGCTCTGGTGAACCTGGGCGGCGCGACGGCTGCCGAACTGATTGCTCTTCGCGACGCGGTGGTGGAGGGGGTAGAGGGGAGATTCGGTGTCCACCTTGAACAGGAGCCGGTGCAGCCCTGAGAGTAATTAGGGCTCGCGAAGCTGCTCGATCAACCGCCGCCGTTCCTCCGCCAGCACGTCTGCCACCGGCCCCTGCCTCAGGACTCTGCCCTCCGCGATCCTGATCACCTCAGCTCCAAGTTGAAACGCTTCTCCTACGTCGTGGGTTACTGAGAGTACCGGCGTCTTCCATCGCATCAGGCACTCTCGTAAGCCGTCGACAAGTTGATCTCGCATTGTGTAGTCGAGTCCTGAGAACGGCTCGTCGAGCAACATCAATGCGGCTCCGGCGCCTTCGTAGGTGATCGCAGAGACGACTGCACGTGCCACCGACACCCGCTGGCTTTCGCCTCCACTGAGCTGGTGAGGTCTTCGATCGGCGAGTTCCTGGATGCGAAACAGGCTCATGATCTCATCGACGATCTTGATCTCGTCGACCGTCTTGCCGGCTTCGGGCCTCGCACTTCGCGCCATGCCGTAGATCACGTTCGAATGCACGGTCATGTTTGGAAATAGCCGGGCAGTCTGCGCTGCGGTTCTGACCGGGCGAAGGTGCGGGGGAACGAACACGCCTGAGGCTCGATCGACCAAGACGCTTTCTCCCTGCATGATCGAACCTGAATCAGGGCGCACAAAGCCGGCAATGGCCCTGAGTACGGTCGTCTTGCCACTCCCGGACGGCCCAAACAGGACCGTCCAGGGTTTGGTCAACGCAAAGCTGGCATCGAGCGAGATGGTTCCGACTCGATGTTCAATACTGACCGTGAGCATCTGCTTCGACGATTCCCCCGGCAAACTATCGGACCTATCGGATGACGCCAGCCTATCGGACAATGTCAGCCTGCCTTCCGTCGACCTTCCGCATCGAGGGGAGAAGATAGATTGTCAGTAGCGCCACTGTCGCAAAACCGATCAGCACGAGCGCCGTGCGGTTGGCGGCCGCATAGTTTCCGTCCTGCACGAGGTCGTAGAGCGAGATGGACAGGGTCCGCGTGGCTCCGGGGATGTTGCCGCCGAGCATGAGCACCACGCCGAACTCGCCTACGGTGTGGGTGAACGCCAGGACTGCGCTGGTGAGCAGGGAAGCGCGCGCCATGGGGAGCACTACTGTTGCGAATACCTTTGCTGGGTTTGCACCCAGTCCCGCCGCGGCTTCTATGAAGCCTCGATCGACCGCCTGAAAACCGGCTACCAGCGGCTGTACGGCAAACGGCAGGCTGTAGAGTATTGACCCTACCAGGAGGCCGCCGAAACTGAACGCCAACGGATGCCCGAAGACTCGCATCAGAAGCCTTCCCGGAGCGGTGAGCGGTCCCATGGCGATTAACAGGTAGAACCCGAGCACGGTTGGCGGGAGTACCAAGGGCAGGGCCACTATCGACTGTACGAAGGCGCGGCCTGCCCCATGTCCTGCGGCGATCCACCATGCCAGCGGCAGAGCTACTACCAGCAGAATCGCCGTCGTCCCCACCGCCAGCCGCAACGTTAACCACAGCGCTTCAAAATCCATACAGCGTCAGTCTATGACAAGCTGTCCTGCCGGACGGGGCCCACTGCGCGTGGGGCGGGCGTTCGCACGCCTTTTTACTGCTTCGCGTTGGTCCTCCCGAGGGTCGGAATGAGCGTCATTCGCGACCATCGGGAGCGCCGGGCGAAGCGGTACACGCGTCACGAAGTGACCGCCCTCCGCGCAGGAGGTCCCGTCCGGCAGGACAGCTTTCCTACTGCACTGGACGCAGACCGACCTGCGGAAGGTCTCCCTGGACCGCCGGAGAGAGCAGCCAGTTCAAAAAGAGGTGCGCCTCTGCCTTGTGCTCGGACTTTGTCATGATGACCGCGCACTGCCGTATCTCCGGGTACTGCGAGGTGGGCACCAGAATGTAGGTTCCAATCTCTTTGAAGTGTTGAGTGCTGGCTGCTGTCAGCGAGATCAACCCCAGCTGCGCGTTGCCGGACTCCACAAACTGCGCCGTCTGCGAGATATTCTCCCCCACAACAAAATGAGGAGACAACTTGTCGTAGAGCTTCATCCTGCGGAGCGCCGCGGCCGCCGCTCTCCCGTAGGGCGCGTGCAGCTCATTTGCGATGGCAATTGTTTTCACGCGGGGATCAGACAGTGTGTCCAGGGTGAGCGGCAACAGGCCGGAGTCTTTACGCGTCCACAACACCAGCGTGCCCTTCGCGTATGGCGTTGGCTGGGCACCATCGGCCAGTCCAGCCATCACAATCTTCTCTGGAAATACATAGTCGGCGGCCAGGAAGATATCAAACGGAGCGCCGTTCAGGATCTGCGTGACGAGCGTCGATGACGATCCGAAGCTGACGAGCAGCTTGATTCCGGTTTCATGCTCGTATCTTTGCGCCAGCGCCGGCATGACGGGTTGAAGGTCTGCCGCGGCAGCCACCCGAAGCTCCTTCTGCCCCAGGGCACTTTGGCCGTTCAACGTTAAGCCAAGACACAGACCAAGGCACACCAAAGCCGCAGACGCAGGGCGGCCTTTACGATAGGCTAGAAGCAACCATGAAAGTAGCAACACATCACCTTAGATGCACCGAATGCGCGACCGTCATCGGCAAGGATGAGGTTAGCAGCAACTTTCGCTGCCCGCTGTGCAACGGTCTCTATGAGGTGGTGTATCCGTGGACCAACGCTGCTGCGGGTCCCGACAGCCGGCTTCCTAATCCCAGCGCCCTTCGCTGGCTGTGGCAGGAGCGGCGTTCGTCAACGATGGCGGTTGACCAGTCCGGCGTCTGGCGCTTCCGCGATCTGCTGCCTATCGTCGACGATCTGGAGAAGGTTGTTACGCTTCGCGAGGGCAATACTCCTTTCTACGATCTTCCTCGGTGTGCGAAGGCCGCGGGGATCGACTGGCTACTCGCCAAGCACCAGGGCATGAATCCTACGGGGTCGTTCAAGGACACGGGGATGACGGCGGCATTGTCGGTCGCCGCGCAGAGCGGCTTCGAGTGGGTCGCCTGCGCCTCGACCGGCAATACCTCAGCCGCTATGGCTGCCTACGCCGCGCGGGCGGGCCTGCGCAGCATCGTCTTCATCCCCGAGGGCAAGATCGCCTGGGGCAAGCTCTCGCAGTCGATGGACTACGGCGCTCTTACGATCCAGCTCAAGACGGACTTCGACGGCTGCGTCAAGATTCTTGGCGAACTCGTGAAGCAGTTTCCGATCTACCTGCTCAACTCCGTCAACCCGTACCGCCTTGAAGGGCAGAAGACGCCTGCCTTCGAGCTGGTCGAACAGATGGAGTGGCAGGTTCCGGAGCACGTCATCGTCCCGGGTGGGAACCTCGCCAACTCCTCCGCTCTGGCTAAGGGCTTCGCCGAGATGCGTGAGCTTGGTCTGATACAGCGCACTCCGAAGATCAGCATCATTCAGGCCGAGGGGGCCAATCCTCTTTATCGCAGCCTGCTGGAGAACGGCGGAGAGCGCATGACTCCGGTTGTGGCTAACACCCGCGCCACCGCGATTCGCATCGGTAACCCGGCCTCGTGGCGGAAGGCGGTCAACGCCCTGAAGACCACCGGCGGCTGGTGCGAGCAGGTTACTGAGCAGGAGATTGCCTTGGCCAAGGCCGAGATTGGGGCCGAGGGTGTTGGCTGTGAGCCGGCCTCGGCCGTCACTCTTGCCGGGCTCAAAAAGCTGGTGGCGCAGGGCAAGATTTCCACAGAGGAGCGGGTTGTCCTCATCCTCACTGGGCATACTCTCAAAGACTCCGCTTATACCATCGACTATCACCGTAACGAATTGTTCTCAGATGCTGAAAATGCTGAATTTAGCGTTGAGGAGCAAACTCGACATGCGACCTTGAGAAAGCCTCCGATCGTCCTTGAAGCGGACACCAGTTTGGTTCTCCGGACCCTCGAATCCCACATGAACCAGCCGCAGCCAGCATGAGTCAAAGCACCGCAAAAGACCCAGGCAAACCGTACCACCTGCGTCTGCCTGCTACTTCGGCGAATCTGGGTCCCGGGTTTGACGCGCTCGGACTGGCCATGGCGCTTTATCTCACCATCGACGCCAGAGTCGCCGATGCCTTTTATATCGAGGCTACCGGCCGCGACGCCGATCAATGCGCCAGGCTCGAAGACAATCTCATCCTGACGACCTACGTCGACGTTCTGGCGGTCGCCGGAGTTCTGGCTCCACGTCTTCACCTTCAGATCCACAATGAGATTCCTCTGGGGATGGGTTGCGGTTCGAGCGCCTCGGCGCTGCTGGCCGGCGTCTTCCTGGCGAATCACTTCGGCAAACTGGGCTGGGCGGGCCAACAGATCCTCGAAGAGGCCTGTCTCCGCGAAGGCCATCCCGACAATGTCGCTGCGTGTTATCTCGGCGGGATGACCGCTTCTTTGATGAGTAAAAACTCATTATTAACAGCTACTTGTGGAGAAAAGCTAGCCTGGGGCTTGAATCTTGCGTTACCCTCTGCCAGTCTTGCCACGGAAAAGGCTCGCGCCCTGCTTCCTCCTGCTTACTCCCGAGAAGACGTGGTGGCCAATATTCAGTCGACCGCGCTACTGGTGGCTGCCTTTGCCCAGGGGCGAGGCGAGCTTCTCCGAACTGCGATGCAGGACCGCATCCATCAGCCGTACCGCATGAAGGCCTGCCCGCTGCTTCCGTTGCTGCTGCCGCTGGCGGACGATCCGGCGATCGTGAGTTCGAAGATCCTGAGTCCGAAGATTCTGGGCGTCGCTCTCAGTGGAGCGGGTCCGTCTGTTCTGATCATCACCGAGGATGCCAGGCCTGCGGCCCTTCCAGCGATCATTCGGCAAGTCGCTGGCGATCCGTCACTCGAAGTCCTACAAACGACGATCTCTGGGGGAGCACTTGGGGGAGCACTTGAAGGCTGACACCCATCCCTATCTCACAGAAGGGATTAGGCCGACGCCGAGTAACATTTCAGTAATGGTAATTTTGTTACCTAAGAGTTCTTTACGAAACGGCGAAAGCCTCGTACTTTAGCCGAGTGGGCAGTTCTGGGGAGGGCTGCTACGCCGCCCGTTGACCTCTTGACAGAGGTCCGGGCGTTTACTCTTTAAGTGGTATTTTGCTTGCTGAAACTCCCGGTTCAAAATTGCATCTACTATAGAGAAGACTGCGCTGCACCGGATGGGTGTAAAAGTGCAGAGCATTCTGGAGGAAGATAAATGGCAGGACAGTTCATCACCGAAGTAAATGATGCAACTTTTGAAAAAGATGTTCTTCAGTCGACAGAGCCTGTTCTCGTCGATTTTTGGGCCGCATGGTGCGGGCCCTGTCGCGCTCTCGCGCCGGTTGTCGACGAGGTTGCCACGCACTATCAGGGCAAGCTCAAGGTCATGAAGATGGACGTTGACTCCAACACTGCAACCCCGATGCGTTATGGCATCCGCGGAATTCCCGCCCTGCTCATCTTCAAGGATGGCAAGGTCGCCGAGCAGATTGTTGGCTTCGTTCCCAAGGACACCATCGACAAGTCCGTGAATAAGGTTCTGGCGTAAGTTTGAAGCAATGCCAAGGGACGGCCCGTAGAGTTCAACTCGCGGGCCGTTTCGTTTGGGCGGAGGGCTGCGTCAGCTTTCGGCCTTCGAAATCAGCCCTGATAAACTCAAGCCTTAATGCTCGAGTGGATGCTCTTCCGCATAATCATGGTGGCCTTTTTCATCCTGGCCAGCAGCTTCTTCGTGGCTGCGGAGTTCGCCCTGGTCAGCGTCCGCGAGACTCGCATCCAGCAGCTGATTGCGCTGGGGCGTCCCGGCGCACGTACGGTCCTCAAGCTCAAACATTCGATCGATGAGTTCCTTCCAGCGGTCCAGCTTGGCGTTACCGTCGCTGGTCTGGCTCTCGGGTGGATCGGCGAACCCGCCGTCGCCGAGATCATTCTCAATCTCCTGGGTGGCCCCCTGCATCGGCTGCCCGCTCATGCGGTTCTGTATGCTCACACTGCGGCGGTCATCGTCGCTTTTTCGCTGATCACTTATTTTGAGGTCTTGCTTGGCGAACTTGTTCCCAAGTCGCTCGCCTTGCAGCGAACCGAACGCATCGCCCTGGCCGTAGCCGGGCCCATGGACGTCTTTATCCGGCTCACCCGGCCTATCGTGAAGCTGATGAACTCCTCCGCGGCGCTCGTGCTCAGGCTCTTTCGCGCCCCCCTGCGCGGCGAAGGCGCGGTCCACTCGCCCGAAGAGCTGAAGCTTATCGCCACGGCCACGCGTCGCATGGGTCTGCTTCCCGTCTTTCAGGAAGAGATTATTCATCGCGCCATCGAGCTCAACCACGTCACCGTCCGCGAGATCATGACGCCTCGCGGCAGCATCTTTTCCCTCTCTGCGGACCTGCCGCTGCAGCAGGCCTCGGCCCGCATCGTTGAGGAGCAGCACTCCCGCGTCCCCGTCTACGATCCCGCCAGCGGCCCTGAGCACATCATCGGCATCGTCTACTCGAAGGACATCTCGCGACTGATGCACTTCCGTACCGTCGCTCTCTCGCTCGGCGGCAAAGGCGAGTCCGGCCTCACTCTTCGTCAGGTGATGCGCGAGTTGACTGTCGTTCCGGAGACTAAACTTGCGATCGAACTTCTGCAGGAGTTTCAGGAGCGCCGCCGCCACATTGCCATCGTCGTCGACGAGTTCGGCTCGACTGTCGGCCTGGTCACGGCTGAAGACGTTCTCGAGCAGATCGTCGGCGAACTGGAAGATGAGTTTGACATCAGCAAATCGCCTCTGCTCAGCACCACTGGCGCCATGGTGCTCGACGGCAGCACCACCCTCCGCGATCTCGGCAACCAACTCCACTGGACGTTCCCGCGCGAGCCCGGTGTTGAAACTCTGGCCGGTTTCCTCCTTGCGAACCTGGGCCACATTCCGACCACTGGCGAGAGCGTCGAGCACGGAGGCCGCCGCTATGAAGTTGCCGAGATGGCGGGCCGCCGTATCAGCCGCGTCATCGTTGAGGACGTAGCTCCGCCGCTGAACCGGATCGAAGACGAAGCCGACAGCAGGGAAGCCATCCAGTGACTCTGAATCGCGCGGCCATCTGGCGACCACTCCGCCGTATCCTCCTCACCCTTCCGGTCCTGTGGGTGGTGGTTTCGGTGGTCTTCCTCCTCATCCACCTCGTTCCCGGCGACCCGATCGTCCAGATGCTTGGCGAAGGCGCCACTGCTTCCGACATCGACGCACTCCGCCACGCTTATGGTCTCGACGCCCCACTTGGCCAGCAGTACGCCCACTACTGGCATGGCATTCTGCACGCCGACCTTGGCCAATCCCTGCGGCTGCACGACTCGGTCGTCCACCTCGTTCTACAGCGCTATCCGTATACCCTGGCTCTCACCGCCGCGGCGCTGCTGATCGGTATAGCGCTCTCTATCCCGGCTGGTATTGCCTCGGCTCTCCATCGCAGCCGCTGGCAGGACCGCGTTCTCGGCGTGGCGTCACTCGTCGGCCTCTCCTTCCCAAACTTCGCTCTGGGGCCAATCCTTATCCTTGTCTTTTCTATTCAGTTTGGCTGGCTTCCGGTTTCGGGAGCGGGCACGGGGGACGCCACCAGCTTCGTCCTCCACCTCATCCTGCCCGCTATCACGCTCGGTCTCTCGCTGGCCGCGATCCTCACTCGGATGGTCCGTACGGCTATGCTGGAAGAGCTGAACCAGGACTACATCCGCACGGCCCGCGCCAAGGGCCTTACCCAGAACGCTGTCGTCTACCGCCACGCTCTACGCAACGCTCTGATCCCGGTTTTGACGGTTATTGGGCTGCAGTTCGGCAGTCTTCTTGCGGGTGCCATCGTAACCGAAACAATCTTCAGTTGGCCCGGGATCGGCCGGCTCACCCTGTCGGCCATCTCCAACCGCGACTATGCTCTTGTTCAAGGCTGCATTCTCGCGGTCGGGCTAACTTATGTTGTAGTGAATCTCCTGACCGACATCGCCTACACTGTAGCCAATCCGCGCATGCGCGCCGAGTAACCGCGCCCAGAGAAGGAAGCATGAAAACCAGCCCCCTCGTTCGCTGCACCGCTGCTGCTCTGATGATCGTCGCTACAACCATCGCCTCCGCGGCGCAGACCAAATCTTCGGGGTCCGAGCCCGTTCCGCCTATGCTTCGTCCGAAGCCTCCGGCGGTCGAGCCCACCATGCCCCCCGCGCATCCCTTTCATGATGCGCGCTATGGAGTTACCTTTACTGTTCCGGCGGCCTGGGAGCTTAACCGCAAAGACTCCGAGGTCAGCACCTTCAACCTCGATGCCCGGTCCGTCGCTCACACTACCCAGTTGCGCGCCGTTGCCAGCATCAGCTTCAACCCGCACCCCAACTCCACCTTCAGCGGAGCCTTCTTCTACTTCAGCGTCACGCCGCACCTCAGCTCTGCCGAGTGCAGCGCGCAGGCCACCGTGCGCGATCCTCACACCATTTCCAGCGCACAGATCGGGGGCCTACCATTCACCCATGGCTACGACGAGCACGGCGGAATCTGCACCGAATCTCGCGACGAGATCTATACGACCGCGCGCAACAACGCGTGCTATCGCTTCGACGCCGTCATCAACACCTTCTGCGGCGGGGATGTCAGCGGGGTGCAGGACATCTCGCCACGGGAATTAGATGCCGTGCGCCATCGCATGCAGAAGATTCTTGACTCCGTCCACTTCGACACCAACTAGCGAACTCGTCCAAAGGTGTGAAACCCGTCAAGGGCGACGCCGTTCCTTGGAAGGGATAAACTGTTCGTGAACTAGGCTCGACCTGAGGACTCCGCGATGAAGAAGAATCTGCCCACTACTCCTGACCGCCGCACCTTTCTCAAGACCGGAGGCGTTGCCGCCGCAGCCCTTCTCACCAAGGGCGCCATCGCCGCCGAAACCGCGCGTACGTTGCCACCGCTCCCAGCCAATGTGAATACTCGTACGGCGATGCCCACTCGCAATCTCGGCAAGACCGGCTACAAAGTGGGCATCTTCTCGCTTGGGGGGCAGGCTGCCTTGGAGAAGCACGAAAACTTCGACGTCGCAGTCCCCATCATCGAGCGTGCGCTCGACCTTGGCGTCAACTACATCGACACCTCCTCCATCTACGGCGGCCCTGAACGTTGGAGCGAGCAGTACGTCGGCCGCGTCATGAAGACCCGGCGCAACGAGGCCTTCCTCGCCACCAAAACGAAGGAGCGCACCCGCGACGGCTCCCTGCGGATGATCGAGAAGTCGCTCCAACTCCTCAACACCGATCACGTCGACCTCTGGCAGCTTCATGATGTCGGGCTTCCCGAGGACGTCGACGCGATCTTCGCGAAAGGGGGTGCGATGGAAGCGCTGCTCGAGATGCAGGACCAGAAGGTCGTCCGCTACCTCGGCGTCACCGGCCACTATCGCCCCGAAGCTCTCATCGATGCGGTCAATCGCCACGACTTCGACACCATCCTGATGGCTATGAACGCCGCCGACACCCACATCCACAGCTTCACCGACAAGCTCCTCCCGCTGGTGGTTGAGAAGCAGATGGGCATCATCGGCATGAAGGTCCCCTCGCGCGGTCGTCTCCTTGCTTCCTGGACGCCGCCCTCGCTCGACGCCCAGCGCCACTCGTGGGAGGGCTCTGCTATCGCCCATCGCCCCGGCGTGATGACTATGCGCGACGCCATGCACTTCACCCTCACGCATCCAGTGAGCACCGTCATTATCGGTTGCGACAACATTCCTCAGCTGGAAGAGAATGTAAAGATTGCCCAGGACTTTACGCCGCTCTCGAACTCTCAGATGGCCGCGCTCAACGAGCTGGCCGCCCCAGTCGCCGAGCAATCCCTCTTCTTCCGCTTCACCGACCGCAGCAAAGGCTGATATCTGACCATCCCGACCGCAGGTTCACTTTGGAATGTCACGGAACGAGCCTGCTTTGAATTTGCCTTGCGCCGCCTGCCATCTCCAGATCCGTCTCTCTGCCCGATGGGGAATGCTGTTTTGCGACGTGATGCGAGTTTCCTCGATAACGCGGCTTGAGATTTGGAGGAAGGAACTATTCTGCTCGACTGGAGGAGACCCGCAAGTGAAGTCTCGCGAGTCATAGTCGAGGGTCGAGAGGACCTCGTGCATCCGGCCGTTGAGGAGGGTATAGAGGGTCGCCGTATCTTCCATTTCGCCAGAACCATGGCCTGTGTTGGCGTGCTCTACGAAGACGGCGGTCTCGCCGTGAGCGAGCGATAGCAGGCGGTAGGTTGGCGTTTCGTGGAAGCAGTCTAGTGCGACGTGGTCGACAGTATGCCAGGCATTGGTGTCAGCATCTTCAAGAAGGTATAGGAAAGCCTGATTCTGTATGCCGCATGGCAGTGAGACGATGCCGTAGAGTTTCCTTGAATGTGTGTGAAGCGGTTGGATCTGGATGTCGTGTGAAAAGCGTGGCGAGGTGGCGGCCTCCGCGATGTCTGCATCAATACCTAGACGCTTCAAAAGATCTAATCTTGGCGCAGGATCGGCAACCAGAAGTGCATCATCCATTGTCTCCAGTTTGTCGATCGGGATGCTGCCACTGATTCCTACACGGAGGTATTGGCCGAATCCAGGGAAACCCAGTAGGGAAAAAGAGGCTAGGCCGAGAGCAAGCTGCAGGAGACGCAAGGATTTCATCGCGCTACTTTGGCAGAGTCTGAGGTCCGCTGCAAATGAATTTTTCTGTGGCGTATCGCATGAAGCGCGAACCGCATCTCTTCACCCCACCACCAACTCTCTCACGCTTGCCTCAACTCCGTCCTCCGCGGTCACAAATCCCACCGTCACTGGAAGTGAAAATCTTCGTGGGCCTGCGCTTCCTGGATTGAAATAGATCACTCCGTCCTTGACCTCGACTTTTGCCTTATGCGAGTGCCCGCTCACTACCATCGCTACGCCGGCGGCCCTTGGGTTGATGTCCAGATCGTGCAGCGAGTGGACCAGATAAAACAGCGCCCCGCCTAACTCCACCACATCGGTAGCGGGTAGCTCTGCGCAGGCTCCGGCTACGTCCACATTCCCGCGAATCGCCGTAACTGGAGCGATCTCGCGCAGGGCATCGAGAATCGCAATATCCCCTACATCGCCGGCGTGCAGGATATGCTCGACGTCGCGCAGTGCAGCCAGAGCCTCCGGTCGCAACAACCCGTGCGTATCGGAGATCACTCCAATCAACATTGCCTCTAAAAACCCCGTTTGCCTCTGCTCTCGTTTTTAATTAGTAATTTTCCGTGTAATCCGCGGTCAGCCTTACGCCAGCTTCAAACTTTGCAGCGAGGCATACTCCCGGCTCAACTTCGGATCGTGGCTTCGGTCAGGATCGATCCGCAGCTCGAGCGTCGTAATACCGCTCAGGTTCTCCGCGTAGTCCTCAATCTCTTCGGTCGAGCCATTCGGACTGAACGTCCATTGCTGACGCACGATCTCCTTCAGCTCGGTGCCCGCGCCCGCGAACAACGCAAACTCCTGCGATCGTTCCGAGGTTCGATCCACAAAGTGCAGCTGTAGCCGCTTGATCGTGAGCGGCTCATCAAAGTGCAGGCGGATCAATTGTGGCCCGGTGGTCGCAGCTCTCCAGCCCGTCGTTGACTTCCTGCCCAACGCATGTTCAATCGGGAACTTCTCATCCTCGGAGCTGATCTCGACCCGCGCAATCCGCTCCAGGTCGCGCCATAGATCGCTGATGGGAGTTGCTGTTGCCGTCGACGGTGAAACGATACTCTTACGCATTGGTATTGCCTTTCCGTTCCAAGGCCAAGCATATCCGATAACCAGCTGCGATGCCGCGCATGGGAGACGCCCCCCAAGGCGTAACGGTGATAAGAGCGATAAAAAGAGATAAACCACAGCCAAGCTAAAAACAGATCAGCCGCCGGATCAATCAGCCTTTATCGCTTTGATCACCGTTACGCCTTCAACTCGCGCCGGCGTCAAAGCCCCGCACTCATCCGCGTCCGAGGGTCGAGATAGTCCCGCAGGGCATCGCCGATGAAGTTGAACGAGAGCACGCAGAGCATCACCGCCATGGCCGGAAAGAACACCAGGTGGGGCGAGTCGAACAGGTGCGACCGCGCATCATTCAGCATCGATCCCCAACTCGCTGTCGGTGGCGGAACACCCAACCCTAGAAAGCTCAGCGTAGCCTCGGCCAGTACGGCCCCCGCCATCCCGATCGCAGCCTGCACGATCAGTGGCTGCAGGATGTTCGGCAGAATATGCCGCGTCATGATGCGAAGATCCGTCGCGCCAAGAGCTCGCGCTGCCTCGACAAACTCGCGCTCCTTTACGGCCATGACCTGCGCCCGCACCAGTCGCGCGTATCCCACCCAACCCGAGATCGCCAGCGCCAGAATCACATTGCCCAACCCCGGCCCCATGAACGCGACAAACGCAATCGCCAGCAGAATCCCGGGCAGCGCCAGAAATGCGTTGGTCACGTAGATGTTCACGACCGTGTCCGTCCACCCGCCGTAGAACCCAGCCAGTCCGCCTGCGACCAGCCCCACCGCCAGCGAGAGCCCCACTACGCTTACGGCTACTACCAGCGATATTCTCGCTCCAAATAACGTCCGCGAGAGAATGTCCCGGCCCAGTTGGTCTGTGCCAAACCAGTGCGCCCACGACGGACCCATCAGTCGTCCTGTCAGATCCAACTGGGCTGGATCCCACGGCGCCAGCCAGGGAGCAAAGACGGCGCACGCCACAAAGACGATCAGCAGCGCGAGCCCTATTGCCGCCAGCGGCTGTCTCCTGATCATTTGCACGAGCGGTCGTCTGGTAGCTCCGGGAACAATGCCGGCGTTTGCAACAGAAGTCTGCACGACCTAAATCCTACATGCTGACTGGGCTGGCTCGCGTAACGGCAAGCTAGGACGCGAACAGCTTTGTAAGACTCGTAAGCTTCACCAACTCCTGGATGCGTGGCGACAGATTCTGCAGCTTCAACGTGCAATACCCTTCGTTGATTGCCGAGACCTTCAACCCCACGAGCGTTCCCAACCCCAGACTATCCAGAAACGTCACGTCCTCGAGGTCGATCACGATCATGCCGCCTTGTGGTATCAACGGCTTCACGATATCTTTTACCTCACCAGCCGTCTGGTTAATCAAACGGCCATGGCACCGGACCGTCGTAACCTTGACTCCGTTTTCGGTCGAATTCTCTACTTCACAATGAAACGGAACCTCTGATGGATTGGTCACATTAGCTCCCCGGGTATGGATTATCCTGAAATTTACTCCTCCTTCCATTCGACTTTCGTTAAATTCCGGTTACGACCTGGGCCGGACAGCCTCGTGTTTTTGGCTGAAGACGCTGGGCATAACTCTGGCATTTGCAACAGATGTCCTGCTGCCATAGATTCCACATCCGCAATAGCCCTAACGGGGTTTTGAAGCTAACTGAAGGAGCATGTAGGGTTAAAGAATGAAGGAACTCCGTCGTCTCGCCATAGCAGTTCCCGCCGCCCTCCTCGTCCTCTGCCTCGCGGCAGCGTGGTGGACGCGTGGCGCCATGGTTCACATGCCTTTCCTCAAAGCCAACGGCAGTTCTGCCGGCGGGCAAAATCTGGTCGACCAGCGTCCGTGGCAGACTATCGAGTCGCTCGCTCCCCTCGCTGTCTCCTCCGAAGAGCAATCCTTCGCGCACGAGGCGGCCCGGCTGGCTGATCACGAGGTTGATCAGGCCTTTGCTCTCGCCCTTCGCCAGGCTGCCTTCCAGACTCGCACACTCACCGGCGACGCTCTTGTGCTTCAGGAAAAAGTTGCCCAGGTCCAGTCGCTCGTCAAGGAAGACCTGGGCAAGGTGGAGGTTCTTACCGCCTCTCTCAAACAGCCCAACGGCACGACTGCCGACTCCGATGACCTCGATATAGCCAAGGCTCAGCTCCAGCTGGATAACGATGAACTCTCCGACCTCACCGAACAACTCGCCCGGGTCAGCGGCGACCAGCGCGGCCAGATCCAGCAGGAGCTCACCGCCCGTGAAGCGGCGATGAAGAAGTACGACGCGGCCCAGGGAAACACCGGCGGTCAGATCGCCGTTCTCTCCGCGCGCCGTTATGGCACGCTCTACGGTCGCGTCGCTGCCTGGTTCGATCAGCGCAGCCGCATGAATCTCATTCGCCAGGCTACAGCCGAGACCGATGCCGGCATCGCCACTCTTACTGCAAGGCATGCAGAGTTCGAAAAGAAAGCCTCAGCGGCTGCAGCCAGCATCAATGCATCCAATGTCAGTGCATCGAGCATCAATGCATCGAGCGCCCAACCCAGCATCGCCCCGCCGGACGCCGTAAAGAGCCGTGTAGCCCGTATGGCCCAGGCTCACGCCTTCTCACAGATGCATAGCATCGTGGAGGATCAGCTCCAGACTCAGCGGCAGCTCTCCGCCGTCTACGGCAAATGGCTCGCGCAGGTAGAGCTTCAGCACTCCATCGTCACCCACCTTGCGCTACAGTCACTCTCCGTTATTGCCTTTTTCATCCTCTGCGGAGTTCTGCTCGCCACTCTGGCGGGTAAGCTTCTCGACCGCTCGCGCATGGAGCTGCGCCGCCTCCACACCCTGCGCACCATCATCGTCCTTGGCATCCAGCTCGTCACACTTCTCCTGGTCCTGCTCGTTATCTTCGGCGCACCCAGCCAGGTCCCCACCATCCTCGGCCTCGGGGCCGCAGGTCTCACCGTCGTCTTTCAGGACTTCATCCTCGCCTTCTTCGGCTGGTTCATCCTTATGGGCAAAAATGGCATCCGGGTCGGGGACTGGGTCGAGATCAACGGCGTAGGCGGCGAGGTCGTCGAGATCGGCCTCTTCCGCACCGCACTCCTCGAGACCGGCAACTGGACCGACAAGGGCCATCCCACTGGACGCCGCGTCACCTTCATCAATAACTTTGCCATCTCGGGACAATACTTCAACTTCTCGACCACCGGCCAATGGATGTGGGACGAGATCACCGTCAACATTCCACCCGGCGTCGATTCCTACAAGACCATCGAAGCCATCCACAACACGGTTCTGAAGCAAACCGAACGCGACGCCAAGCTCGCCGAACAGGAGTGGCAGACCGCCACGCGTCAGAACGGCCTTAGCCAGTTCAAGGCCACACCCTCGGTCGATATGCGCCCCGCGGCTTCCGGCGTGGATATCGTCGTTCGCTATGTTATTCGCGCTGGGGACCGCTTCGATGTGCGCAACCGCCTCTATCAGTCCGTCATCGATCTACTGCACAAGCCGGCGAACGCGGCACTCACTCCATCGACTACTGATCAACAGGAGCTGACGAAGGTCTGATCACAGATTGCCTGCCCAGTCCGTCGACTTGAACCAGTACTTCCGCCGTGTCTCGATCCATTGATCCGCATTTCGCGCGGCGATCCAGGAGTTGAGGTAGTTGACGAAGTCCATATCCCCGCGCCGCACGGCGAAGGCTGCGGGAAACGTTCCCAGCGGGGCCACAGACGGCACCGTTACGGCATCAGGATAGAGCTTCGCCAGGATATCCAACCGCGGACTGTCCGCAACCGCCGCAGCAAGCTTGCCCGCGACCAGATCGCTGAACAGCGCGCTGTCCTCCGTGTAGGTCTGAATCGAAGCCTTCGGAAACGCTAACGCTGCCAGATCCTCCGATGTCGTCCCCTCCACCACTGCAATCGTAACGCCCTTTTTGTTGAAGTCTTCCATCGTCTTCAACTCGCTGCCCATCTTTTTGCTGGTGGCAATTGTTACGTCGGTCACGTTGTAAGGCTGACTGAAGTTCACCACGAGTGCTCGCCGCGCCTCAATCGAAAAACCTGCAACGATAATGTCGAAACGATTCGCTTCGAGATCCGGAATCAAATAACGAAACTCATCCGGATGAAACTCCACCTGCACTCCCATGTCGCGTGCGAGCTTTTTTGCCACATCGATCTCGAATCCCACCAGGTTGCCGTCTTTATCGTGCATCGCCCATGGAACAATCTCCGAGACGCCCACACGCAGCTTGCCGCTCTTTTTGATCTCAGCCAGCATATCGACGGTACTGCGTGCGGGAACCTCAATCTCTTTGGACGTGGAGGGGATAGCGGGCGAAGGAGGGGATGCCGGTGTCTCCTGTGCCTGCGCCACCAGCGCGCATGACAGCAGCACGACCAAACCAGCCATCCGTTGCATCGATGCGAAAATTGCTGCGCTCTTCATTGCGTCAAGTCCCCCATCCTTGCAATGTGTCGAAATCTACCGCCGCCCTGATTGCAGCGCTTCTGCTCGTAAAACCTGGGTCTATCGCGGCGGCCGCCGACCGTTGTTGTTGTAGCCATCCGTGTATCCAGCGGCGAAGTCCTTCTCATACTTTATCGGGTAGCGTTCGCTCCACCACTGGTAAGAGTCCCGCCGTCCGTTATCAGCGTCCTGCCGTCCCATGCGATATCCGTCGTTGTAGTAGTTCGTCCGCTCACGGTCCCCACCGTTATCGTTGTCCTTGGCTGCAGCGACCGCTGCCCCAAGGATCAGCGCACCCAGAATTCCGCCTGCAATTGCGGCGCCGGCATTGTCATCGCCACGCGAGCGTCCACGGCCATAGACGAACTGCGCTCGACACCCGCGGTCCACCCAGATGCCGCGCGGATCATAACCCCAGCTGTAGCCTAGATCGCATCGCGAACCCGAGATCTGCCGTGTCAGTTGAACCTGGTTTTGCGTGTCGGCGCGGCAGTACCGGTATCCCCCATCGTCGCTCGAACAGGTAAGCCCCCCAGTCTGGGCCATTGTTAAGACAGAAGTGGAAACAATGAGGAGAGCGGCGACTGCACGAGAGACCCCCATCGGGTGTTCCTCCGAGAAGTGCGTAAACATCGTGTCAAATGCGAGACGATGCTACATCAGATTCGAGTCATCTCTGCAAACTCTTTTCAGAGAAATCGAAACAGAGATAAAAAATGCGTACGAATTAGCCGAGTCTATGAGGTAAATGTCGCATCTCCCAACCTAAATCTTCGAAAAGTCAATCCCTCCGGTTAGGATTTATTTCTCATGGCAACTCGCTACCCCTCCCAGCTATACTTGGTACTTGGAAGCAAAGCGGAAAATGCGCTGCCAGAGTGTTCCGCCGGATAACCTGAACTACTTCAATAGCTTCTAACTTATGACCCAAGGAGTCTCTCCCTATATGAAGCTCAAAGGACAGAAAGCAGTCGTCTGTGGTGCCGGTGGATTTATCGGCGGCCACCTCGTTCAAAGCCTGATCGCCAATGGCGTCGACGTTGTACGCGCGGTCGACATCAAGCCGCTCGATGAGTGGTATCAGGTATCCAAAGGCGTCGAAAGCCTCTCCCTCGACCTCAAAGACAAGGACAGCTGCCTTACGGCTGCAGCCGGCACCAACGTTGTTTTCCAGCTTGCCGCCGACATGGGCGGGATGGGCTTCATCGAAAACAACAAGGCCCTCTGCATGCTCTCGGTCCTCACCAACACTCACATGCTGATGGCCGCGCGCGAAAAGGGAGTTGAGCGCTTCTTCTACTCCTCCTCCGCCTGCGTCTACAACGGTGAAAAGCAGACCAACCCCGACGTCGTCGCACTCAAGGAAGAAGACGCGTATCCTGCGTTGCCCGAAGACGGCTATGGCTGGGAGAAGCTCTTCTCCGAGCGCATGTGCCGCCACTTCGAAGAAGACTATGGTTTGCAGACTCGCGTTGCCCGTTACCACAACGTCTATGGTCCGCTGGGTACCTGGACTGGCGGCCGCGAAAAGGCTCCTGCCGCAGTCTGCCGCAAGGTCATCGAGGCTAAGCACTCCGGCAAGCACGAGATCGAGATCTGGGGCGATGGTAAGCAGACTCGCTCCTTCATGTACATCGACGACTGCACCAAGGGCACGCAGATGATCGCTGAGAGCGAGATTCACGAGCCTCTCAACCTCGGCTCCGACGAGCTCGTCACCATCAACCAACTCGTCGATATCGCTGAAGACATTGCCGGCATCAAGCTCAAGCGCAACTACAATCTCGGCGCGCCAAAGGGCGTCAACGGCCGCAACAGTGATAACACGCTCATCCAGGAAAAGATGAACTGGGCACCGTCGATCAAGCTTCGCGACGGCCTTGCAAAGACCTATGCCTGGATCGAAGAAGAAATTCTGTCCAGTAAACCCCTAGCAGCCGCCACACGGTAGTTGAGTCTACAGCAAAAACCAGCGGCCCCTCGCGCAGGCAACTCTGCTCCAGGGGCCGCTTTACTTCCAGCATCGCCCTTGCGCGAATCACACACTGGGCAACCCCTTGTATTCTTGGCTAAGATGGTGGACTACAAAGACAGAACTGCTGGAGGTTCGTAAATGAAGAAGACTCTAATAGCGCTATTTCTCGCCCTGATCGTCAGCCCACTTCAGGCGCATGCACAGGATGACGCGAAGAAACTCACGCCGAAACCGCCGGCAAATCCCTCACAGGTATTGTTGGAGGCCTGGAACGACATCGGGCGAAAGTTAGCCGCGATGGCAGAAGATTTTCCTGAAGACAAATATGATTTCAAGCCCGTTCCTGTCGAGCGAAGTTTTGCGGAGCAGCTGCTGCACGCGGCGAACGCGAACTACTTTTTCATCAACCCACTCGTCGGGAAGAAGGTACCTGAGGGTGATCCGAAACGGGATCAGTACAAAAGCAAGGCTGAAGTGGTTGCCTTCGTGAAGAAATCCTTCGCAGACGGCGCTGCGCTCATAAAGCAAAAGGGCGATTCGGGTATGAGCGATCTGATGTTGGACCCCTTCTCCAAGGATCAACAAGTTCGTATGTCGGATCAGGCGTGGGGTTTCATCGAACACTCGGGCGAACACTACGGCCAGCTCGTCGTCTACTACCGCGTGGCCGGCCTGGTCCCTCCAGAATCACGCCCCAAAAAGTAACCAACCTGCTGCCAACTGGGGAGTGACAAGCTCTGTACTCCTCAGTGAGAGACCGTGCAGGTCCAACGGGTATGTTTTTTGTGACTCCATCCGAGAGTGTCAGATGAGACATCCTCGTGGTCGCCCACCCGCACATACGCCATACGGAGAACACCCGTCTTCGAATAAGATAAGAACCAAACACACCTCTTCATGTCGGCAACCTCCCAAACCCATCGCATCCTCGGCATCGACTTCTTCGACGGCTCCGCAAAAGAAGCCATCGACATCATGCGCACCAAAGGCGGACTCCTCGTCGTCCCCGCAGCTCCGGCCCTCAAAGACCTCGATCGCAGCCCTGACTATCGCGACGCCCTGCTTAATGCCGACCTCGCCATCACCGACTCCGCCTTTATGGTACTCATCTGGAACCGCCTGCAACCCGTCCCCATCAGGCGCCTCTCCGGCCTCGAGTATCTTCGCGAACTTCTCCTGGAATCCGATGTTCGCAAACCTGGTAACGCTCTTTGGATCATGGCAAGCCCGGTCAGCGCCAAACGCAATCTCGACTGGCTTGCGGGGCAGGGAATCGTCATTCCTGAAGACAACGTCTACATGGCCCCGATGTATGGGAATGCTCCCATCGACGATCCTGCTCTACTCGAACGACTCAACCGTCTTCGGCCAGAGCACGTCATTGTCACGATTGGCGGCGGAACCCAGGAGCGTCTGGGCCTCTACCTCAAACGCAACCTGGCCTATCGGCCCGCTATCCACTGCATTGGCGCGGCCATCGCGTTCCTCAGCGGCGACCAGGTCCACATCCCCGTCTGGGCCGACAAGTTCTATCTGGGCTGGCTGTTTCGCTCACTGGCTGAACCGAAGCGCTATATTCCGCGTTACTGGGACGCGCGCAAGCTCTTAGCTATTATGCTCCGGAACCGCAGCCGCCTACCCGCCCTCAAGGGTTAGGGGCTCTGTTGCATTATCTTAGGCCGTGTATGGTGAGAGGTGAGTCGAGGAGTCCAGCAGATATCCATCGTCAAGCGCGGCCGATTTCCGGTTGAGATCATCCTGGTATGCGTGCGGTGGTATTTACAAGTAGGGCATCACCTATCGCGATCTTGCGGAGATGATGCAAGAGCGCGGAGGGCTCCTATCCCAAGGCGATTCACTGCCTGCAGCGCGAAGACAAGTTGCCACAGGACACGAAGCACTGCAGGTCGAAATATCTAAAACAACATCATTGAGGCAGACCACGGTGGCTTCAGGCGGGTGATTCGTCCCACCCGCGGTTTTTCAGACGATAAGAACAGCGTCTGCCACCATCAAGGGATTTGAAGTCATGGGGATGATCCGCCGCCATTGCCTCCTCTGCAAGCCCAAGGTCGCCGGCGAAATTCAATTCATCAACACACGCTGTTCGATGTTGTTGCCTGATGTGCAACATCGGTAAGAGCGAGTTGCGTGTCAGGCGCTAGTAGTTTGGGCGACGGATTTTTTCTCGCCCGCATCCCACTTTAAGATTTTGAGATCGAGTACAAAGATTGCATACATTACCGGCACCTGAAGCTTGGTAACCACGGTTGCGACCAGGAGCCCGCCTATCTGCGCGTAGCAGAGTGGCTTCCAAAGCGGGCCACCGTGCATCGCGAGGGGCACGAGTGCCAGCACAGTTGCGAACACGGTGATCAGCACGGGACGAAGGCGGAGGATGCCTGCGTCGATCAGAGCGAGCTCGAAGTCGTCTCCGGCAATGCGCCGCTCTTCAATGAAGTCGAAGAGAACGATGGAGTGGCTGACGATTACGCCGACGAGGCTGGCGACGCCAAGGAATGCCATGAACCCGAAGGGTTCACCCATGATCCATAGCGCGGCGAAGGCGCCGATCATGCCGTAGGGCGCGGCGGCCAAGACCAGCACGGGTTTGATGGCGTTCTTGAATTGGAACACGAGGGCCATGAAGACTAACGCAACTGAGATCACCATGACCATGGCGAGGTTGCGGAAGCCGTTCTTTGTCTTGTCGTATTCGCCTCCAATCTGAATTTTGTAGCCGGGCGGTAGCGATGCTTCGAGCTCGCGCAACTTTGGCATGGCGACTTTCAAGACTTCGGAGCTCAAATGTCCCGCGATAGGAAAGCTGCGCACATTGATGGTGCGGAACTGCTCGAGACGGACGATGCGGCCGGTCACCAGATCGTGGTTGATATCTGAAATCTGCGCGAGCTGAATCTTGTTGTTGTCCTGCGAGCCATAGATGTAGAGGTCTTGAATGTCCGAGAGCTGTGCACGCTCGTTCATACGCAGGCGAGCTATGATCGGGATCTGTTTCTGGCCTTCCTGCAGGACGCCGACCGTCGTCCCGCTGATGCCTGCGGTCGAAGAGTTCGCTACGTCCATATTGGTGATCCCGGCCAGGTTGGCGCGGTCCGGATCGATTGTAAGGGCGATCTGCGCGTTCGGCTGTTCCCATTCGTTGCGGGTGCGCTCCGCAATTGGGATCGAACGCAAGATGTCTTCCACTTTGGATGCGAAAGCCTGCAGCTTGCGACTGTCTTCGATCTCCTGTTGCGCGCTCAGGTCCGCGGTACTGGAGACGCGAATTTCGATGGGATAGTCCATGGGATTTGTCAGCAACTGACGCGCATCCAGATGCGCTCCCGGAATGGAGGAGGTGAGTACGGGCTGGAGCTTTCTGATGAACTCCGGCGTCATCTCTTTGTCGCGGAGTTCAATCAGGATCTGTGCATAGTTCAATTGCTGGCCTTGTGGAGAGGCGGAAAACCAGAAACGAGGACCTCCTCCGCCAACGAAGGTGGTGACATAACGAAGCAGATCGTGCTGTTTCAACTGATGCTCGTGCTCTTTGGTGAAGCGTGCGGCTTGCTCGCGAATGATCTGCTCCGCCTTAAGTGCGGTCGCGTTAGTGGTTCCGATGTTCGCATCGTTCGGCAACCAGACGTCGATGTAAGACCAGTACTGCACATCCTCTGGGAAAAAGGAAGTACTAAGCCTCGAAAAGATGAAGATCCCGGCGGCAAGGAACACGAGGGAGGCGAAGAAGAACTTCCAACGATGCTCGATGGAGTATTTCGCGACACGCGCGTAGGCGCCGAAGAAGCCGTGCTTGCGCTGCTCCTCGAGAGATTTCTCGGCCGACTTTTCCGGACGCAGCAGGTAATACCCGAGCACTGGAAGAAACGTCATCGAAACGAGACGCGATGCGACCAGCGCGACCGTCATGACGATGGGAAGGCTGAAGAGAAATTCACCGGTGCTGCCAGTGATCATGAGGAAGGGCAGGTACGCCACTATGTTTGTGACGGTTGCGTACACGATTGCGGTGGCAAGCTTGGTAGGGCCAAGCCATGCAGCTATGAGGCTTGGATGGCCTTCGGCGAGTGCGTGTTTAATGGAGTCGCCAGCTATCACAGGGTCATCGACCAATAGCCCAAGCGCGATGATGAGAGTGGCTACTGAAACTTGCTGGATATCAATACCGATGAGATACAGAGCCCCAAAGGTCATGGCCAGAGTGATGGGAATGGCAATGGCCATCAGCAGCGCGGAGCGCCACTCCCAGAAGCCAATCCAAGACACCAGAACGACAAGGACGACGGCCTCATAGAGCGAATCCATAAAGAGGCTAATGTTTTCCTCTACCTGCAACGGCTGATCGGACGTGCGGGCGAAGATCAGATCTTCGGGAAGATATTGCTTTACCGCGGCGAGCTTGTCGGACACGCTGCGGCCAAAGGCGTCGATCTGTTCGCCGTCTTTCACCTGAACCGCAATAGTGATGGCTCGACTGCGGTGCCACTGGCCTTGCTTGTCCGCCCAAGTGAGATAGTTTAGATAGCGCGCGGGACTCTGATAGGCGCGAGAGATATTCACTAAATCGCGAAGGTAGACGGGGCTCTGCGCAGCGGATGAGGAAGATCCGACGATAACATCGCCGATTTGACGCGGGTCAGTGAACTTTCCTGAAGGATCGATTTGAATGCTGGAGGGGCCGACCTCAAGCTGGCCACCAGGCAGCGTCGTGTTGCGAGCGCCCAATATGTCCTTAAGGTTGGAGGGAGTCATGCCGTATTGGGCTAGCCTCTCCTGCGAATAATCGAGATAGATCTGTTCGGGCAGCACACCCTTGCGCTCGATCTTGGCCACCTCGTGGGCCCCCTGCAGTGTTCTGCTTATCAGGTCGGTGAAGTCATCGAGCTCGCGATACGAATACCTGTCGCCTGCCACCGCTGAGAGTCGCGTCTCTGCGTCGTCGGGATTGCGGATGAAGACAGCGGGCCACGCATCGGGATGGATTTCGGAGCGGTGCAGCTTCTCCAATACCAATTGGTCTCCGCCTTTGCGTAGTTCTTCGTCAGTCAGGAGAGTGCCGACATCAACGCCGATAAAGCCGCTGCCTTCGAAGAAGCGAGGATCGGAGATCATTCTCGTCTGTACAGCAGACTGGATGAACGAGACAAAAGAGTCGCGCATCAAGGAGGCGGAGATAGAGAGCGGGAATGCGTTCACGATGGTCACCCTCGGCTGCGGGGACTTTCGTGGTTCAGCAGCACGCGTTTTCACGATCGCGCTGCGAATGGATCTCGCCCGCAACGCGACCTCGACCTCATTCGCCGGGGGGCTGGCCACGGTGAGCATTAGAGCTGCAGTGTCGCCGAAGTCGCTGTTGAACTGAATGGGGCCTGCACCCTGCGGCAAGCTGCTGTTGAGCGCGTTCAGCTTCAGATTCATGTCGGTGAACTGCTTTTTGGGATCGCTCACCTGGTCGTCGAGTTGAACGTAGACCATCGAGAGATTCGGAAAGCTGAAGGAGCGAATGCTGAAGTCAGAGGCAGATGGCGGCTTGAGGAAGGAGTTCTGCGCCATGGTCTGCTCAACCTGCCGGGTGACGAGTTGTTCGACCTCCTGCGCGGTTGCGCCGGGCCATTGTGTGTACGCGACGGCTACACGCACGGGAATCTTCGGGTCTTTGCGTTTGGTCATGTGCTGGAAGCCGTACCAGCCCCACAAGCAGAGCGCGATAAGAATGACCAGCGAGAGTTGCCGGTTCTCCACGAAGAAGCGCGCCGTATTGTGTGTATGAGCGATGTATTCGGCTTCAGACTTGTGGCTCATCGCATTCGTGTACCCCTGATTCCTGTTCCAACTCGATGTGCTAACTACGGAATGACGCGGACCTTGTCCCCGTTCCTGATCAGTGTGACGCCTGTGGTTATGACTCTCTCTCCAGAGGTGAGTCCTCCCTTTACGACGATCATGTTTCCAGAGGTATCGCCGAGATCCACCGATTGCAAGCGCGCCGACACGAGATCTCCACTGCCGTCTGCGACCATGACGGCGAAACCATTTGAATGCGCGGGATCGCGGATGACTGCGGCCAACGGCACTACCAGGGCGGACTGTTGCAGTCTCCCGCCATCGAGGCTGAGCGAGGCAATCATGCCAGACTTCAATTCATCTTTCGGATTTGGGATTGTGACTTCGACGGAGAATACGCGGCTCTTCTGATCGGCAGCCGGAGAGATCGCACTGACGCGGCCATCTACCGTGTGCGATAGTGCGTCGGTGGAGATGACCAGGTGCTGGCCCAGTCTGACGCGGCTGATGAAGATATCGGGTACTCCGAAGACTGCCTTCACTGAGCTGGTATCGGCCAGAGTGAATCCATTGGTGGTTGGGCCGACGAGGCTTCCGAGATCGATGCTGCGCTTTATCAGCCAGCCGTTGAAAGGGGCTCGCAGGGAGCAATAGGCGAGAGCCACCTTCGCTTCACTAACCTGTGCGTGCGCGCCGGAGACCGAGGCATTGGTGCTGTCCATCTGTGCTTTGGCGGAATCGTAGTCGGGCTTGGTGGCGCTTTGCGTCGAGTAGAGGGAGGAGACACGATCGAAGCTGAGCTTGGCTTTTTCTTGTTCAGCTTGGCCGCGCGCTAGTTGAGCCTCGGCCTGCTGAAGTTTATCGATGTAGTCCTGCTGGCTGACCACGGCAAGCACTGTTCCCTGTGCGATGCGGTCACCCTGATCGACATTTCTGATGCCGCCGCTTGGGTTTTTAACTTGATGGATGCGCTCGACGTAGCCATTCGACTTGAACGACAGGTCCACCTGTGCGTACGGAACGATGTTGGCGGAGTATTTTGTGCCGGTGTCGGCGGATATTGATTGCGCTACTGCCGTATGCACGGGCAGCAGAGGTGCTGCCGCGGGAGTCTCCTGCTTGCAGGCGGTGACAAGGAGAGAGAGATAGCTCGCAAGAGCTGCAATTCTGAGGCGACTCGGCAAGGCATAGGGAGTCATTGGTTTACTCTTCTCCCAGAGCTTTCTCGAACTCTGCTTTTGCGTTCCAGAACGCCAACAGGCTCTCTTCATATTCGTGATCGGCGTTTGCAACTGTGGCCTCCTGCTTCAAAACATCGCGCAGCAGCACGGCCACCTGCTTGAATTGGTCATTCACTTCGCGCAACTTCTCCTTCGCTGCCTCGCGGGCAGCCTGCGCAACCTCCAGCATGGAACGGCTCTCGGCCAGTTTGCGAAAGGTGTTATCGACATCCAGTAGCACTTGAGAGCGCGTCTGGTCCAGTTGGTATTGACTCTGCTGCACCTGGATGTCCTTTCCCTTCACATTGTCTTTCCGCCGACCCCACTCGTATGGCTCCCAAGTCATCTTCAAACCGACAGAGAGAATGTTTTGTGGAAGAATCTGTGTGTTGATCGGAGTGAGGTATTCGAGTTGCGCGCCGATACCTGGAATAAAGTCGGCCTTTGCGAGGCTGCGGTCGTAGCCGGCCTTCTCGACGTTGATCTTTGCCTCTTTGAGCTCGGGTCGCTGCTCGAGCGCTGTCTTTCTGGCAGCTTTCAGATCCATCTCGTCGGTTGAGGCTGGTGGGACAGGCTGAGTGCGAAAGGGCGTATCGAGATCGCGCCCCAGAAGGTCGTTGAAGTGTTCTTTCTGGGTCTGCAGATCGTCGCGAAGCGTGATGAGCTGGTGTCTTGCCTGGGCCAGTTGCGCTTTGACTTGCAGGCTGTCGGATTTCAAGACGGACTCTTTATTCAGGTAGTCCGTGGTGACGCGATCGGTCTCCTCATATTCCTTTATCAACGCCTGCTCCGACTCGAGAGCGCTCTCGGATTGAACGATAGCGTAGTAGCCCTGCTTTACATCTACCACGGTGGTCTGCCTCTTCTGCTGGTATTTCTCTCCTGCGAGATCGACGGAGAGTTCCTTCTCTCGAACCGCGAGATGTATCTGGTACAGCTGCGAGATTGGCTGAGCCACCGTTACGATGGCGTAGCCGGTCAATCCGCTTGAGAGCGGAATCTTTCGGTCTGTCGATGGAACCGGCTGATTATCTACAGTTCCGAAGATGCCTTTCTGAAAGGTGAAGCTGGGAGAGTTGATATTTCCTGAAGCAAGTAGCTCCGTTTTGATTTCGGGGAATCGATGAGTCTTGGCCTCGGCAACCTCCCATGCGGACTTTGCAATGTCCAACCGTGCAATCTGGGTTGGCCTGTTGTTCCCTAATGCGATCTGAATCGCGTCAACGAGTGCGAGCTCCTGCGGTTGATCAGTAGTCTGACCCACGCCAGAGACGCTCCACAGAGAGACCAGAGTGGCGGAGAAACAGCCGAGGAATCTTGCGCGCGTTGCTCGTCTCATTGCAATTGGGTGATCGGTGATTGAGAAGGGCTCCAAAGCCCGCACGCAATTCGACTACAATCCTTGTCTCCTCAAGCCGCCGCCACTGCCTCCCTTACCTCCAAGATTGTTTAGGTCGTCGAGAACCGCTTGCTTATCCTCAGGCCGGAACGAGCCAGCGTTCATCGTCTCCTCGATCTGCGACTTGGCCGTCTTCATCGCTCTGAACTTTTCCAGCATGCCTCCTCCGCTGGTCTTGATGGACTCCAGAGAGTTCAGGCTCTCCTGAAGCTGCTGCACCTGTGGAGGAGTCGGTTCTCCATGCATGACCGCGGCAAAGATATCTTTACCGAGTTTCTTTCCTGGCGTGTCAGGTTCGGCAGAGGGCTCCGGTTGTTTCGTGGCCATCATGAGCTGAAAGTCCTGCCGCAGGGTGGTCCGGTCGGGCTCCTTAACCGAAGCCATGGTCGCTCTGATTTTGGTGACAGCTGAGTAAGGCGTCATCAGGTCGACGGGTGCACCCGGTTGTCGTTCCGATTTTGCCTCTTTTAGGATCGCGAGGTTCTCCTTTATCTCCTTCAGCTGAGCGACAGTGATGCTTTCATTCATCACTGCAGCTTTTAGGTCTTCCTGGAACTTCTCCTTATCAGGGTTAGGCTCATCCTGGGCTTTGACGAATACCGAAGATGAAACAATCGAAGTCACCATTAGGATGGCGGTGAAAATGATTGCCTTACGCTGGCTTTTCATAGATCCTGCTTTCTGAAATTTCTGTGCATTGAGAGCAACAGGAGTACCGAGGTGCGGGAAGTACAGTCTGTTTCCGCCGTCTTGAACGAATGCAAGCGATCGGCGACGGATGGCACGATCCGCTCCTTCACTTTGCTCCTGCTCAACGTTGCCTGCGCGAACCACCACGTGCGCCGCCGCTGGCCCCTCCACGGTTTTGCGATTGTTCAAGTTGATCGCCGCGCGAGCGAGATCGTGAATCATTCTGCAGTTGACCCATGGTGCCGGGCGAGGTCGAACTGCCTGGAGAAGTCTGTGTCGGAGACCGACCAGATTGGTTCTGGCTGGCTCGTCCCGCACTACGAGAGTTCGTCTGATCGGACCCTTTGCCGCCCGCCGATGCGGTGTTTCCTGCTTGCGAGCCAAGAGTTGAAGATTGAGGCTGGTTGGGGCTAGTGGAGTTCTGCTTCTGCTGCCGGGTTTGGTTTGCGTCCGTGGACGGATCTACCGGAGTCCAGCTGCCGTTGTCATACTTGCTCCAGTTGCCGCTGGAGTCCTTCTTGTAGACGTTGCCGTCGGCTCCGGCATAGACGTTGTTGTTATTCGCATCCTTTGCAACAAAACCGCTGTTTCCGTTGGCACCCGAATAGCCGGCACCGGCGCTGCCTTTGGAGGTTTGAAAGGATCCTGCCGTTCCGTTGCTGTTGGTTACATGCTGTGCCTGGGCCCAGTTGTCGCCGTTGGTAACTACCGAACTTCCCCACTGGCTATATTGATTGTGGCCCTGCGAGGTCGCAGCCGAGGTCCCGGTCCAGGGGTTATAGGTCTGGGCGTAGGTATGGCCGCCGTAGGCATTTTGAGTCGTAACGGCATGCCCATAAGTTCCGGTGGTTGGGTTGTACCAGGCTGCTGAACCAGCTGAACCATATGGCCCGTACACGGCCCGCCCTACACCATAGGCTCCGGTGTAGGGACTGTATACGGCGGCTACTCCGTAGCTATAGGGATAGGGATAGTAGATGGGGTGTGGTCCCCAGTAAACATAGGGAGGGTAGTAGTAGCCTGTGCCGTATACAACGGTAGCCCCTACGGCCGCCCCTATGACAAAGACACCGAGATAGCCGCTCGAGTAGCTTGTCTGCACGGTCGTCGGTGTCGGGTTTGAAACCACGACATAAGTCACGTTGTACATGGGAGAGCTTGGCGGAATCGTATAGATGACCTGCGGCACTGAATCCGCGGTCTTCCATGGGCCAGTAGGACTCCGGGAGATAAACCAGACACCTTGAAAACAAAGGTAGTAGAGATCGCCGACTCGGATTACTTTGTCAGGCGTATTCACTGCGTAAGAGAGGGGTGTGGCTTCGATCTTGTTGAACTGGGGCGGCCCAGCATAGGAGACCTTGACCTGGACCTCCGCAGCAGCGCGATTCACGACTGCCGTGGTGGGCACTTGCGACAGCAACACGGCATCACTGGCCTCCTGCGTTCCGGGCACGGAGACAAGCACATCGTGAGCTGGGCTGCTCCTTGGGATCATCGTGAAGTCGGCGGGTAGCGAGTCACCGGCATAGGTCCATGGGCCTGCCAGGCTAGCCGCGCGAAACCATCGTCCAGAGATCAAGACGTAGATCTGACCGTTGGGCTGATGAAGGAACACCTTGTTCTCTGTATTCGTCGCATAGCGGAGACCGGTGCCGGGAATCTTTGAGTAAATAGGTTTGCCCTTGAAGGCGATCAGCTCGGCTGGCTTTTCCGTAAACAAAACCTGAGGAGTAACCTGACCGCTGGAGACTGGCGGCACGGCTTTCAAAACGTCATCCCAGTTCTGGTGAGCAGGCAGTTTGCCTATCTCTGGTGGCAGCTTTACGGTTGTAGTCCATGGCCCATGCAGATCTTTGGCTTTGAGCCAGGTCTTGCCGCTTAGTAAGTAGTAGTCAGATTTATCGAAGAAAAGGTCCCAATTAGTGTTGACGACGTATTCCAAGGTTGTGCCTTGAATGGGAGCCAATACCGGTTTTCCGTCGACCAGTAGCACAATCGCTGGCGCTGTGGAGACGAGAATCACAGGCGCCTGCGTGTTGGTAGCAACCGTCCTTACCGGCTCGTTCACCTTCTCGAGACTGGCGATCATGCGAGGCAGTCCGATTGTGAACGTTATGGTTGGATAGAGCTGGTGGGCGCGCTGCTTCATCTCAGTTTCCTGCGCTGCGTTGAGCGAAGGAAAGCGAGCGTCGAGCACTACGATGTCGTTTACGTAGACTGTCTGCGCGCTTACGTTGGCGAGAGTATCAGCGCGCCAGGAGATAACTCCCAGGACAGGCTTTTGCCCTTTATCTGTGACCGAAATCGCTGTATCCGCGACCATTGTGCGATATTTCTGCCAGGCTTTGAGTTGCGGCTGGTAGACAACGAGGTGCACACCATTCCGGTCAAAGACACGTGGCCAGGAAGGAATAGAAGCTGAAGAACCGATGGGTTTGCTACTTGTTGCAGAGGACCTCTGGACCAAGGAGGAGGAGATTGCCCCGCCCAGAACACAGATCGTCATCGCAAGAACTATATAGCCTTTAGGTTCTTTCAAAAATGGCCTACTTTGATCTTCGAAGTGGGTAGAACTTGGCCCATTTTTGTGCGAGACCGATTGTAACTCGATAATTTATATTTTCACGGTATTTTTTTGAATAAGCTGGCAGGAAAAGTAACTGTGGTAAGGAGTTACCACAATAGTGTGCAAAAATCGGAAAGGCAGAGAGTCAATAAATTATTTGCAGGGAAAAAGATCAAGTCGTAGAATCGGCGCGTTCGCAAAACATAATGCGCATCCGGGCCCCTAAATACCACCAAGATACCTTGGCAATCTTTACCTGAGGCCCAAATGAAACTCATGCGATGGCTTTCTACACTCGTCCTTTTGTTCGTGTCTTTCAATGTTGTCGCTCAGGTTCCACCCGCGCAAAATTCTGTTACGCCGCAGAAGCTGCCGACTTTTTCCTTTACAAAAGACATGACCATCTATGTGAGCGACTTTGAGCTGGACGCTGAGAATGTTCAGGTAGATAAGGGATCGGCAATAAATCAAGTGCGACCAGGGATTCTGGAAAGACCGTCGAAGAAAGAGCAACGGGACCCAGAGGCCCAGGCAAAAAAGCTGGTCGATACGATGTCGAAGAGCATCGTCAGTGATCTCCAAAAGGCTGGCTACAAGGCTCAAAGATTGGCAGCGGATGATCCGAAGCCTTCGACGGGCGCGTGGGTGCATGGAGTGTTTACCCAGGTGGATGAAGGGAGTCGTATTCATCGCGCGATAATTGGCTTTGGATCCGGTAAGGCAACAATGGAACTATTTGTAACCCTAACCGATCTGGCAAGCCCCCAGAAACCGCTCTACGAAGCTTCTGAAGATCGCGCAAGCAAAAACAGACCCGGTGCCGTAATCACGCTGAATCCTTATGTAGCCGCAGCTAAGTTTGTCATGGAAAAGAATGCGCCGGAAAAAACTGTTAAAAGTACCGCCGCAGCAATTTCAAGGGAAGTGACTCTGCATCTGCAACCGAATCCGATATCATCTGGCCTACCAACTGCCGCAAACCAGCAATGATACGGGCTCTGTTGCATTAACCGGGGTACACGCAACTCGCTCTTACCGATGTTGCACATCAGGCAGCAACATCGAACAGCTTGTTGATGAATTGAATTTCGCCGGGGACCTTGGGCTTGCAGAGGAGGCAATGGCGGCGGCGGATCATCCGCATGACTTCAAATCCCTTGATGGTGGCAGACGCTGTTCTCATTGTCTGAAAACCGCGGGTGGAGGAGTGTTGACACCACTGTAGAATAGTGTTTCTTCCCGGTCACGTTAGTTTCCAGAACACATCGCAAGGATCACTTTGAAACGTTCACACCTCCAAATGCACTAACAATAGAGAGATTCCCGAATTCTTAGCCTGGGTGCATGTCTTGGTGAAGGAGAATTCCGTTGCTAGGTGAAGTTGGCAGGCCTGAAGTTTAGATGCTCCCGCTTGCGCTCATTTCTGAAGATAGGAGTGACAATATATGCCCCTCACACTTCTGCATCGTCTCCAGTCTTGCCGGTCCGTCCGCCTGCTGACTCTATGCCTGCTCGCTTTCGCGCCTTCGATGCTGAAGGCTCAGTCGGTGATTCAAGGCACTAACTGGTTTCCAATCGGTCCGGCGGACTACCAAAATGGACAGACGAACGACGACAGTCGCGTCCATGCGAGCGGCCGGGCGTCCGTGATCGCGGTAAATCCGGCGAACTCGAATGACGTCTGGTTGGGAACGGCTGGCGGTGGTGTGTGGCATTCCACCAACGGCGGCGTCAATTGGCTGCCAATGTCCGACAACGAGGCATCTCTCGCCATCGGTTCGATCGCCCTAGATGGCTGCAGTGCCAACGGCTGCGCGGTGATCTACCTGGGTACTGGGGAAAACGGCATCCGGCGTGACACCTACTACGGCATGGGGCTGCTCATCGGATCGACTTCAGGCGGCGAGTTTTCGACATTCGGTTGGAATCTTATGGGCGCCGACATTTTCAAGTACGCTTCGATTACCAACGTCGTTCTTGATCCCTCGACGTCGGGGGGCAGCAAGGGCATCTACGTTTCCGTGTCGAGCGGCGTTACCGCTTCCGCGACCGAATCGACCGTAACGGCGCCCGCGCCGCCGCAAGGCTATGGCATCTACAAGTCGTCCAATCTGGGGTCGAGTTGGACCCACCTTACCGTTCCCGGATCGGGGACGGCCCGTTCCACCGATCTGGTGATGGATCCGCAAAGCAACACGACCCTGTATGCCGGCTTCCTGGGAAAGGGTATCTTCAAGACCACGGATGGAGGCACGCACTGGTGTCCGTTGAACGCCGGCATTGCGCTGCCTCCGGGATGCGTAGCAGCCACCGGACTGCCCAACCCGGCGACAACCAAGTTCGACAGCGTGCGCCTGGCGATTCGTCATCCCAGCGCCGCAACCCCGGCTGTCCTTTATGCCGTTCTCGGTAATTGTCCCGATCCCATCGGCAATGGGCCGGTCTTCGGAGGCTATTGCGGTTCACCTCTCTATCAGACCACAGATGGAGGAGTAACCTGGACTCAGGTCAACGCCGCGGTACCGACCGGTTTCAGCCGTTATCACCAGGCGCTGACCATCGACCCAAGCAATGCAGGGACGGTCTATTTCGGCGGACTCGTCATAAACAAGTCCATCGATAATGGCCAAACATTCAATGAAATGGGCGCCAACGTCCACCCTGACCACCATGACCTAGTTTTTCCCGATCCCTCTAACTTAAGCCGCATATACGATGCGAGCGACGGTGGTTTCTCGTTTTCCAACGACGGCGGGAATACGTGGTCCAGCGGGAACAGCGATCTGCAGATCAGCGAATTTCAGTCGCTTTCTTTCTCGCCGTTGACGGCTCGAATTATCGGAGGCACACAGGACAACGGAACCGAAATGTGGGTGGGCACCCGTCTCTGGAACCACGCCGATGACGGAGACTCGGCCTCGACCGTTATGGACCGGGATGACCTTATGACGATGTTCGATGTTTACGTCAGCGTAGATCCGCGCGTGTCAACGGACGGCGGCAGTTGTTGCGACTGGTCAAGCATTGTGAACGGGCTAAATACTTCCGAGCCGGCCTCTTTTTACGCCCCGATCGTAGAGGGCGTCGCAGCCCCGCATAATCTTTATTTCGGCAGCAACCGGTTGTACCAGAGCACCAACAAAGGCAACACTTGGGTCCCGGTGAGTCCCGTCCTGGGTGGTACGACTCCGGTCTATCCGGATATCGGCGTTTCCAACGTAATTACGGCGATAGCGGTGGCGCCGAGCAACGGCAATCGCATCTACGTTGGCTTCTACGACGGACAAATGTTCGTCACGAACAGCGCTTGCACCACAGCGGCCTGCTGGACCGCGATCGGCGGCCCCGCCAAGGGCCTTCCCAACGCGCCCATTACGCGTATCGCGGTGGATCCGAACAACGCCGATGTCGCGTACGCCACGTACTCGGGCTTCAGCGCTGGCTCCCACTTGTACAAGACAACCAGCGGCGGCGGCGGTTGGATACCGGCGAATACGGGACTGCCCGGCATTCCCACCAACACCGTCACTGTGGAAAACAGCACGACTCTGTGGGCAGGAACGGATGACGGCGTTTATTTGAGCACAAACTCAGGTGGCAGCTGGATCAAATATGGAACCGGACTGCCGCATGTGCCGGTGTATGAGATCGCCCTTGACACCCTTCGTGGCCGCCTTTACGCGGGCACGCACGGGCGCGGCGCCTTCATCATTACCCAGCCGCTGCTCAGCAATTTTGAGGGCTGGGTAAATAACGACATCTGGGATATCCCGGTGTTCGGCAGCGGCTTTGTTGGCACGTTGGCAAATCCAGTGGGTTCCACCTGCACCATGCAAATCATTCAGCAAAATGGCGCGGTCTGCGCTTCATCTACGACCGATGACATGGGCGGAACCATCTCGTTCGACGGCTCGGGCAGCATCGTAACCAGCAAAGGGGGCTTCTATAATGGGAGAGACGTAGCGTGGGCTTGCTTCAACGGAAGCTGCATCGGCGGCAAGACGATCGCGCAATGCAATCCACCTGGCAATCCAATCACCAGCGTGACGGTGAGCTGCGGCGGGCAGGTTGGCATTGACCACATTCTAGGTTGTCCCGCGCAGGCGAATCCACCGAGCAGCGTTCTCGGACTTTCCGGTATGCCGGCCGGCGGGCCGGCCCCACCAGGCCCCGGCCCAGCACCGGCAACGCAAGGATCGGAACCGCTCCCTGCCGCTAATTTTGACGTGATTCCCGCGGTGCAGGGAAGGAACGGCGTGCAGGCCCTATGCACTGCGAACGTCGCCCTGCAACCGGGAACTAAAACCGATGCAGCGCTCGTAAAAACGCGCGACGCCGTAAATTCCACCCCATCGTGCCAACAAAGCGGGGTGAAGGCTGAGGTTCGCGGGATACCACCTGAGCCGCAACGGGGAGAAGACCTCCAAGGCAGCCCGCCGAATTTGAGGCTGCACGCGCCGACGTCGGTGGGAGGGCAATTATTTACAGCCATCCATGCCGCCGCCGGTTCAGCGACAAACACGTGTTTCGATGTGTCGGGAATTGGCTCGCCGTTGCGGAATCAGGTCGCGGTCATGAAGGTCGATTTGGAGACGGCGCCCGGTGGCGCGGCGGGTGGTGATGTTACCGTGCGTGAGAGTTCCAGTCTCGGTTCATGTACCACCAAGGTACACACCGATCCTGGGGAGAGCGCGGCCCAGATTGCCAGTGACCTGGCCAAGGCTTTCCAGGCACCTGGCGTGCCTGGGCCGGCGGAGTGTCCGGCAAGTCAGAATCCTCGTGACATCACACCCGATGGAACGTCGATTATCAGCGTGCTGGCGTCGGAATTGCGAGTCTGCAACAGCGACCGCAACATGGGCATCCTAATCGGCCCCAAGGAACTGCCCAACGTAAAGACGCGCGCTCTGCAATACTCGGCCAAGTTCGTATGCGGACCTGTGGAAAAGGAAAAGGACCACGATTGGTTCGGCAAGAAAGACAAGAAGGACTACGACGATAAGGACAAAAAAGACCACGACAAAGCTAAGGATAAGAAGGATTACGACAAAGATGACGAGCGCGGCCGCGGTGGAGACCAGATGGCCAGCGGAAGGTACTACACCGTCATCAACGTCCACAATCCAACGGAGAGACCGGCGGCAATCCGGATGAAGTTCGCTGTGGCGCTGGCGGACGGAAAACCGGGCCCGATTTCGCGTTACTTAGAAGTCCAGCTCGGACCCGATCAGGTTATTTCCATCAACTGCGCCCAGATTCACCGGTGGCTTGAGACCAACGAGGAGTTCTTGGATGGATTTGCGGTCCTCGAGAGTGACGTCGAACTCGACGTGGTCGCTGTGTACACCGGGGCCGGGGAACACGGAGACGTACAAACTCTGCACACCGAACGTGTGCCGGCTCGCTTGCAGCAATAGGAGGACTGTTCACGTGACTACATTCAGTCATCGGGGACGAGGGATCGCGGGTTCCAGTATCGCGATCCTTGCCTGGGCGTTGGGTCCCACGCTCGCATGGCCGGCCCATGCGCCGGGCACGCAGAACGTTGTAATTTTATGGAACCAAGCCGCACTCGCCGCCATACAGGACACCAGGACTTCGGCCCCGGTGGCCGCGCGGGCCATGGCCATCATCCACACCTGCATGTTCGACGCTTGGGCGGCCTACGATGACGTTTCAGTCGGAACCAGACTAGGCGGCAGCCTGCGCCGTCCGCTGATCGAGCGCACTGCAGTTAACAAAGAAAAGGCGGTGAGCTTCGCCGCATACCGCGCCTTGGAGGATCTGTTTCCAGGTCAGAGGACCAGCAACATGGATCCTCTCATGGAGGCTTTGGGGTTCGACTATTCCGAGGCTTCGGAGGATATCGGCACGCCCAGCGGCATCGGCAGTATTGCTTGTCAGGCGGTGCTGGAGTTTCGACATCGCGACGGGGCGAACCAACTCGGCGACCGGCATCCCGGAGCGTATTCCGACTATACCGGCTTCACTCCGACCAATACGGCTGAGGTATTGAAAGATCAGAACCGTTGGCAACCACTGATGGTCAATGGTATTCCGCAGAGATGGCTCTTGCCGCAGTGGGCGATGGTCACGCCTTTTGCCTTGACTTCAGCAGCTCAATTTCGCGATGTCGTGTTGGCGCAGGGGCCCGCGCGATATCCCTCTCCCGGTTATTGGAAACAGGCCCTCGATGTGGTGGACTTAAGCGCCCATCTAGGGGATAGGGAAAAGGTGATAGCTGAGTATTGGGCCGATGGTTCCTCCACCGTAACTCCACCCGGCCACTGGGTCGTGTTTGCACAGCACCTTTCCCAGAGAGACCACCATAGCCTTGATCAGGACGTTAAGCTCTTTTTCATTTTGGCGAACGCTCTTATGGACGCAGGCATCGCCGCCTGGGACGCGAAGCGCTGCACCGATTTTATTCGCCCCATCACGGTGGTTCGCGCGCTCCTGAGCACCAGAGAGATCCAGGCCTGGGCCGGACCTGGACTGGGGGTAAGAACGGTGTACGGTAAAGACTTCAGGACCTACTTGCCCACGCCGCCCTTCTCCAGCTATGTATCAGGCCATAGTGCATTCAGCGCTGCGGGCGCGGAAATTCTGAAACGATTTACCGGCAGCGACCAATTCGGGGAGTCCTTCACGGTTGGGGCAGGAACGTCTTTAATTGAGCGGGGGCTCACACCGACGGTCCCGATCACACTCTCGTGGCCTACGTTTTCAGATGCAGCCGACCAGGCGGGTATGTCGCGACGTTATGGTGGTATCCATTACGAGGAAGACGATCTGGCCGGTCGGGCGCTTGGGCGCGCTGTGGCCAAGGAAGCATGGAACAAAGCGATGGCTTACATCGACGGTGCAGCCACTGGAACCAACTGATCTTGATTGCGGTTGTCGAGATCAAGGAGATGATCTATGATTTCGCGCCTCGCTCAGCCACGCTGTTTACTATGCACAATAATCAGAACCTTCCATCCAGTTACGAGGGGGGTATTCTGCAAACCAGAATCTTCGGCACGCTGCTATTTCTATCTTTCATCCATACGTTGCTCGGACAGAACTCCAGCGGCAGTTTGTGGGTTTGTGCAGGACGCTTCCAGGGTAAGAATCGCTGCGGCAAAGGTCGAGGCACAACTTGCCGGAACGGCTCAGACGCGTCGCGTCAGCTCCGATTCGCGCGGTGAATTCAGTATCGAGGAACTTACGCCGGGGTCTTGGCATGTGCCGTCGATGCGACTGGCTTCGCAACTGCTGGGGCGGATTTATCCATAGCCGTGAGCACGATCCGCGATGTGACGGCGACAATGGCGCCATCCCAGGTGCGGCAGACGATCGGCGTCCGTGCGCTTGGTTCCTCGATCACTGAGCAGCCGATCGACTTATCCAGCAACGTGCACCAGGCGATCGTGACGAGCCAGGACCTTGAGGGATTACCGAAAGGAAATTTATGTACGTTAAGGCCAGCAGCAGCCTTTCTACGGTCGCCAGGCTCGGAATGGACTAAAAGTCAAAGCCGCCCTTCAGTGCGGCAGTCACCCTCTTGTCCGTTGTTTCCTGAATGCCTACAACCCGCCCGGAACACGGCAAATCGGCGCCAGGGCGGCAGGATGAGTGCATCGGGCAGTTCGCAACAGTTGAGAACAGAAGACGCCAACATTGGTGAAACACTGGCCACTTGCAATTTGGCGGGAGCTCACATGACCAAGAGCTAAGACTGTCCTTAGTCTTTCTTGATCTTATATGTGGCTCGATCCTCAAGTTCGTGTAGACGCCGTTCCAGGAATCGCCGCGCAGGTTCCTGCCAGGCAAGGCTTAGAGCTCTTTTATAGGACGCTACCGCTTCCGGTGTTTTGCGCAAACGCTGGCGCAGGTCGGCGCGCACGGAATGGGCAAGATAGTAATTCTGCAAGTCACCGCGCTCCAAGATTCGGTCGACGATTGCGAGCCCTGTCGCCGGCCCATCGCGCATGGCGACCGCAACCGCACGGTTGAGTTCAATCACCGGCGAAGGATTTGCACGAAGAAGCACATCGTAGAGTCCGACAATCTGCGCCCAGTCGGTGGAAATAGACTCTTTTGCCTGCGCATGCACTGCCGCGATGGCCGCCTGCAATGTGTACGGCCCGACGCAGCGCGTTGCCAATGAGCTTTTTATCAGCCCTCTTCCTTCATTAATAAGCTTCTCGTTCCAGAGTGAACGGTCCTGCTCTTCAAGGAGGACGATCTCACCATCAGGCGTAACGCGGGTGGCGCGGCGCGATTCCTGGAGAAGCATCAACGCCAGCAATCCGAGCGTCTCCGCCTCGGGCAGCAGGTCCACGAGCAGGCGCCCAAGGCGGATCGCTTCCTCTGACAGATCGGCCCGCGTCAGTGATGCCCCTGCTGATGCGGCGTAGCCCTCGGTAAAGATTAGGTAGATCACTTGGAGCACCGAGTCCAATCGATCGGACAGATCAACCCGTTCAGGCACTTCGTAGGGAATTTTCGCATCGCGGATCTTCGCCTTGGCGCGGACGATCCGCTTTGCGATTGTCGGCGCACTCATAAGGAATGCCCGCGCAATCTCTTCCGTCGTAAGACCGCAGACTTCGCGCAAGGTCAGGGATATTTGCGCATCCCGCGGCAGCGCTGGGTGGCAACAAATGAAAATAAGTCGCAACCGGTCATCTTCGAGGAGTTGATCGTCCCACTGTGCTGGGTCGAACGCCTCCAATTGAAGGTGTTCCGCAGCATCCTCCAGCGATGCATGAAAGCGGCCGCGCCGACGCATCTTGTCGATGGCTTTGAATCGCCCTGTTGACACCAGCCATGCTCGCGGATTGGCGGGAACCCCAGCTTGCGCCCACTTTTCCATCGCCGCCATGAAAGCGTCGTGAAGCGATTCCTCCGCAAGATCGAAATCCCCGAGCACCCGGATAAGCGACGCAAGGATGCGTCGCGAATCTGTGCTGTAGATCGCTTTGACTATCTCTCGCACCTGGGCGGGTGTTTCTCCTGCCATACTTCGTGGTCCCTCGCTCACCTATGGGCCCGGCACGGAACTACCACGCCTGAGCACAATACAGCATGGTCATTCTGAAGCATATTGCAAAATGAGGTCTGCCACCGCCTCCGGCTTTTCCTCCACTACATAGTGGACACTGCCTTTGATAATCGCCGTCCTTACATTTGCACACCCGTGCGTTCGCATAACTTCGGCGATCCTGGGCAAGAACCGAGCGAAAACGTCCCACTCTCCGGCTCCCAGCACGAACGGCATTGGAATTGGAGCGCGTTGTTCAGCATTGAATTTGGCGTTCTCCAGGAAGGCGCGGTAGAACTCGAATGCTGTCTTGAGGTGATCCGGATCGCGATAAGCATTGGCATAGTGGACCACGGTCTCGTCACTGAAGGGCTTGGCTGAGAAGAAATAGCTAAAATAGCTCTGCTGACGGCCGGCAACAAGCTTCTCCGGCAGGTCCGTCTGGTGAAATAGTACGTGCCACATTACAGGCAGAGCTTCGATTTCATTCCAGGGATCGAGACCCGGAAGTGCAACATCCAGGATCATCACTCCGCGGGCACCCTGCGGGTAACGTCGAGCAAAGGCGTAAGCGACCATGCCTCCGATATCGTGGCCGACAACATAGACATGTTCGAGATGAAGATTCTCAGCCAACTCGTGTATGTCCTTTGCAAGATTGGCTGCGTCGTAGCCATCTGAAGTGGCCGCCGATTCGCCGACACCGCGTAGATCAACCGCTACCACCGTGAACCGGCTCACGAGTTGCGGCATGACTTTGCGAAACTCATACCAATCTTCAGGAAACCCGTGAATCAGGATCACCGGGGGCCCTGTTCCGCCACGGACGAAGTGCAGAGATGTGCCGTTCACCTTCACAAGCCCCGCTGTGAACGCATTTCCTAGCTGTTCTACAACCTTATCCTCTGTCGGGTTCAGGTTTGCTTGCCCAAGAACGTTTGTTGCTAGAGTCAGTCCAACCAGTCCCGCTAATCTTATGAGCTTGAAATTCATGGATTCGTCTCCGGTATTAGGTGAAAGTGGTCTTGCTCTATACGCCGAACTGTCTCAGGTGATGATCGAGATGCTTGTACATCAGTTCCGCCCACTCCTCCGGGGTTAGCCGGCCAAAAAAACTATGCGGATGCACCGTGCACCCCTTCGGTCCCGCCACTACAAAACGATCAATCAATCTGCCCAACCGCTCTCGTTCCGTTCCCAGGTCCCGTCGATCCTGTACCAAGAGATCCCTCGACGTCGGCGAACCCCGGCGCATAAGTCTGTCATTTCCAAGCGCCATCGGCTTCACCACCCGTCCCATGATCCGTGCCAGCAGCATTCGCGGCGGAATCCGATCTCCAACCGCCAACTCCATGCTTCCCGCACAGTGCGCCATCGCCTGGCCTGGGGTCATCGTGCCCCACTCACGCTGGCAATCCGGCTGCAATCGCGCCAGTCTCTCCTTGATCTGTTCTACCGCTCTCGCTTCAAATAAACTCCTCATACAGAAGGGTCCTCTCTCACAGTGGGTAATCGCCATTGATGTGCGTGTGTCCTGCCGAAGTTCGGGTCCACGTTCTGCCGCCCGACTCTCAGAAGACGGTCGACGGCAATGTACGCAGACCATTACCGTCCTGGCTTGTCTTTCCAATATTCAAGCGTGGGGTTTTCGATGACTGGACGCACCTCGACCCCTCCCAGACGAGCCGGCGGAATTCGGGAAGCGATCTGAATGGCCTCATTCAGGTCTCGGGCCTCGATGAGGATAAACCCGCCAATTTGTTCGTTGGTCTCAACAAACGGGCCGTCCGTGACCGTCACCTTTCCACTCCGCACGCGCACGGTACTGGCCGCATGGACGTCTTCAAGAGGATAGGCGGTAATAAAGTGACCCGTCGTCTGCAATTCGTCGTTGAAAGAAATAGCCTCATCAATCAGAGCCAAGGACTCGCGCTCCGACAGGGCATTCCGCTTCTTCTCGTCATAGAAGACCAAACATAGATATTTCATGGCACTCCCCTTCAGGCATTTGCATCGTTCATCAGATAGTCGTATCAGTTTCCTGGAATTGGACACATTTGGTTGCAGAGTCCTGAAAATATTTATCTCCGGCAGCCACGAATAACCGAAGAGATCAAGAGGCAGTTACTGAAGCGTAATACACCAAATTCCGAAGCGTTGAATTTTGAATCTATCATCGACCTTGCGCGATGGGCCTGCGACTAGTGCGCTGCAGACAAGCCTGATACGAATCTCGACATAGAACTGGGGGCCGTGCGTCTCACCCCAAAGCTCTCTTTACAGCCTCAAGCATCAACCAGCGCATCCCCATGCGAACGACTTGGCGGCGACGGAATCAACACCGGAGGCTTTCGGTTCAACGCTCCGGACTCCGACTTCGAAACAAACTACGTCGGCAGGATCGACTACGATCTCGCCAGCAAGATCAGAATCTTCGGCCGGCCGTTGTTTTCGTAAGCGTTGTTGTACTTAATGGTTGAAACGTTAATCACCCAGCCGGGAGTCGGGGCAACGTTTTACGGGAACTGTTGAACTGCCTTCGCCGTGGGGCGACTCGCAACGATATTCCGGCGTTGCTAAGGGATTGCTCTGAGATTTTGGAACTCTTCGTCGTGGAGTTACCGTAACTTCCCCTATTTTGCGGGAATACACGGCAAGGCGGATGGGGTAGGTTCTTGGTAGTAGTCATTCCAGAGACCCCAATACTGCTTCTTCCGTTCGAACAACTCTAGCTGGACGGCCACCAGTAGTAGCTTACTTGTCACGGCACCATGAGGCGGAAATTGAAACCGGATTTCAGTATCGGTTTTTGTGTTCGGGTTGATGCTCTTGCCGCCGTTATCGATGTGGGGTCTCCATTGGCCAGCCCCATGCCGTGAATCACTAATTCTGCAGGGAATCCTGACTATCTACGACGTATAAAGGTCCTAGCCGGATGATACGCGGTATGTCAGAGCTGAAGGGCAAGTTCGATATTGCTCCCGCCAAGGTATCGGTTACCGTCTGCAAATCTTTGGTGGAAGTCGAGAGGGATTCGTTCAATAGGGCCATGCTCGACTTTACCTCCTGTTGTCCCGTCGGAGCATTCTCAACGAGTCGGCATATGCCGTACGGAAACTACCGATTGCATTGAGCGCTGCTTGGCTGATTCCATTGCGACTCCGCGCCCTTGCGCTCCGGCGTTGTAAACAACATTATTTGCCTTCTGTTCTTCTTCGGAGGCGCAGCCGTACGCGGTCCAAACCTTGTCGCGCTGGCTGAGAACGATCTCTGCGGCACAAGCGATAACGAATGTTCATGGCCCGTGGCTACCAATGCGAGACCGATTCTGAGTCGTGCTCAACGCAGCCGCAGTTGGCGGGCGCTGCCTCACTTCTTCGGGAACGGCAGCGGCACCCCTTGCGATTTCTTCTCGACTCATTGTTTGGTTGCGGGAGAGAGCTGCCTCAACGGCCGTGGCCAGCCGAAATATGGCATCGCGCTGCCGCAATTTGCTTGGTGCGATTCGAAGCCATACTGGACGAAGCGTTGAATCGCGACTAGAATTCCGCCAATCCGGTCCAGCTTGTGAGCAGCGTGTGCATCCCGAATAGAAGGACGCCCAACATGCGAATCAGGTTCTTTGGTATTCTGCCGTTCATATTTTGCGCCGCGGCTCTAAATGCACAGAACTCTAGCGGTAGCATGCGCGGAGTTGTTCAGGACTCAGCTAAAGCGCGCGTCTCCGCCGCGACCATTGATGTCGAATGGTCAGGCTCTTCGCAGACCAGGCATGCCACCTCCGATTCTCAGGGAGAATTTCGCGTCGAAGACCTGACTCCTGGTTCTTGGCATGTGAGCGTCTATGCGCCCAGTTTTGCGAACGCCACGGCAGATGTCTCTGTTGCCGCGAGCACGACCCGAGACATTCTAGTTACCCTGCAGCCTTCGACAGTGCAACAGGCAGTTGGTGTCCGGGCGCAAAGCTCTTCGATTTCGACGCAACCTATCGACCTGTCCAGCAACGTTCATCAGAGTGTTGTTACTACGCAAGATTTGGAAGGATTGCCGCTTCCAGCAAGAAGTTTTGCCAACATAGCTTATCTCGCTCCTGGGACCGAACCGGTGGAACCGTCCGACCCTACAAAAGCACGAATCACAGCGGTTTCGACCGGCGGCAGCTCTGGCCTGAACAACGAGCTTACCGTCGATGGTGGCGACAACTCGGACGACTATATTGGCGGTTTCCTACAGAACTTTTCCCCGGACGCCATTCAAGAGTTTGCAATACGCACGGCCCAAGAGGACGCCGATACCGGAGGTACTACCGCCGGCTCAATTGTGACTACAACCAAGAGTGGCACCAACGAATGGCATGGTATTGCGGCATTCTATGAGCGAGCGGCTGCGTTGAACGCTCGGTATCCGATTGAGAATCCTGCTCCGAATCCAAAGCAGCCTTTTTCCCGTCAGAATTACGTTGGAACTCTCGGAGGTCCGATTGAACCGGGCAAACTTTGGTTCTTTACGGCTTTTGAAAGTGTGCAGGAGAATGCCAGCATAGCCTACAGTCCAACGAGCGCTACTCAATTCGATGCGCTCTCGTCTTTGGCTTCCGAAGGGCTGATTCCTGAGGTTCCTTCTATCACGGTGCCTGATAACGTCCGCATACCGTTCCGCGATTATTTCGGCTCGCTCCGTCTTGACTGGACGCAGTCGGCAAAGTCCCAGTGGTTTCTGAGGGGATCAACCGATACTTACACCACACATAATGACCTTGTGCAGCAGGCCACGCTGCCTTCTACGGGTTTGCTTACACACAACAACTACTTCAGCCTGTTGATCAGCACCCAATACACTTTCACTCCAACCCTGGTAGGGAAACTGGTACTCAACGCTAGCGGATTGCACCTCACTCAATCCCGTAACTCGGATCTTGGCTTTGCTCTCGCCTTTCCTGTCAGCTCGACCGCGCTCACCGTTTCCGGTTTTGAAACCTATGGTGACAACCAATTCGCCACGCCAATTACGTTCTTCCCTTCCGAGCGCAACCAGGAGAAGTATCAGATTCGATATGACGTGAGCAGCGCTCGAGGCCGCCACGCGATGAAGTTCGGAGTTAACTTCATCCACGAGCCTGTGCTCGGCGGTGCGTTTCCAAATAGCACAGAGACTCTGTTTCAGCTCCCACAGAATCCCACTTACTACCTAAGCAACCCGTCTCAGTTCAGCACCGACCTGCTAGCCGGAGCTACAACCTCCAACTTGGGTGGTAGCTTCTCACAAAACGTCCAGCGTTTAGCGCTTTACGCGCAGGATTCCTGGAGAGTCTCGCCGAGCCTAACCTTCAACTACGGCCTTCGCTATTCGACGAGCTTTGGACTCTTCAATGGATCGGGGCACAGTCAGACAAACAATCCCGGATACATCACCCTCGCGGCGCTGGGTATTCCGCTCGTCGCGAGCGCCCCGCATGACGATCGCAAACAGATTGCACCTCGGTTAGGTTTCGCCTATTCGCCCGGCAGTAGCCGAATGACGGTTCTTCGGGGTGGTTTCGGACTGTACTTTAGTGATCTGGCTCAGACTGGTTGGGCAACTGCATTGCAGGCCGTAAATATGCCACCAGGCCCTTGCGTCGATCCGGTTCAAAACCAGGACAGTTCGCAAAACGCAGGATGTGTCCCGGGGAGCGCCTCCGGAGGGACAGCAAACTTGATTGATTCTGGTTATAAAACCCCTTACGCAATCCACATTTCCGGTGGCGTCCAACATGCGTTTAACGCGAACTGGTCGTTAAGCGCCGACTACATCCACGAACAAGGAAATCATGCCTACCGCGCCTACAGCTACACCGGGGGTATTAACCTCTTCACACCGGAACTTCCAGTTACAGATCCAAACCAGGCGACTTACGTCCCAAATGTGAATGTCTTCCACTCCGACAATCGATCTAGCTATAACGGACTCATGGTGCATTTACAGGGCAACGTGACGCGCCGGTTCAATCTCATTGCGAACTACACTTTATCGAAGGCGCAGACCTGGGGCTGCGTCCTTGGGGAACTTTTTGACTATGTCAACGGCGTATGCAATCCTCTGAACTCTTTTGGCCCCGGTGACTATGGCCCTTCGGGGGAAGATGTCCGTCAGCGCTTTGTTATCGCTGGAACCTTGCAGGCACCGGCAGGCTTTCAGATCAGCGCTTTGTCGCAGGGTGAAAGCGCGCGTCCTTTCACCATCACCACGGCGGACAACAGTATGCGCATTGCGATCAATGGACTGCCTACGTCGCTTGACCAGTTCCGCGGCACTCCCTATCTTCAAACCGACCTGCGCGTAAGCCGTCCGGTATCGCTCAGGGATAGTTGGACAATCATGCCATTTGCGGAGTTCTTCAATCTCTTCAATCGCAATAACCCGGGTGCGAATTATGTGACCAATATCGCGTCACTTCCAGTGCCATCGGCGCAGGCGCAGGCCGGCAATATTACCGATATTTGTACCAACGCGGCCTGTACCTCCACTGAACCTATTACCAGCCCAAATCAATTGCGTCTGGCAGGCGGCGCGCTTGGAGACTTCTTTGGACCGGGCACCACCGTCGGAATCCCCTTCGCGGCACAACTAGGTGTGAGAGTCACATTCTAGCTAAGATGACCTACATCCTCGTCTCTGACAGGAGTCTCCTTCATGACGGTTCGCTCTCTCTCGCTCTCAGCTTGCGACGGTTCGATCCCGTCTCTGTTTTCGAACCAGGTTGCCGCCAAACCCACAAGCCTGCACACCTCGAAGAACCTCCGTCCCGACTATGACCAAAGCTCCGTAGATGCGGTGACCGAATGGCGCTTCAAGACTGCTTTGGAGAACGGGAAATCTCTACCTGCGAACCAGCATCGAGATCACCTACTCTATTCAGCCGTAAAAACAAGGCGAGGCCACTGATGATCAGTCGCATCGCAAACATCTAAATCGCAGCTGTGGAATTGCTCCGCGCTTCCTGGGATTGGTAGATCCCTTACGTTTTTCCGTTCCATTGCAACTCAGACCCCATACTCATGCAGCGCAGTAGTGCGATCCGGCGGTAGTCACAACATGCAGTCGTAGTCCGTCGATCCCGAGCTGCTTAAGCGACTTTTCTGTTCAGTTGCTCCCCAATACCCGAGGTCGAGAATCTTGGCGGGATCGGCGAAGGTGAATTTGCGGGGCAGACACGGTTCTCTCGGGCAACGCAAAGTATGTAGGTGACGGCTCCACAAACGAAGGAGCGGTTGAGGGGCAAGATTATCGAGAGCGTGAACTATGGCCATGAGAATGGAATCGACAGCAAAGAGATTCGCGAGTGGAAGTGACCGGTAACTTGAGACAGGAACGACGAAAGGCCCCGCCCCCGCGATGGAGGATGGGGCTTTTCTGTTGTTCGAGCTAGAAGAGGATCTTCAAGGCGAATTCAACATTGAGAGGCTCGCCCGGCCCGATGGTGGGGTTGCCGAGATAGGGTCCAAGTGTGGAGCCGATTGCCCCGACCTGGCCAGTCGATGGAAAACCTACCGGTGCCAGATTCGTGGTGTTGAACAGGTTGTAGATATTTGCCTTGAACTGAGCTCTTACTCTTTCAGTGATCGCTGTCGTCTTGATGACAGAGAGGTCGAACGCCTTATAGCCGGGATTGTAGTTCTGTCCGCGGCGTGTTGGGGAGTAGGTTCCGGGCGCGGGGTCAACAAAGGCAGCGGGATTGAACCATTGAACCGAGCCGTTGACGATGGCGTGGGAGACGCCGGCTGTGGGATGAGCAATCACCTGTACCGCCCGGTCCGCAAACTCCCCGTTTCCACTGACATTCGAACTAGCAGTAACGGTGTAAGGTGTGCCGCCGTGGAAGGAGAATCCGGAGTTCAACTCCCAGCCGTGAGTGAGCCGCTCTGGCCCGCGGAAGGTTGGGATTGCGTAGTTGAAGTACCCTGTAAAAGTGTTGCGAACGTCGAAGTCGGAGTTTCCGTACTCTCCTTTTTCATTGGTGGGGTCTTGCGGGACATAAGGCAGAGCGCCGGTCTCATAGTCGAGCGAATGCGACCAAGTGTAGGCCAACTGCGCGGTTAGACCGTGCCATCCCTGGAGGCGCAGGCTTGATTGAAGCGAGTGATATATGGAGCCGAGGTTGCTTCGGGCTGCGTCGATCACGCCGAATGCTGGAAACTGGGTGTTGTAGGGGCGGGTGAGCTGCTGGGGATTGACGCTGCAAGAACCTCCGGGAAGGACATCTGGGGGTGGGCAAGGGTTGTAGGCGCTTCCCAGAGCAGCGGCGTTGATGTCGAACAAGCCCATAAGATGAGTTCCCTTTGAGCCAACGTACCCTATCTGGGCAATGACAGAGTTTGTGAGGCTGCGCTGAATATTCAGGTCAAATATCTGCACATTGGCGGGCTTGAAGTTCTTGTCAAAGGTGGAGATGGTGATGCTACCCGGCCCAGCATCGGCAAGGATGCTTGAGGGATTGAAGGCAGGAAAGATGTCAACTCCTGACTGAACCACCTGGTTGAGCCCCTGTGCGTTCACGACCTGATCACTGCCTGCGGGATTCTGGCCTGGCCCGAAGACGGCGATGTTCTGCGCGCCGTTATTCTGCAAGATCGATTTCATATAGACCGAGTCGTAGTAAAAGCCGTAGCCACCGTGAAGGACCGTACTGCCGGTGCTATCCAGTTGATAGGCAAACCCGAATCGCGGGCTTACACCGCTCCAAAATTTGGGATAGACGTTTGCCACGCCCTGCCCTGCGACTGAAAGACCGGTTGCGCTCGATGGGTCGAAGATCGAGAGGTTGGGATAGTCAGAGTGCACAGGACCTTCATAGTCGTAGCGCAAGCCGTAGTTGAAGTTGAAGCGTTTTGTGATTTGCCAGGCATCCTGAGCGTAGAGGGCAAACGTGTTCACGAAAACCTGTCGCTTCGGATTGCCCTGAACGATGCTCGAAGACGTTGGATTCAAGCATCCCGCCAGGAAGTCTGCAAGGAAAAAGACATTGGATGTCGTGTTCAGATTAGCTCCGGGAGCTACTCCAAGGTTCGTTGTAGCTAATGCAGAGCACGGTGTCTGCGCCACTCCGTCGACAAAGTTTGTCGCGTAGTTCCATGGGCCCTGAGAGCCGTCGAAGTAGATGGTTCCGCGCTGTCCAGTCTGATAGAAGTCGTCAACCTGAGCTTGGCGGATCTCACCGCCGAAATGGAGCTGATGCGCCCCTTTGGTCCAGGTTAAATCGTCGTCAAGGTGGCCGGTGATGTCATTCCTTCCCGAAGGCGCAGTGACACCGGTCGGATCGAATCCGGTGTTGCCAGCGGAAAGGCCATTACTGCTGCTGGTGGGACCGATGACCAAGTGGGGGGAGCCCGGCAGAGCCGGATCGGTGACACCTGTGTTGAAGCCGAGGCCGATGGGATCGAACCCTGTATCGGCATCGCCAAACACCTGGTTGAAATAGCTGACTCCCACAGCGAGCTGATTGGCCATTGAAGTGGTAATAATGCGGTTGTAGATCAAAGAGTAGTTTTGAACGTGGATGGGTGCGTTCTCGAAGTACGGTGTCAGGTCGGAGGAGGTTGGCGCGGTCTGCGTGCCTTGACCCACGTACCACCTGGCGGAGAGATGGTCTTTGTCGGAGAGCTTGTAATCCACCTTGATAACGCCGTTGAAACTATGCCCGGTAAGATTGCCTGAGGCCTGGTAGTTTTCCGGATTGGCAGGTCCGGTGAGTGCAGCGGCTGGCCAGAGGCCCCGGAGAGTGTCGTTTCCATTGAGCAAATTTACCGACACGGTGTTATGGGGTACGCCGTAATAATCGAGGAGTGCATATGCAGCGCTCTGATAGGCAGCCGATGGTTCGGTGGCGTGATTTTCAGCGCCGATCAAAAAGTTCTGATGTTCACCGGACAGGAAGAAGAAGAACTTGTCCCTGAGAATCGGGCCGCCAACTGAGAAGCCGTAGTTTTGATTCCGCGATGCAGCCTTGCTGGTTAAGAAGGGATTCTGCCGCTCAAAGAACTCGTTATGGTTGAAGTAGTAGGCCGTGCCATGAAGCTGGTTGGTGCCGGATTTGATGGTGAGGTTTGCTGTTCCGCCCGGATTGCGCCCAAGCTCGGTCGCGCCCGTGGTCACAAAGGAGAAGTTTTCAATTGCATCGATGGGAAAGATCACGCCCGCTATCGCAGAGACTCCGCCCTGGTTGACTGCGGGAATGTTCCACCAAAGATCGTTGTTGTCCGTGCCTTCGATCTGCCAATTTACCGCGTTGGACCTGGTTCCGTTCACACTGGCATAGAGTGCACCGCCGCCAGTGGACAATCCAGCAAATCCTGTGGTTTGAGCGAGCATTTGCGTAAAGTCGCGCCCGCTATTGGGCAGATTCTGCACAACCGTTTCCGGAAGAACTGTAGCCTGCACATCCGTCTCAGTATCGAGCGCCAATGCGGCAGCTGTCACCTCCACAGTCTGGCCAGTTGAAGAGAGGGTTAGCTTCGCGGAGAGCGTGTAACTCGGGCCGGCAACGACCTGCACCTTGTCGTACTTCGCGGTCGCGAAACCGGCAGAACTGATGGTGACTGTGTAGCTGCCCAAAGGCAGATTCGAAAAGTTGAATTCGCCCGAGCTTGAGGACACGGTGTTGTAGGTAAGACTCGTAGCTGTGTCTACGGCAGACACAGCTGCACCGACGACGGCCGCGTCGGTGGAGTCAGTGACGGCGCCTCCAATGCCACCGCGGTAGATCTGGGCGTTGAGCGAAGGCAGGGATGTGATGGTGAGGAAGATGACGGCGAGGCTGTAGAGAACAGCCTGCAGGAGACGTGTTCGTAGTCGTTTCATATGACCTCCAAAGGAAAGCAAAGGATTCGCTGGTCGCCTTGAAGGGTTTTTTATACTGAACGAAAAAGAAGCCAGCTTCGTGGCGGTAGCTGCGGTGCTTCAATGTATTCCAAAAACCGAACGGCTAATAGAAGTGTGGCGCATCTAAAGAAAGATAAGGCGATAAACCTAATCGTCCTCTGCAAACATTGCAACATTATTTTGGAAGTATCACGGAAACCTCAAAAAACGATTGCTGCGTACGTGAAGGGTTCCGGCCTACGAACTCATGCATTTTCAAGAGGATAGAAGGGGCTGCTTCCGGATTCGAAGAAGACTTCAGCCTGAATGGGCGGTGCCTTCGCGCGGTAGGGTCGGTGCGTAGGACAACACCCCGTTCCACCGTGTTAGCGCTTTCTTCACCGAAGAAAAACGCGACGAATTTCAGAGTAGAGTTGCGCGGGTCAAACCAACGAATCCACGGCAATGGGGAACGATGACCGTCGCGCAGATGCTGCATCACCTTAATTTGTCCTGTGGCGGCTCGCTTGGTTTTTATGATCTTCCCGACGAGAGCTACCTAGTATCTCGCACAGTGTTTCGATGGATTCTCGTAGATTGGTTTCCAGAGCAACCATTTGGGTTGAGCCTGCCGAAGCGATTCAAGATCCCACCCGGCGCAACGTTTGACTTCGATTTCGAAAAGGCGCAACTGCTCAAACTTCTGGACATTGCTTGGAATGCAAGACGACCGAGCGATTGGCAGCCCCACCCGATCTCGATTCAGTTCTCACAGGGAAAGCCGGTTGCCGTTGGATCTTCGCTGAAGAGCTGAACTAAAAGCGGACGACATGATTTGATCGTCTTAAACTATTACTCTTCTGAGTGCTCCGAGGTGGGATTCTTCAGAAGGTCTCCCACCGACTTCAGGATTTCGTGTGAAATCGTCTCATCCGATACGGCGCGGGCCAGCGACATCGCTCCGACGAGGGCGCTGAAAGTCAAGATCGCTCTCGATCTTGCCGCGCGCTTGTCCTTGCCTGGCAGCAACCCGGCAATCAACTCAAGGTCATTCCTGACTTGTTGAGAGGTAAGCGCGCGAGTTCGCTCATCGCTGCGAGCGATCTCCGGCGCAAGTGCGCTGAAGGCACAGCCCGTACCTGGATTCTTGCGGTGCACATCGCTCAGGTAGTCGTCGATCAGCTTCGCAAAGGAAAGCGACTGCCCGCTGGATTCAGCAGCTTCCTTTTGGCGCTGCCAGACACCGAATGCATCGCTGACTGCCTCGGCCACCAGTTCGTCACGCGAGTCGAAGTGCTTGTAGAAGCCTCCCACCGTCAAGCCGGCTTCCTTCATCAACTCCGCAATTCCGAATCCTGCAAGGCCCTTTTCGCGGAATCTCTTTGAGGCAATGGCAACGATGCGCTTGTGAGTTTTCTCCTTTTGGGCCTGGGAATAGCCCATATGAACCTCCTCCAAAATAATCTGCGACCAAATCAGGATTACGAATCTAATCCTGCAATGAGGATTATAACGATAATCCACGGTGCTCGACGAAGGCCAAGGGCTCAACCAATTCGCGACCTTCTGGTGGTCTCGATCGACGTTAACAATTTCCGGGTTGTGCCCTAGCGGGCGCAGACCCAGAAGTGACTTGGGAAAAGGGAGAACCAATATGCGTGCAATGAGAGCGGAGCAATTTAGTGGCTATGAAGCGTTGAAGCTCGTCGAGCTTCCCAAACCTGCGGCCACAGACGGGAAAGTATTGGTGCGAATCACGGCGGCTGGCGTCACGCCGCTCGACCATACAATTCTCTTCGGTAATTTTCACATCCCGGAGCAGCCGCTAGTCCTGGGCAACGAAGGAGCGGGCGTCGTGGAGGAGGGAGGCGGAGCGGACTTTCCCGCGGGCTCACGCGTGATGTTCTGGGGCGCGTATGGCGCTTTGGAGGACGGAACCTACCGTGAGTGGATTGCCGTCCGAAAGGAAGATCTTTGTCTGATACCTGATGGTGTCGACGATATAAGCGCCGCAGGCATTCCAGTCGCGTATCTCACCGCGCAAGTGGCTCTTACCGTCGCCGGTTTTCGTCCCGGTAAAACCGTGCTGGCACCGGCGATCGGGGGATCAGTCGGCAACGCGGTGACGCAATTGGCGCGCGCTCTGGGAGCAAAACACGCCATATCGAGCACGACCAACCATGCGAAATCCGAGCAAGCGAAGGCGCTCGGATTCGATGAAGTCATCGATACTTCCTTGGAGAAGTTAGGTGACGGCGTGCGTCGTATCACCGACGGCTACGGCGCAGATATTGTGATCGATGGGATCGGCGGTGAAGTCTTGAGCGAGGCGCTCAAAGCGCTCGCGTTGGGAGGAAGCCTCACAACACTGGGATATTCCGCAAGCCGTAAGACAACCATTGACGTGACAGATCTCATCGTGCCGCAAGCCAGCATCCGGAGTCTCAATATGTTTCGTCAGCCGCAGGCGACCGTTACGGACGCGTGGAACGCAATTGTGTCTCTCCTTCAATCCGGTGCGATCAAACCGATCGTGGCGAAGACGTTCCCTCTGGCCGAAGCGGCTGAGGCTCTGCGCTATCTCGTTGAGGGCCGCCCCTTCGGTAGGGTAGTTCTTACAGTCTGACGACAATTGATAGGGGGAAACATAACAGGTATCCCGCTCTGCAATCAGCGAAGGGTTCGCACTACGCGCAGGCGTGGTGCGAACACAAGTTGTCAAATCAACCCAACTACGCTCGGACGAGCTTACTCAGAGAGAGGAATCAATGACAACAATAAACGCGATTCGGCTGGCTTCTCTGGTCACGGAAATCAATGTCCTGGTCGCGAGTGGCTTTTCTATCGCGGCGATCATCCGTCCGCAATACCTGGTCCCTGCCGAATCCGTTCCAACGGAGGCGTCGTTGCTATTGGCGATGTACGCGGCGGCGCGCACAATTCCTCTGGCTTTGTTCGCATTGGGGGCGATCTACAAGCAGGCGACGCCTGCGTTGCTGATCCTGGGTGCGCTCGCCGGCGCCATGCAATTGCTGGATGCCGGAATCGGTCTGTTTGAGCATGATCTTGGGAGATGCGCTGGGCCGCTCTTTATCGCCGTCCTCCAATTCTTCGTGGTGTATCTGCTTCACAGATCCGTGCGGATCACGCCGCAAGCCAAGCGCGGATAAACGCACGCTACGGCCCGGCACTTCCAAGTTCGCCCCAGTTGCGCGGTGAAGCTGATGCAGCGCATCACTCGACCGTGATCAGCCATGCCTGGGCGAGTGGAGCGTGCGCCGGTGGTTGTAGCGTTCGATGAACGCTCGATCTGGCGTTCGAGGTCGCCGGGTATGAAGTAGTTCTCCAGCAGCACGCGGTTCTTCAGTGTCTGGTGCCAGCGTCGTTGCATTGGGTTCGATGCGGCGAGGGTACCTTCTCATGCGTCTGGCCGAGGATTAAGGCGGCGCTTGCTAAGGAGGATGAGTTCATTTCCAAGGCTGCGCAAGCGGAGAGAAACCAAACACGACCGTCTATCGCTATCCAGGTCAGAATCATGACTTCTCTCGGCATAATGGAACACACACTACAACGCCGCTGCGGCAGCCCTTGCCAACGGGACGGACACGGGAGTTCCTGCATCAATATCTATGGTGACCTTCGGTCGCCGTAGATGCATTTCACCGTCTGGAGCAAGTGACCTTCTCAGTCAGCAAGCGAGGCGACATGTACCTGCGCAAGATCCTCATCCATGGCACACGAGCGGCCGTCGTGCGCATCAAGCGAGACCGGGCACCCATCTGAGCCTGTCTCGATGCATTCGATTCAAGAGCTTCCCCTTGCTGTCGCGCTGCGGACCATACATTCACGGGACGAATCGTTCGATTAAAGACTGCGAAGGGCCGTCATGAAGTTTTCGATCTTGCGGGTCGACGACGCTTTGCCGGATTTGAGGTTGCGCTCAATGCACAACCCAGAAAAAAAGGACAGGACCATCTCCGCAATTGCGGAAGGAGCCATCTTGGGTTTTTCGACTTCGATATTCATGGCGAGGAGGCGCTGCACTAGCGCCAGATTGTCGTTCACGACCCCATACGCCTCATTCGGAAGGATAGCCAGCTCTCGCATGGAGTTGATAGAAAAGCACCCCTGCTGTTCCCCCTTGTTGAGAGGCCCGTTCTTGAGAAAACTTTCGACATTATTCCAGCCGAGAGGCTCCTTAGTGAGAAGCCCCCTCTTTCCCTGGCTCTCAATGTAGTACCGAAGGCACGCCACAAAAAGATCTTCCTTGTTTCGGAACTCCGTATACAGCCCTGACTTGTTCACGCCTGTGGCTCGTTCCAGGTCCTGCAGGCTTGTGTCCGCGAACCCGTGCTTCCAGAAGACAGGCATTGCCCTCTGCAGCACTTCCTCTCGGCTAAAGTTCTTCGGACGCCCCATCTATATATTATCCGATAAAGAACCAAATAGTTCAATATCTCTGCATCCTCGGAGCATCTCCGTCATCAGTATAGAACTGAGTGGTTCACAATCTTCTGATCGGGCAGTGTCGTAGTCAGTTGAATCAGTGGCGTGGTGAATCTTTCCTCGGAAAGCAAAGGAGATCTATGTCTACGTTGGCAAACAAAGTGGCACTCGTTACCGGCGGGTCCCGAGGCATTGGCGCAGCGATTGCAAAGCGTCTGGCTGCAGATGGAGCAAGCGTGGTCATCACATACGCGAAGGACGCAGGCGCGGCTTCCGCCGTGGTCAAAGCGATTGAACTTGGTGGCGGAAAAGCGATCGCGATCCAGGCGGATGCAGCCGACGTTAAAGCCGTCAAGAGTGCTGTCGAGAAGGCCGTTGCGACTTTCGGCCAGCTGGATGTGCTGGTGAACAATGCCGGCACGGCCATTCCGAAGCCGTTTGAGGAGACGACGCAGGAGGAGATGGATCGCGTGATCGACATTAACATCCGCGGCGTATTCGCCACCACACAGGCGGCGCTGAAGCACATGAAGGACGGTGGCCGCATCATCATGATCGGATCGGCGGTGGGAGAGCGTGCCGTTGCGCCCGGACTCGTGCCCTACGCCGCCACGAAGGGAGCCGTCAAGATGTTCACGCAGGCGTTATCCAGAGAGGTCGGGAGCCGGGGCATCACGGTCAACAACGTCCAGCCGGGTCCGATCGACACGGATCTGAATCCAGCCTCGGGCGATTGGGCGGTACCGCAGAAGGCAGCCACAGCACTCAATCGCTATGGGCACGTTGAGGAGATCGCCGCAATGGTGGCGTTCGTCGCCGGTCCTGAATCCCCATACATCACCGGGGCGAATCTGACCGTGGATGGCGGAATGAATGCCTGAGACAGTGCATCTGCAAGGTTATTGGCCGAAAAAACAATCCATCCGCGATGTGAAAGGGCGAGAGAGAGGGCAATGACCACACTTGAAAATAAGACAGCGCTTGTGACTGGCGCATCGAGAGGAATTGGCCGCGCAACGGCGTTGGCGCTTGCTGAGGCTGGGGCGCACGTCCTGGTTCATTATGGCCGGTCAAAACAGGAAGCAGAGTCTCTGGTTGCCGAAATCCAGAGGAAAGGCGGACACGCAGATGCAATCTCAGCGGACCTGGGAACCCCGGACGGTGCCGCACTGCTCGCCAAACAGGTGCACTCCATTATCGGCGATCGATTGGATGTGCTTGTGCTCAACGCTGGAATCAGCAAGTCGGCGCGCATCGCAGATTACACGGTAGAGGATTTTGACAACCTCTTTGCCGCAAACGTCCGAGGCCCGTTCTTCCTGGTGCAGCAACTACTGCCCGTTCTAGGTGAGGGTTCAAGTATTGTTGCTATCTCCTCTGCGGTAGCTCGTACAGTGGTTGGCAAACCCGGCATGGAAAATCCGTCGATTCTTGCTTACGCCTCTACGAAAGGGGCACTTGAGACTCTGGTCAAGAACTGGGCAGCTATTCTAGGGCCGCGCGGCATACGCGTTAACGCTGTCGCTCCTGGCGTCATCGATACGGATATGTCGAATTTTACGAAGACGGAAGCAGGCCGCGAGGTCACGCTTGGAATGCAGGCATTGAAGCGAATCGGCAAGCCAGAGGATATTGCAGACGCAGTCGCTTTTATGGCATCCGACGGGGCGCGCTGGATCACGGGTGCCAGTATTCCCGTCGATGGCGGTTCGAAGCTTTAACTGGCAACGTGAGGAACGTAATGGATACAAAGTCGAGCAAAGGCAAAGAGGTCAAGATTCCTAGCCCGGATCATCCCATCACGATTTCACAAGCTGCCGGCAAGGTCCGCGTAACAGTCGCTGGACAGACAGTGGCTGAATCGACACGAGCTCTTCGACTGGAGGAGAAGGGATATCCACCCGTCTACTACGTGCCGCGAAGCGATGCGGATATGTCATTGCTCGTTCGAACAACGCATTACACCTACTGTCCGTACAAGGGTGACTGTACGTACTACAGCATTCCCATCGGCGGAACGAAATCGGAATATGCCGTTTGGACGTACGAAAAACCTTATGAGGCAGTCGTCAGCATTAAAGATCATCTGGCGTTCTATCCCACGCGGGTCGATGCAATCGAAGTGATTTCTCAAACACGTCCAATCGATCTATGCAGGAGTTCATGTGATGTCGAACCAGCGCTTTTCATACCATATCGAATGGGAGACCTCGATCTTCCTAACCGCATTGTCATGGCGCCTCTCACTCGGATGCGTGCGCAATCGCATGATCATGTGCCGACGGCCCTGCAGGCAGAGTATTACGCGCAACCTGCTTCCGCCGGACTGATCATCGTAGAGGCCACCGCGATTAGCCCGGAAGGTTTTGGCTGAGCCGATACGCCAGGACTGTGGACGGAGGAGCAGTTCCGCCGCGGATGGCGACGCGTTACGGATGCCGTCCATGCAGCCGGCGGCCGCATCATTGCACAACTCTGGCACACCGGGGCGATCTCACATCCAGAACTACTGGTCGGCGCGCAGCCCGTCTCCGCATCGAACGTCGATCCAGGCCAGATCTCGGTGACGCGGACGGGACGGAAGCCGACCGTAACACCCGGCCTCTGACGAAGCAGGAGATTCAAGCGGACTTCGCGCGAGCTGCGCGAAACGCGCTGGACGCCGGCTTCGATGGTGTCCAGATCCTTGCGAACTATCTCTATCTGATCTCGCGGTTTCTGAATGCCACCACCAATCTGCGCAAAGACGAGTACGGCGGAAGCCTGGAAAGTCGGTTGCGTTTTCTTTTCGAGATTGTCGAGTCGGTCATGGGTGAGGTCGAAGCACAACAGGTTGGAGTCAAGATCAGCCCCATGCACGAAGGCGGTGCATCAGGCCAACGACGAGACCCTGCCAGTCACCGAATACGCAATTCAGAAGCATACGCCGCGCTGGTGCTCGAGACTACAACCTGTGAGGCGCCTGGAGAGGCGGTGGTTTAGGCAGCAAGGACTGCATTTCAGATCGCAGGCGCAGCTCTGTCTTTGAGATTCAGGCGATGCAGGGCAAATTGACCTTTGCGAATACGGTGGAGCAGTTCGACGCCGGTGATTGTGATGGCGGCGTAGTCGAAGTTCTTGAAGCCGAGCATGGGCCTGGTTCGGGACTTGATACCCCGATAATCCTGTTCGATCAGATTGTTCAAGTATTTCGACGATCGCAGTTTGGTCCGCTTCCATGCCTCGTCTTCGTTTGGAATTTCACGCACTGCTCGATGCGAAGCGGCATAGCCGTCAAGCGTGATGCTGACAGGTGCGCGCAGCTGCGTGCGAAGCGCTTTGCGGAAAAAGGCCTTGGCCGCTGCTACATCCCGCTTCGGACTCAGTCGGAAGTCGACGATGTTGCCATCCCGGTCGACGGCGCGATACAGGTAGACCCAACGGCCACGGACCTTCAGATACGTCTCGTCAACACGCCACGAGCGACCGCTCCTGCGTGCATAGCCATTCCAGCGCTTCTCGAACTCCGGAACATATCTCTGTACCCAGCGCATGATCGTGGTATGCGCAATATCCAACCCGCGTTCGGCCATCATCGCGACTAGATCACGGAGGCTGAGTTTGTAGCGGAGATACCAGCGCACGCACAAGACGATGATCTCGCGATCAAAATGTCGCCCCGCAAATAGCTCCTTCATCCCCTTCAGCTCGCCCATCTACCGGTCCTCGATGCCTCAATCCACTACTCTAATCGGTTCCAGCATGCTGTTTGCACCAGAGCCGCTGAGACTAACCCGAATCGCGTCCCCGTTTCATTGACAGTGGTGTCGCTGACTGAGATCAGCACCCGACCGCACTCGCCTTGTCAGTTCTGACCTTGAGCACTCCGCCGGTCTCCTTCATCGCCTCGATACCATTCAGCATGAGGTTCATCAGTACCTGCTGCAGTCGCACCCGTCCCCGTGATTTTGGGGAGATCGGCGGTCTGGTCCGTACGAATCGAAACGGCATACTTGTTGGCTTCGCTCCGCAGCAGCAGGACCATTTTGCTGATGATTTCGCCCACGTCGGCCGGCTCTCGCTGTGGAGGCGTCTTCTTATACAACGACTGCAAACCTGTCTTACGCCGGTCGTAGAGGCGGGTCGTAGAAACGTTAGCATGCCCCAACCACTCCTGCACCTTGGCTACGTCCGGACCATTGGCAAGCGTCTTCGTCGCGGACGTTGCCGCATTGAATGGACGCAGGTGCCAACGCCTCTGCGCTGATGCCCGTTTCCTTCGCATACTTGATGACGACGTTCCGATAGACCGATCCGATCGAGATGCCGCGCCAGCGTGCCGGTTCATGTTCCGAGGGATCTACAAACTGCGCTAACTTTCCTTTCTGAAGCGCTCCCAGAAACGAATTCACGTTTCACAAACAAAAGGCGGGATTGTCCCTAAATTCCGACCACATCGTTCTCACCCTCTGCGGAGGATTTTAATCAGGAAGCAATCCATGACAAAAGCAAAAGAAGGGCGAGCAGCCAGCTATACGCAACGGGCAGTAGATCTCCAGGCTCAATACAATGCATTGGAGGTTGCGCGACGAAAACTCGCACGCAGGACAGGGCGGCGGCTCATCAAAGAGGAAGGTTCCATTGCGAAGGCAATTGCCACTCTCACAAACCCGGTCGTTGCCCAAGAAACGCGCACCGTTCCGCTTGTCGTCGGTCTAACTCGAGCCCAAGCGCGAGAAGAGGCGTTCAAATACATTTCCAGACGCTGGTCTACACTCACGCCGCCTTGCCCCTCCTGTCGGATGGGAAACGGCTTTCCAAAACGTTCCTGGCCCACTCGGGAATGGGCTGAGGAGGTTTGGGGAAGATAGCACGATGTCAACATATTGCGTTCTACGCGTGTCCCGTGCAGCCAGGCTTCTGGCATCTCGGCCACCACAGCAGGAAAACCCAAAGGCATAAGCAGCTACGGTCGAGCGTCGAGCTAACCCGACCCGAGATCGAGGAGGGCCGTGACAATCAATCACAAATCCGCGACGAGCAGTCGAACGTTGCCGAACAGAAGAGTTTGCAAGGAGGGTTTTTGACTGAAAATGTAATCGATAATCTGAACGGCCTGAACGAGATCAACCAGTTTGACGACTGGAGCGTGCGTCCGATCGCCCGTAAGTTGGGAATCCCAACCTCCTCGTCACCTTTCAGGTGATGCGAAGGACGTTGGGTACGGATGCAGAAACATGGACGTTGAAAGACGCTCAGGTCATATTGCGGCATGCCAGCATCTCGACAACCGGTGACGTGTATGTCCAGACGATTGAGCAGAGTGTTCTGCAAGCTGTGAACTCGCGCACGGCTGCAGTGCTCGAGGGCTGGACGGTACCGGTTGAGAGTATGGGTGTCGCAGGGCGGAACTTGAGAGGCATCGCAGCAAATTCGGTGAAGTTCGGCGAAGTCGAGAGAGGAGAACGCTGTAAGTAATTGATTTTATGGCTCCTGAGGTAGGACTCGAACCTACAACCCTTCGGTTAACAGCCGAATGCTCTGCCATTGAGCTACTCAGGAACATCTTTGGAGTGCGAGAAAACTCCCGCGCCTCTTCAGTTATAACAAATCGGGGTGGAGGGGTCAAAAGCTACCTTGATGGCGGTGTCGACAGAGCGTCAACATAGTGGCATCGAGCGTTTATAGCGGAGAGAGCTTGTGGAGTTGATCGGCACGTTGGACTGTTCCACTACTTTAACCCACTTCAGCGATTAGCCTCGCAATTTGCGAGTGTGGAGGAACCGCAACAGGCGGCGTAGTCGTTGCTGCCGCGTCTGCTTACGGGTAGAGCAGAACTGCGATGTTGTAGGCAGTGAAGGGGCCGTTGCGGTTTACGGAGCAGGCCCCGACTACGGCCTGGTGGTATTTGCCGGAGGCCAGTTTGCTTTTGAGCTGGCTGGGAATCTCGTTCAAACTTCCGGCGGTGTAGCGCATGATGTACCAGGGTTGGCGAGAACCCGCGTAACCAGAGGACATTGTGCAGGTTTGACGGGCCTCTGCGGTGGTTTCGGCGACGCGCATTCCTGACTGTGCGATCACGCTGGCGACGGTGCGCTCCTGCTGGTTAAGCGACAGGGTTTGAACGGTGCTGGCGAAGTCTTCTACTGCGTAGAGCTGGTGATCGCGGGTGACGATGGCGATTCCTATGGAGTCTACGTTGGGATCTAGAAGATTGGCGCGGTGGCCGGGCGAGTGCATCCAGAGATTGTGGATGATGACGGAGGTGGGGGCTTCGGCTACGTTTTCTGTGATGAGGCTGAAGTGTGCGCCAGCATTGGCTCCGCGGGCCGCGAGTGCGGGTTCGCCGTCGAACTGGTGGGAGATTTCGGCGTGGTCGGCCATCTCGCGGGCGTGGACCTGGGAGGCCTCGGCGAGGACGGGGTCGAAGCGAAGTGGCTGAAGTCCTTGATTGATGCGATCCTGGTTGGCGGCGGCGAGGAGGTATTGCTCGGCTACGGTGAGATTTGCTGAGGATTCGAAGGTCTGGGCCGGGAGGAGGTGCGCCGCCGAGAGCAGCAGGGTGGCCAGCGCGAAGTGGCGGAGGCGAGATTTCTGCAATGAAATCATAGACTTGACGCACGCTGCTGGGGAGGCTGGCATGAAGGTCATTCTAGGTTTGGGGTGCCGCTCTAGGTAATACAACTTTCTGGTCAGCATTCGAGGTTCTCTGCTGTGTCTATCGGTTGGGATGCGGGGAGGGTGAGGAAACGACGCTTGAAGTTGCAAACTTTAGTACTAAAAAACTTCAGCAGGGAAAACCTCACTTTTGCAGGGGGTTTTGCAGATTTCGACTGTTTTACGGTGGTGAAATCGTGGTGAAGTTGTGGTGGATTGCGTGGTAGATGTGGTGTTTTGGACGTGTGTTTTGCGGCGTCGGAAAACACGCCATGCTTTTCAAGTTTATTTTCAACTTGTTAGCCGGAGGGGTGTCTTTTTGGGATTGGAATCAGGGTAGTCAGGGGACGGCACCGGCAAACAGCAGGTTTCTCCATTGCACGGGACAAAAGACCGTCCCGCACCGGTCGAAAAGACAGATCTTCGGTCGTACTTTGTGTCGGTACCGCTCGGGGTCTGGGGGTTTGAAGTATTGGCGTATTCTGCATATGGAATGGCGTGTCCTGCGTAGCGTCGAATCGTTGGCCGGTTTACCTTTGAACCCATGTACAACGCAAAAGCATTCTCTGCTGCAAGTGCGACATCGCCGCTCGCCCCCACCACGATCGCGCGGCGCGATCCAACCGAAACCGATGTGCGGATTGAGATTCTCTTCTGCGGGATCTGTCACTCCGATCTTCATCAGGTTCGCAACGAGTGGAGCGGCGTTATGCCGACTGTCTACCCCTGCGTGCCGGGTCATGAGATCGTCGGCCGCGTTACCAAGACTGGTTCGGCGGTCACGAAGTTCAAGGTGGGCGATCTTGCCGCGGTCGGCTGCATGGTCGACTCCGACGGGACCTGCCCGGATTGCCGCGAGGGCTTCGAGCAGTTTTGCCCGAACATGACCCTTACCTATAACTTTCCCGACAAGCACACGGGTGGTGTGACCTATGGCGGCTACTCGGACAGCGTGGTGGTGGATCAGCGCTTCGTGCTCAAGGTTCCTTCGAACCTCAATTTGGCCGGAGTCGCGCCTCTGCTCTGCGCGGGCATTACGACCTATTCGCCTCTGCACCACTGGGGCGTGACCAAGGGCAAGAAGGTCGGGATCGTGGGGCTTGGCGGACTAGGCCACATGGGGGTGAAGTTTGCGCACGCGCTGGGAGCGCATGTTGTGCTGTTTACGACGTCGCCGGGCAAGAAGGATGATGCGATCCGCCTAGGCGCGGATGAGGTTGTCGTCTCGCGGAATGCCGATGAGATGGCCAAGCACGCGGGCAGCTTCGACTTTATCCTCGACGCGGTCTCGGCGGACCACGACATCAACGCGTTGCTTGGGCTGCTTCGCCGCGACGGCAACCTGTGCCTGGTCGGCGCTCCGGAGAAGCCACTTGCTGTGTCTGCCTTCAACCTGCTGTTTGGACGCCGCAGCCTCTCGGGTTCGCCGATTGGCGGAATCGCCGAGACCCAGGAGATGCTGGACTTCTGCGGCAAACACAACATCACTGCCGATGTGGAGGTGATTCCGATTCAGAAGGTCAACGAGGCTTATGAAAGACTGCTGAAGTCGGACGTGAAGTATCGCTTCTCGATCGACATGGCCTCCTTGAAATCATAACCATGAGCAAACGCTTTCGGATTCCCGGCCGGCTGGCAACACGTTTACACGAGTTGGGAGTCGGTGCGTCTGCGGTGCTTCAGAGTGCGGGATTGGCTCCGGGGCTACTCGATCAACCGCGCATCGTCGTAACGACCGAAGAGCTGTTCGCCTTGTGGCGGGGAGTGGGCGTGAATAGCCCGAACCCCGCCATTGGCCTCGAACTTGGCACCGAGACCAAGGCGGAACACTTCGATCCGATTGCGCTTGCGGCTCTCTCTACGGCCAGCTTCGGCGAAGCTATGGAGCAGATGGCCCGCTACAAACAACTCTCGTGTCCTGAGGAGATCATCCACGAGATGGATGACAGCGAGTGGAGCATTCAGTTTCGCTGGCTGCTCGCCGATAGCGTTGAGCCTGCGGTGCTCACCGATCTCTGTTTTGCGTGGGTGCTGTGCATTGCGCGGCATGGGACTGGGACTCGGATCTCTCCGCTGCGGCTTGAGCTTGCGCGCCAGCCGACGCATGCAAAGATCTTTGAGCGGCACTTCGGCTGTCCGATTGTGTTTGGCGCTGTTCGTAATGCGATCATCTTCCGTAGCTCGGATGCGGCTCTGCCGTTTGTGACGAGCAATGCCGAGCTTTTGGCTATGCTTGCACCGCAGTTTGATGAAGAGTTGAAGCAGCATAAGGGCGAGGAGAGTTTCCCTGAGAGGGTCCGGGCTGCGATCCAGAGAAAGCTTGCTGGGAGACGGCCGAAGATGCAGGAGATCGCGCGCGAACTGCACATCAGCTCGCGCACGTTGCAGCGACGGTTGCAGGATGCGGGGTATAGCTTTCAGCAGGTTCTTGAGGAGGCTCGGCATCAGCTGGCGCGGCACTATCTTAATAACTCTCTGCTTGAGCTGAATGAGACTGCTTATCTTCTGGGGTATGAGGACTCGAACTCTTTTGTGCGGGCTTTTCGGATGTGGGAGGGAACTCCTCCTGCGCATTGGCGGGGGGCGCAGAGGGAGAAGGTCCTGCCGGACGGGCGCCCTGCGCGGGCGGCGGTCACTTCGTGACTTGTGTACCGCTTCGCTTGGTGCTCCCGTTGGTCGCAGGTTAGATCGTGCCGACCAGCGGGAGGCCCTTTGTTGATGACGGTGACACGACCGGTATACCCGTCACGAAGTGACCGCGCTCCGCGCAGGAGGCCCGTCCGGCAGGACAACTTCGTTGCGGCGGCCTCGCTGGAGACGATGCAGATAGAGATAGATGACAGGGGTGACGTAGAGGGTGAGGGACTGTGAGAGCAGAAGTCCGCCGACGACTGCGATACCGAGAGGACGACGCGCTTCTCCCCCGATGCCCTGACCCCATGCAATAGGAGCCGCACCCAGCAGTGCCGCCATCGTGGTCATCATGATGGGACGGAAGCGCTGAAGACAGCCTTGATAGATAGCCTGCTCAGGCGGGAGTGCGTGGTTGCGCTCGGCGTCGAGAGCGAAGTCGACGATCATGATGGCGTTCTTTTTGACGATGCCGATGAGCAGGATGATGCCGAGGAAGGAGTAGAGGTTGAGATCCTGGCCAAAGATGAGCAGCGTGAGGAGTGCGCCGATGGCCGCGGCGGCCAGGCCGGAGAGGATGGTGATGGGGTGGATGAAGCTCTCGTAGAGAACGCCCAGGACGAGATAGATGACCATGACGGCGATGATGAGCAGGAGGCCGAGGCCTTTGAGGGAGCTCTGAAACTGCGCGGCTGTGCCCTGGAAGGTGAAGTTCATGCTGGCGGGGAGGCCCATCTGCGTGGCGGCGCGCAGCACGGCGCGGGTGGCGGCGTCGAGCGAGATGCCGGGCTTGAGATCGAAGTGAAAGGTGACGGCGGGAAACTGGCCGAGGTGATTGACGGTGAGAGGCGCGACGGTCTGGCTGAGCGTGGTTAGGGCGGAGAGGGGGACGAGGTGATTGGTGGTGGATGCGAGATAGATGCTGCCCATTGCTTGCGGGTCGCGTTGATACTCGCGGGCGACTTCGAGGATGACGTCGTACTGCTGGGAGGCGACGGTGATGGTGTTGGCGCGGCGATTTCCGTAGGCGTCGTAGAGGGTGTTGGCGATCTTTTCGGGGTCGATGTTGAGGGACATGGCGAGGTCGCGGCGGATGTCGACGTTGACGCGGGGGGCGCTCATCTGGAGGTCGGTGGAGACGTTGGTGAGTTCGGGAAGGGAGTCGAGTTTGTCTTTGAGGCGCGGCGCCCAACGGTAGAGCTCGTCTGCGTCAGGGCTTTGGAGGGCGGCGGAGTATTGGGATCGGGATTCGGTCTGGCCGAGGTCGACGAAGTCCGGCTGGCGGAGGTAGACCTTGAGGCCGGGGATGCGGTCGAGCTTCTTCTGAAGGTCGGCGATGATGGTTTTGACGTTGGGGCGGTGGCGGTCTCGACGGAGATTGATCCAGAGCCAGCCTTCGTTCTGGGCGTAGATGCCGGAGAGGTTGCTGTCCATCCATGGAATTGCTGCTAGCGCTTTGTTGACTTGCTCGGCGTTGGAGATCGTCTGGGCGAAGGAGCTGTCCTGCGGGGCTTCGATGTGTCCGGAGATGCCGCCGGTGTCGACGGCTGGCATGAAGCTTTTGGGGACGATGGCGAAGAGGATGGCGGTGATGGCTGTCATCGCGATGCTGGCGGCGATGGTGGCGCGGGGGTGACGGAGGACTCGATCGAGGGAATGGCGGTAGGCGCGCTCGAGTGCGGAGTAGAGGCGCTCGGTGCGGCGATGGAACCAGTTGTCTGCGTGGGTGCGCTCGCTGAGGAAGCGGCTGGAGAGCATGGGGGTGAGGGTGAGCGCGGAGAGGCCGGAGAGCAGGATGGAGACTGAGATGGTGACGGCGAACTCGCGAAGGAGTCGGCCGAGGACTCCGTTGAGGAAGAGGATGGGAAGGAAGACGGCGACGAGGGAGAGGGTCATGGAGAGGATGGTGAAGGCGACTTCGGCGGCTCCGTCGAGCGCGGCGGTGAGCGGGGATTTGCCCATCTCGCGATGGCGGACGATGTTCTCGAGCATGACGATGGCGTCGTCGACGATGAAGCCTACGGAGAGGGTGATGGCCATCATGGAGAACATGTCGATGGTGTAGTGGAGAAGGCGCATGGCGATGAAGGAGCCGAGGATGGAGACGGGGATGGTGGCGCTGGCGATGAGGGTGGAGGAGACGGTGCCGAGGAAGGCGAAGATGACGAAGACGACGAGAACGATGGTGAGGATGAGGGTGTGGTTGACTTCGGAGATAGAGTCGCGGACGATGTCGGCGTCGTCGGAGACTCGGCCGAAGGTTACGCCGGGAGGTAAGACGCTGCGGAGGTTTTGGACTGCGGCTTTGACTTGATCGGCGACCTCGACGGTGTTTGCGCCGGGCTGCTTCCGCACTGCGAGGATGACGCCGCGCCGACCGTTGATCCAGAAGGTATGCTTATCGTTGCTGGAGCTGTTGAAGACCTGGGCGACCTGGCTGAGGCGTAGCGGGACTCCGTTGCGGTAGGCGATGACGAGGTCGGAGAACTGGTCGGCGGTGGTGAGCTGGCTGTTGGCCTGGAGGGAGTAGTCTCTGGCCTCGCCGTAGAGGGTGCCGGTGGGCAGGCTTGCGCTGTTGGTGGTGAGGGCGGTGCGGAGTTGCTCGAGATCGAGGCCATAGGCGGCGAGGCGTGCGGGGTCGGCTTGGACGCGGATGGCAGGACGCTCGGGGCCGTAGACCTCGACCTGCGAGACGCCGTTGACCATGGAGATCTGCTTGGAGACGATCTGGGTGGCGTAGCGGGAGAACTCCTCGAAGGACATGGTCTGGGAGTGCATCTCGAGCCAGATGATGGGGTCGTCGGCGGGGTTGACTTTGGAGTAGGAGGGTGGTTCGGGCATGCCGGGAGGGAGGCTGCCGGTGGCGCGGGAGATGGCGGCCTGAACGTCCTGCGCGGCTGCGTCGACGCTGCGGTTGAGGGCGAATTGCAGGGTGATGTCGGTGTCGCCGACGGAGCTGGAGGAGGTCATGTTTTCGATGCCGGGGATGCGCGAGAACTCACTCTCGAGTGGGGTGGCGACGGTCGAGGCCATGGAGTCGGGGTTGGCGCCGGGGATCGAGGCGGAGACGTGGATGGTGGGGTACTCGACCTCGGGCAGGTTGCTGACGGGAAGGGAGAGGTAGCTGAGCAAGCCGAAGCCTGCGATGGCGGAGATGAGCAGCGTTGTGGTGATGGCGCGACGGATGAAGAACTCGGTAAAGCGCATGGAGGGAACCTCGTCGGCAGATGTGGCTCAGGGTGCGCCGTTGCGCACGGTGTTGTTGGTGAGGGAATCATGCGGGGACGAGCTGGAGGGTACGTCGATGGGAGAGACCCTCGCGCCGGGGGTGAGGCGCAGCTGGCCTTCGGTGACGATCATGTCTCCAGGGCGGAGGCCGCTGCCTAGAACTGCAACTTCGCTGGCTGCCTGCGGGGAGGGTGGGGGCCGATACGTACGCAGCACGGTGACGGGGACCATGGTTGCGACGCTTGCTTGAATGCGCCACGCGTACTTTCCCTCGAGGCCCTGCTGGATGGCGGACTGCGGAACGACGAGCTGGTTGGCGTCAACCCGCAGACGGAGGCGGACGTTGACGAACTCGCCGGGCCAGAGTGCTCCGTCGGTGTTGGGGAATGTGGCCTTGAGCCGGATGGTGCCGGTAGCGGGATCGACGGTGTTGTCGATGAAGTCGAGACGGCCTTTGCCTAGAGGTACGTCACCAGGGCCGGCCTCGACTTCGAGGGGGCCGAGGGAGCTGAGGCGCTGTACTTCGGCGAGGGCTTGCTCTGGAACGCCGAAGGTGACGCGGATGGGCGCGAGCTGAAGGAGGGTGACGAGCGTTGTGTCGTTTTCGCGAATCACGTTGCCGGCTTTGACCATGGCGGCACCGGCACGGCCTGCGATGGGAGCGACGACCTGGGCGAAGCTGAGCTGCAGTTGTGTCTGGGCGAGGCGAGCGCGGTCGGCGTTGATGGCCCCGGCGGCGGCGGCGATTGCGGACTTGTCGGCCTGGAGGCTGGCGCGCGTGGTGTCGCTTGCGGTGACGGCTTGCTTAACACTCTGGCCGGAGAGGACGCCGAGCTCGCCTAACTTGACGGCGGTGTCCGCCTCGGACTGGCTCTGCTTCTGCGAGGCCGCATCTCGCGCGGCGATGGCGGTCGCTTGTTGCTCCATTGCGATGTCACGAGAGAGCTCGGCTTGCTGTTGTGCCTGCTGGCGGCTTAACGTGTCGCGGTCGATGGTGAAGAGTAGCTGGCCCTTGGTAACGTTTTGTCCTTCTGTGAAGGCGACCTCTTTGATCTGCCCGGCTACGCGCGGCTTGACCTCGACACTCTCGACGGCCTCGACGTTGCCAACTGCTGCGATCTCGAGCGGCACATCCTGCGATACGGCACGGGCGATGTGAACGGGGACGCCCTCGGGAGGAGAGGTATTGGCATGGGCCACGACACGGGAGCAGGACGCGAGGGGAATGCAGATTAATGTGCAGAGAAGCGCGAGGGTTTTGTTCGCCTGCATAGCGGTAGTACCTCAGTGTCAGGATGAGCCTCGGGGGCGGCGCCTGAAAACCGATATGCAGCCGGATACGCTAAAGCTGCAGGGAGGATGGCAGGACGCGCGGTGGAGTATGTCGCTGCTGGCTTCGCTGGCTTTGAGATAGATGCGGGGGAGAGCTTCAGGTATTGGGATAGTGAGTCAGTTTGATGTGAACGACTCAACTTGCCGAAGAGCCGATTTTCCGGGCACCTCTAGCGAAAGGGCCTTTTCATTCTTGTCCAGCATGCGGATGATGATTCGACTTGGCGAAATGGAATCGAACGAGGGCGTGGAGATGCCTTGGAATGCCGGAAATATTCTCAGGATCAACTCGACTCAGGTCCAACGCTACGAACGATATTTACGATTGATTTGGGAGTGGCACATGAAGATCCTCTGCATCGGCATGGCGTTGCAGTATTGGCTGTTCCACCCACTTCCACGACAAAGCAGCGTAGCAAAGCGTCACCGCAAGGGCCACGGCTGCGGAGGCCAAAGAGTGACGGGTAAACTGTCGTATAAACACGAGTGCGGCGAGATGAATTAGATAGACGGAATAGCTGATACGTCCGAGATACACCATTGGTCTGGTTCGTAGAAAGTTAACGCAACGACCGCTCAATATCCAGATAAACCCAGCTGCGTAGCCCACGAGGATGAGTTCGTACAGCCAGACATTAACTAATGCTGTGTCTGCGCCAGGTTGGAACCAGGGATGCATGGAGAGCATGCACAGCGCAAACACTATTATTGCGGCCAACCATGATCCTTTTATTCCCCATCGAAATATGGCTGCCGGGTAGTGACGCCAAACCATTGCGATCAATGCACCTGCAGCCAGGAGATCCATTCGAAAAGGCAACGCAGTATAGATTAGCCAATGACGCGTGAAATAGGCGGTTGCAAACCAGCGAAGCAGCGGCGCGGCAAGAATCAGCACCCCTGACAGCCATGCGAGCGCCCTCTCACTCAGCAGATAAACCAGAATAGGCCATATAAGGTAGAACTGCTCTTCCACTGCGAGCGACCATAGAACCCCATGCCCGTAAGGCACCGGTGGCGCAAAGGCAGGCATGTTCATCAAGAAGAAGTACAAGTACCAGCGGTGCGTCCAGGCCCATCCAAACAACACGGACGTAACGATAAGAAACAAGATGTAGGGCGGAAGGATTCTTTGCGCTCTCCGCTTATAGAAAGCGACGATGTACGTGCGCCAGGTATTTTGACTACGCAAGTCCAGTAGAACCCCCGTGATCAAAAAACCGGAGAGAATGAAGAACAGATCAACCCCACTCCACAGCAACTGCGAGCGAACTGCGTGACTCATGAATACCATCAGTACAGCAATGGCTCTGAGCCCATCCAGTTGCGTGATGCGCTTACCGTCTGGCATTTTGCCAGAAGCGGATTGGGTCACTTGCATTCTTGTCATTCTTCGTTGGTCTTCGTGAGCATATCGCTCTTCAACGGCCCATTTTGCCATCCTAGTGCGGATGTTGCGAAATTAAGCCAGCTTGCTGAATCTCTCTGCACCGGGCTTTCGAAGTATGAATGCTATAGCCAAATCTATCGCGTGAATACGGGTTCAATTGTCATGGATTTGTCATCGCAGTATCACTGAGCGAGCGATTCTGAGTTCGATCAGCCAAGGGGCATGGGAGACTCGTCGGCGATCCTCCGCCAATGAACCCCTCGCGAATGCCAGGTCCAGTCCAATTCGCTTCTTTGGGGGCGATAGTGTCATTCACGCAAAACGGAGTTTTCGGCAACTTCGTTTGTTCCGGACTCGAAACTGTCTCACTACCGGCATTTGCCTCGTGCTGGAGAGGGGAGCGAGATGTAACATGGTTGCCTGCAAGAATGAGGGCTTTGGCTGCAAAGATGTTGGAGCCGCGGGGGAGACGATAGATCCTGATTCTTGCACGCTCTCGCTTAGGGAAGTGCGGCGTAGATTTGACGTGGAAAGAACCTTTCAGGATTAGAGAAAGGATGTGCGCATGAACACTCTCACCACTTCTCCGGAGTACCGGCAGGCTCCAGCGATCTTGCAGGAGAAGACAGCCGAGGAAGGCGCTGCACCTGCAAGCAGGCATCTCAACGGCTACCTGTTGATCCTGTCGCTGGCGGCAGTACTGGCGCTCGCTACTGCAGCGGAGTGTGGGTCGGTGATGCATCCGGCCTCGCTGGTTTATGGCGCAGTTCTGTGGGGTTGGTGGGGAACGATTGCGTGCGTACTGTGGAAGCTGGCGCCGCGCTTACCGATTGTCTCCAGCCTTTCCGTGAAGACGATTGTGCTGCACGCGGTTGCGGGATCGATGCTTGCGCTGGTTCATCTGCTGATGCTGTGGGGTATCGGTTTTCCGCTCGGCTGGGGTCCGGGGGAAGAACGCCTGATGTGGGGGGTCCTGTTCAACGTCAACCGGTTCGGCATCGAGCTCCTGCTCTATGGGTTCATTATCGGGGTTACGGGAATCGTTCAATACAAGTTGCGGGCGCAGGACGATGCGATGCGATCGCTCGAGCTTCAGAAGCAGCTCTCTTCGGCTCACCTGCGTGCGCTGCAGATGCAGCTTGAGCCTCACTTTCTCTTCAACACGCTGAACGCAATTACGACGCTGGTGGAGCTTGGGAGACAGCGGGAGGCGGTGGAGATGCTGTCTCATCTGAATGCGATTCTGAAGAGCACGTTGAAGCGGACGACACCGGAGAAGGTTCCGCTCTCGCAGGAGCTGGAGATGATCGATAACTATCTGGCGATCGAGCAGATTCGATTCGCGGATCGGCTGAAGGTCGAGATCAAGGTCGATCCTGGGGCGCTGGACAGCCTGGTGCCGTGTTTTTTGCTTCAGCCAATTGTTGAGAACGCGATTCGGCATGGGATTGCGCATTGTGTGAGTGAGGGCGTGGTGGAGGCCTCTGCGCGACGCGACGGTGGGAGTCTGCATCTGAAGGTGCGCGATACGGGAGCCGAAGCCGGTACGCAGACGCAGGAGGGACACGGGATTGGGCTGAAGAATACGCGGGAGCGATTGCTGCACTTTTACCAGAACGAATTTGCGATGAGGGCACAGCCGCTGGAGGATGGCGGCTTCGAGGTTGCGATCACCATTCCCTACGAGCCGCAAGCCCTATGAAGCTGAAGACGCTGATTGCCGATGACGAACCACTGGCGCGGGAACGCCTGCGTTTTCTGCTTGCCGGGGATGATGAGGTGGAGGTTGTAGGCGAGTGCAGGAACGGCAGTGAGGTGTTGGCTTCGCTGAAGGCGCTGCGGGTCGACGTTTTGTTTCTGGATATTCAGATGCCAGGCAGGGGAGGGTTTGAGGTGATCGAGCAGGTGGGCGCGGCGCAGATGCCGGTGACGGTATTTGTAACCGCTCATGATCAGTATGCGCTGCGCGCGTTTGGGGTGCATGCGCTTGATTACCTGACGAAGCCTGTGGAACCGGAGCGGCTGAAGGCTGCGCTGGCTCAGGTGAAGAAGCGTATTGTTTCGAATACAGCGTTGTTGAACCAGGAGCGGTTGAAGCAGGTTCTGGCTGAACTGGAGACGGGAGACGCTGGTACGAAGGAGTATCCGAAGAGGCTGCTGGTGCCGAATGGGGCGAAGGATACGGTGGTGAATGTTCAGGAGATCGAGTGGATTGAGGCGCAGGATTACTACTCGTGCCTGCATGTGGGGGCGAAGAGTTTTATGCTGCGGGAGACGGTGAAGCAACTGGCTAACATGCTTGACCCGAATCGCTTCGTGCGAATTCACCGGTCTACGATTGTGAACATGGACTATGTGCGCGAGGTGGCGCGGGAGGGGCGTGGTGAGGGGGCGGTGATTCTGACGCGGGGGCAAAGGCTGAAGATGAGCAAGACTGGCTGGCAGAATCTGGTGGTGGCGAGCCGCAGGCTTTGAATCTGGGCGTGGGCGGTGCTGTCAGGCGGAGCTATCAGATGCGGCTCAGCGCGGGTGGTCTGGCGGGCGTCGGCGCACTACACTAGAAGGATGAGCCAGACTGCCGCTTCGATTGCGACGATGTTTTCCGAGATTGCGGGTAAGGTTACCGAGGGCTCCCGGATTGGGCGGGATGAGGCGCGGTGGCTTTGGAACAACGCGTCCGATGAGGAGTTGCGTTTGCTTGCCGCCGTGGTGCGCGGGCGATTTCACGCTCCGGCTTCGTGCACGTACATGGTGATGCGGATCATCAACTATACGAATGTGTGTGTGGCGCAGTGCGACTACTGCGCGTTCTACCGGCTGCCTGGGCAGGAGGGCGGGTATGTGTTGAGCCATGAAGACGTGTTTGCGAAGCTGGACGAACTGCTGGCGCTGGGAGGGGATCTGGCGGCGTTCAATGGCGGGTTCAATCCGCATCTGCCGCTGAGTTATTACTGCGAGTTGTTTGCTGCGATTCGCGCGCGGTATGGCGATGCGCTGGAGTTTTATGCGCTAACGATTGCGGAGTTTATGTATCTGGCGGATCATGCGAAGCTGAGCTACCCGGCGGCGGCGGAGCGGTTGAAGGATGCAGGCGTGCGGTGGATCACTGGCGGCGGGTCGGAGATTTTGACTGAGGAGTTTCGCGCGCGGCACTCGAAGTTCAAGTACACCGTGGCGCAGTACTTTGAGGCGCAGCGGGCGATTGTTGAAGCAGGGTTGAAGACGACGGCGACGATGGTGATCGGATTTGACGAGAGCCTGGAGGAGCGGCTGGAACATCTCGAGCGCACGCGGCTGTTTCAGGATGAGACCGGTGGGCTGGCGAGTTTTCTGTGTTGGACGTTCAAGCCTTACTTTACGCAGATTGGTGGGATTGAAATTACGACGGCGGAGTATCTGCGGCACCTGGCGTTGTGTCGGATTTATCTGGATAATATTCCGCGAATTCGTAGTTCGGTACTTACTCAGAATGAGCAGGCACTGGGTGGGTTGAACTATGGTGCGGATGACTTTGATCTGCCGATCGAAGATGAAGTGACGCAGAAAGCAGGGGCGACGATCAGCCTGGACTTTGAGCGAATCTTGAACTATGCGCGGGAGCTTGGGTATACGCCGAAGTATCGGCATGTCTCGCTGGGTCAGCCGCCTTGGGTTGATGAAGCTTAGCCTGGAGATTTGATGGTGGAGTGTGAGCCGTACCTCTGGTGTCTTTCGAGGTACGGCTTTTTTGTTAGCGTCCGACGACGATGACTGAGAAGGTGCCGGGGATTGGAGTGGGGCGAAACTGTAACTCTTCGGAGACGGTGCCAGTGTTCTGGCCGAACTTGGAGGTTACAAGGTATGCCTTGTCGTCCTTCTGACTGACGACCATCGTTCTCGCGCCGGGTTGAGTGTTTACCTGCTGAATACGGGAGTATTTAGCGAGCCCGTCGCGGCGAAAGATGGAGAGCGTGCCGGTGGCATCGGCGACGAAGAGCAGGTTGTGCCGGGCATCGAAGTCGATGTCACCGGCGTTCGGTGGAGCATCTCCGATAGGGGTGACGTGGCCGGTCTCTGTGTCGACTGAGATTAGCTTGTGATCTTCGCAGGCTGTGAAAAGTTGATGGTGAGCGCTGTCGCTGACTAAGCCGCTTGGACCAGTGCAGGGCGCCAGTTGCCACGACGATGTGATCTTCTTTGAGGCGGCGTCGATGCGGGTGATCTGACCGAGGGCTGGGAGCGCGACGAAGACGGCTCCTTTTCCGTCGCCGATCGCGGAGCCGGGGCGGCTATTGAGGGGGATTGTTGCGATGACCTGGTTGGTTGCGGCGTCGATGACGGTCGCGCTGTGGCTATGCGAGTTGAAAGCGAGGACGGAGTTTGAAACGGGGTCGAAGACGATGGAGGCGGGGACGGCGCCGGTGGAGATGGAGGCGACTACTTTGAGGCTGGAGCGGTCAAAGACGCGGACGAAACCGGCTGTTCCATCGGTTACGTCGGTGACGTAGCCGTATTTGCCGGAGCTATCGAGCGCGATGTCGCGGATGTTTTTCATGTCCTCCACTTCACCGAGGAGCTTGCCGGTGTCGGTGTCCACGACCATCACGCGATTGGTTCGAGGAATGTAGAGACGGTGAGCCGGGGCGTCGAGAACGAGGAAGCCCCATCCTCCTTTGCCGCCGAGGTTCCACTGGTTCTGCACGTGGAACTTTGGTAAGGCGGTTGGGCTTGCAGCGTGGAGGAGATGCGTGAAGGGGGCAGTCGCAATTCCCGCGAGGAGGAGGGTTGAGGGGAGGACTTTTGAGATTAATTTCTGTACGCGGAGATTCTTCATTTTTTATTATGACCAGTGTTCTTAAGAAATTACTTCGACGGCCAGCATGGGCTGACCGTCGAAGGGTGGATCTTGAAACGTGCTGCGGTTATTTGGTGGAGAATTGGAAGTCATCCGTCAGATCGCCAATTGCAGGGCTGTTCGTCGGGACGTAGGGGCTGTTTGCTTTCTGGATCGGGTTCGGCAGATTGTCGCGGCTGCGGTCGGAGATGGTGGGCAGGCCCCAGTTCTTCTCGATGTACTTCATGAGGGAGACGTGATCGCCATACTCGTGCGAGACGTGTCCGCCGGTGGAGTACTTCGAGACAACGATGAGGGGAATGCGGGTACCGTCGCCGAAGAAGTCGACGGGTTGGATGTAGCCGGAGTCGTAGTATCCGCCACCCTCGTCGAAGGTGACGAAGATGGCAGTGTCGGCCCAGAGGGTCGGGTTGGCTTTGACTCCGTCGATGATCTTCTTGGTGAAGCCTTCGAAGAGGTCGAGCTTGGAAGACGCCGGGTGACCATCGTTTATGCCGCTGGGCTTGACGATGGAGACTGGCGGCAGGTTGCCGGTGTCGATGTCCTCATAGAGCTCAGTCGTGTCCGCGATGTAGGTTTGGCGGGCGGCCTGAGTTCCCATGAACTGGGTCTGGTACTGGAACGGGTTGCAGATGTTGCAGTACGCATCGAAGGAGTTCGACTCGGTGGGATCGGTTACGTAGAGATCCCAGTTCTCGCCGAAGTATTTGAAGGGAACCTTGTGAGCAACGAGGTCGTCGCCGATGCTCTTCTGGCTGGTGGGAGGAATGGTGAAGGGCGAGTACTGCGAAGTGAGGGTGCCGTCGCCGTTGTAGCCGGGGTTATAGTTGTTGACGAGGTAGTAGTCGCCCTTGACGCAGTTCGGTTTTACAGGATTCTTGAGGGACTGGAGGTAGTTGGTGACAGCCGGAACGCCTGGCTGGTTGATGTCTCCGCAGTTGACGTAGCTGCCGCCGCCGTAACCGTCCTGGTCGTAGAAGTCGTTGGTTGCGACCTGGGGGTTGGGGTTTTCGATTTGGTTGGTTGGCGGCTTGGTGGCAACGCCCTTGGTGTTCGTGTAGAAGATGGCATCGCCGAAGCCAAACATGATGTGATTGGCACCGGTGCCGCCCATTACCGACTGGTGGAAGTTGTCGCTGATGGTGTAGTCATCGGCAAGCTTCTTGAAGTACGGAGCGTCGCCCTGGGCCATGTTGTAGAAGCCCATGGAGGTGGCGCCTTCGCCGGTGGTGGTTTCGTTGAAGTTGGCTGGCTGCTTGGCTCCGTTGCCGCCGGTGCCGACGGAGACTTCAACCCAGGGAAAGAGGTCGTTCAAGCAACCGCTGGCGTTGTCTTCGGTGGCGTAGTCGGCGTTGCAGTCGACCTGCTGCCACATCTGGAAGAAGCGGTGAACGGGGCTGTTGGTGTAGGCGTCGTACGGCAACTTGGATCCACTGAGCTGAAAGACACCTTCGCGCAGGTTGGTGTCGTTCGTAATGCGAGTGTCGGGCTTGCCGCCGGCGATACCAGTCGCACCGGTGAGCAGGAATTTGTCATAACCAGCCGCGAGACCGGTGTCGGCAAGTTCTGCGACCTTCAGGGTTGTGAAAGGTGCGCTGGTGGCGCTTTGCTTTTCAGGTCCGCCAGCGAGAGCCGCGGGAAGGGTGCTGTAGATGCTCTTTTCCTGTGGGCTGTTGGAATACTTTCCGTTATCAGCGGTGGTGCTATCGACGGCCGAGAACTGAGCGGAGAGGGAGTAGTTTGGACCGGGCTTGCCGTTGGCGTTGACGATGCCCTTGGAGAGGAGGTTCGAGACGGTCTCTCCTGCCTTCGGCTTGTAGGTGGCGTAGACGTGATCGAAGGTACGGTTTTCACCGATGATGATGATGACGTGCTTGATGGGGGTCTTTGTTTCGGGGACGGCAGTTTGGGCGTAGGCGGATTGTGGCAGTCCCGCAAACACTTGCAGCGCAATCAACATCATCGCGCCGCACTTCAAGGTCCCGTTAGGGGCGCTGACAGTACGTTTCAAAGTGATACCTCCGAAGAACTGAGAGAACGGATTGACCCGTTGGGGAATACAACCTCAGTGGGATAACCGTAGAGGCTTCGGCATGGTTGATGTGTCACATCAAAATGAAATGATCAATAATTACGGTTACGTTATGGGTGAGATTTCGTCGCGAGAAAAATGTTTTTGAATGTAATAACTTATTACCACTCTATTTACATTCGAGTTTGCCGCAGCGTGTGACGCTTGAGTTACACGATCACCTTGTACGGCCTCATCATCTCGTTGTCTTCATGCTCCAGGATGTGGCAGTGCCAGACGTAGAGGAGCTCGTCGCCTGGAGAGACCGGCGCTTCGTGGGGAAGATCGAAGCGCATGATGACGCGGGTGACATAGCCTGGGTAGGACTTGATCGTATCTTTGTGGGCGGGGCGCTCGTTGCTCTCCGGCGCCATTGGCCTTCCTGTGAAGACGAGCTTGCCGGTCTGCTGATAGGTTGGCACATCGAAGGTCTGGCGATTCAAGACCTGGAAGCGCACGAGATGAATGTGCAGTGGATGAACGTCGCCGGTGATGTTGACGAAGGACCAGATCTCTGTCGAACCTGCCTTTGGATCTTCGGTGATGGGTTCGTGCCAGCGTGCGTTGCCGAGAAGGCCGATGATGACGTAGCCGTCGGAGGGGCGCTCTTTTTCTGAGACGAGGAGGAGACGCTCGCGGGTCGCATAGGTGGGAACGAGCGGCTCGAACGGGACGAGCGCTTCGGGGACGACGCTGGTGTCCGGGCTGGAGAGCGGCTTTGTCACTTTGAAGAGCATGACGTCTTCGGCGAGGTACTGGCCGCCCATCGTGTAGGGTGCGGGGGCGTCGTTTATCAGCGAGAAGGATTTGCCTTCAGAGCCGGAGAAGTCGATGACGATATCGAAGCGCTCGGCGGGCCCGATGAGGAGGTAGTGGAGTTCGAGGGGGGCAGGGAGGAGGCCGCCGTCGGTGCCGATCTGCTGGAAGGACGGGACGTCGAAGGAGTCGTTCTGGATCTTTCCGGTGGCGTCGGAGTTGAAGAGGCGCAGGTGATAGAAGCGTGCGTTCGCGGCGTTGACGATTCGGAAGCGATACTTGCGCGGCTCAACCTCGAGGGATGGGGTGACTTTTCCGTTGACGCAGTTGTAGTCGCCGTAGAACTCCTGGATCCAGATGGGGTGTTCCTTCGGGCCGTTGACAACTTTTGGATAGTAGAGGGAGCCGTCGTGGTGGAAGAGGCGGTCCTGCAGCATGAGGGGGATTTCGTAGTCGCCTTGAGGGAGGTTGAGAGCTTTTTCCGCTTCGTCGCGAATGAGATAGAAGCCTGCTAATCCGGCGTAGACATTCAGCCGCGTGATGCCGAGGCAGTGATCGTGATACCAGAGGGTGGTGGAGGGTTGGCAGTTGGGATAGGCCGAGGGGCGGGGGTTGAACTTCGCGCCGTGCGGCCCATGTTCGCCTTGCGCTGTGAACCAGGCTTCGGGGTAGCCGTCGTCGTCGGGCATTGCGCAGGCGCCGTGGAGATGCGCAACGTTGCGGACTGCGGGTAGAGACGATTCCGCGCCGTGGATGGAATGATCGATGGGGAGGAGATGCGTTGTGGGAAGCTTGCTGATCCAGTTGATGCTGAGGGGCTGGCCGCTCTGGGCTTCGATGGTTGGGCCGGGCCAGGAGCTGTTGTATCCCCAAAGGGTCGTCGGCGGGAGATCTCGGTGCACCTTTTGCTGAAACTGGTGCATTTCGATGTCGATGACTTCGTTTGGTTTTCCTGTGGCGCGGATAACCGGCGGGATCGGCAGCGGATCGACGTAGCGGGTGAGTTTGACTCCGCTGCGGACCTGGGCGGGCGAGGCCATTGCCTGTTGCATCGCGGGCACGGTTCTGCTGAGGGTGAGGCCGGCGGCGGAGGTGAGACCGCGTTGGAGTAGGCGGCGTCTGCTCAGCATCGTGCGGGGCCAGGATCGTATGGATTTTTTGCGAGGGAAGAGTCCATTAATTCCGGTTCAATCTGCTTTTGTCCAATGTGGCTGCAAAGAAAGACACTAGTCTGATCCTGTTACGGCAAGATGAAGGTCTCCGGAGCTGGGCTAAGGGAAATAGAATGAAGGAGCATGCCGAAAGCGACACTTTCCGTAGCCATCATCACTCTGAATGAAGAAGCCAACCTCGCGCGGACACTCTCCAGCGTGCGGTTTGCGGACGAGGTGGTTGTGGTGGACTCGGGCTCGACCGATCGTACTCTGGAGATCGCGGAGTTGTTTGGGGCGAAGATTTTTGCGGAGCCGTGGAAGGGATTTGCGAGACAGAAGAACTCTGCGATCGAAAAGTGTGTGGGGACGTGGGTTCTTTCCTTGGATGCGGATGAAGAGCTGACGGCGGAGCTGCAGAGGGAGATTGGGCGGATGCTCGAGGTGGACAGCGAGATGCGACCACAGGTGGACGGTTATCGGCTTCGGCTGCGGCATGTCTTTCTGGGGCGCTGGATGCGTCATGGAGGCTACTATCCGGATCTCAAGTTGCGCTTGTTTCGCCGTTTGACGAGCGCTGGTGCGGCCGGGTTTACTGATCGGCCGGTGCATGAGTCGGTGCAGGTTGCGGGAAGGGTTGAGACGATGAAGAATGATTTTCTCCATCATGGCTATCCCGATCTGAATATCTATCTGGAACACATGAATCGCTATAGCAGTCTTGGCGGAAAGATTGTTGCGGCAAAGGGGAAGGTCAGCCGTTCGTGGGTGGCTTTCTGCTGGAACGTTGTTTTGGTTCCGATCCTTACATTCGTCTGGAACTTTGGGTTTCGTCTGGGGTTTTTGGATGGGCGCGAAGGGTTGCTACTCCATCTTTATCATTCGGCTTACGTCAGCTGGAAGTATGCCAAGGCGTGGCTTATCGGACGTCATGCTGACTCCCTTTGAGACGCCCGTGTGGCGGATTGGAAGAGGTAGACGGTGAGGATGGTCATGAGGGGTTCGAGCGGGTGGCGAAAGCGGGCCTGGACTGTGACGAAGTAATAGGTGAGCGGTAGAAGTGCGAAGGCCCATGCAAAGAGGGTGGCTCCCGGGATTCGCTGCTTGAGCGCTAGAAAGAGGCCTAGAAGTGCGGCGAGGCTGACGAAGCTGTAGTTCAGGACGCGGAAGGCTTCGTTGAGGACTCCCTTTTCGACGGGCTTGGGAACGCTGATCCAGTAAAAGTAGAGTCGTTTGAGAGCGAGTTCGAAGAAGCGCAGTTTGTGGGTGCGGATATGTTCGCGCGCGAGCTTTCCTTCGCTTTGGACGTAGGCGTACTCTCCCATGTTTTTGTATCGGAGGTACTCCGGGCAGACGTCACAGATGGGCACTCTGGTGCCGACGGTGAAGCCGTTGTAGGAGTCAAGAACGGAGTCGTGCAGCTCTGCGCCGAGATTGCCGCGAATCGGAATGAAGGCGTGAAAGACTCTCTCGTTGCGCACCATCCACGGCAGGAGACAGGCGAGAAAGATAATTGCTGCGATGATCGCTTTGCCTATTGCGGGGCCGAGCGCCGATGGTTGCTTTGCTGCGCCGAGGAGCATCCAGATGCCGCACACGGGGAGGAAGAGAAGGATCGTGGAGTTCAGCAGCGCGATCATGCCCCAGAAGAGGCCGAAGAGGCACCAGCGGAGGGTTGTTTGAGGATTCGGTTCCGGGGTGTCTTCTCCTATGCTGCGAACACGCAGGGCGATCACGATAACGGCGGAGAAGAGAAAGGCTGTGAGGGCCATGTCCCAGACCCAATGGACGGCATATTGCAAGGCGGCGGGGTAGAGCGCCCAAAGCCAGGCTGACCAGAGGGCGATCTTGCGGGCTCGTCCGGTGGGTTGAAAGCATCTTGAGGCGATCTCGAATATGAGAAGAGCCGTTGCTGCGGAGAAGATGCTGTTGAGGGTGAGGATCACCCAGGCGGACTTCGCCGTATAGATGCCGAAGAGCTTGAAGACGCTGGCAAGGAGCAGTGGGTAGAGTGGCGGTACCCAGGCGGTGGGGCCGGAGTGGCCTGTGAATGGGTCGGCGTAGCCAAAGCCGGTGGTGAGTGCGCGGGCGATGCGGCCCATCTCCCACCCGAATTGCAGGTGGTCCTCCGATGGGCGGATGCGATAGGTGTGGGCGAGGGTGATGTAGAGGACGCGGAGAAGTATGCCGGCCCAGAAGATATACCGCGGTGCTCGGAAGGGGTGGGACTGTTCCTGCGTCTGTGAGGTTGGCATCCGCTAATTCCTGCGTCTAGCTGCGACCGGCGCGGGGTTGAGCGATGACGAGTCCGCGAGGAGTCGGTAAAAAGACGACGGAGAGCAGACCCTCGGACTCCATCGACTTCGCCGCGTCACGGACGACCTTGTGGTGCGAGCTGGCGTCGTGCATGAGGATGAGGCCGTTGGGGTTGATCTGCGGAAGGAAGCGCTTGACCTCCTGCTCGCGGATTGGCATGTCGGAGTCGGAGAAGAAGAGATCGATTGTGCCGTCGATCTTCATCTCAAGGCTGGACTGGTTGCGGAGTTCGATCCAGGGCTTGAGCGGGGACGCTTCTAAGCGTTCTTTGGCGCGAGCGTAGACGAGCGGGTCAAACTCGCAGCTGATGACTTTGCCGAAGCCGTTGCGCTCGAGGCCCTTTGCGATCCATTCGGTTGAGACGCCGAGGAAAGATCCGGTTTCAACGACGAGCGTAGGCTTGATGGTTGTAACCAGCGTCGCGAGGAATTCGAGGACTTCGAGTTCCGCGGTCATGGAGTCGATCATGCTCCAGTGCTCGGGTTGTGGGCACTCGGGCGTGGCGCGGTGGGACTCGGACTGGAGCGTACCGGCGGCGCGATCATGCTGGAGCATGACCTTATGTTCCTGCTTTATCTTCTTGCTGAATAAACCCATGCAAAACTCCCTGATCTTCCATTATGCGGGATTAGCAGGCATAACGAGCAATGACAAAGGCTCAGGCGATTCGCGAACAGGGAGCCCATGACGGCAACGTCGACTTTTCGTCTCGGCGGCCCGACCGATATCTGATTTTGGCCTACATTAGAGCAATCCTTTGCCGTATGAGAAAAATGTAGATAATGGCCAGCGAGCGGTCAGGCGGAGTTTTCGACTTCCGTGGTTCTTCCCGAGTGAAGGAATAGAACAAGCAAGCCAGGAGACGACGCTGCATGAGCAAGACGTTCGCGGGGCAACTGATATCAGAAGCAGTGGCTATGTTCCTCATTATTGCGTTCGGCGATTCGGTCGCGGCAATGTACACGCTGTACAGTCCAAGCCCCTACCAGCAGGCCTATTGGGGAGTGTGCATCGCATGGGGGCTGGCGGTAACGATCGCTATCTATACGACGGGCTCGGTGAGTGGTTGCCACGGAAATCCAGCCGTTACGCTGGCGCTTGCGGTATATCGAGGGTTTTCCTGGGGCAAGGTGCTTCCGTATTGCCTTGCGCAGGTGACGGGCGCCTTTCTGGGGGCGGGGATCGTCTATACGCTGTTCTCGCCGCTGATCGACAACTTCAATCTGACGAACCACCTTACTCGAGCTGCGGGAGGGGCTGCGGGGGTCTTCTTTACTCATCCGGGCCTGGCGATCACACCCATGCACGCCTTTGGCGATGAGATTATCCTCACTGCGTTTCTGATCTTTGGCATCTTTGCGATTACCGAGCAGTACAACGAGATGGCTCCCGGTGCGAATGCGGGGGCGCTCATGATCGGATTTCTGGTGGCGTTGATTGGGGCGTCGATGGGTTATCTGGAGGCGTGGGCGCTGAACCCTGCGCGTGATTTTGGACCACGGCTGTTCTGTTTTCTCGCAGGCTGGGGTGCTTCTGCGCTTCCTTCGCCGCAGAGCTATTGGTGGATTCCCATTGTTGCTCCGTTGCTCGGCGGACTGGTGGGCGGTGGAACTTATCAACTTCTGATTCTGCCTTTTTTGCCAGCGCGACAGAAGGCGCTCGATGCAGCGAAGACGTAGTGCTCGAGAGGAAGAATATTCTTTCAAGTTACGGACATCCAAGGAGACAAGATGAAGTATGTACTCTCACTCGATCAGGGAACGACGAGCTCTCGCGCGATCCTCTTCGACCACGACGGGCAGATTGCGGGGACTGCATCGCGTGAGTTCCCGCAGATCTATCCGAGCAGTGGCTGGGTAGAACATGACCCCTTCGACATTCTGACCTCACAGTTGAGCTCTGCGATTGAGGTGATGGGTAAAGCTCGAGTACGCCCAAGAGATGTCATCGCTCTGGGGATCACCAACCAGCGGGAGACTACGATCGTCTGGGATCGCGAGACGGGGAAGCCGGTCTATAACGCGATTGTCTGGCAGGACAGCCGTACCGGCGGCATGATGAAGAGGCTCGCCGATGATGGGGCTGAGGAGACGGTCCGTCAAAAGACAGGACTCTTGCTGAGCCCTTACTTTTCTGCGAGCAAAGTCGCATGGATCTTGGAGAATGTTGAAGGAGTGCGCGCTCGTGCCGAGGCAGGAAAACTCGCCTTCGGCACCGTCGACAGCTGGCTGGTTTGGAATTTGACCAGTGGCAAACGTCATGTCACGGATCGGACCAACGCTTCACGTACGCTTCTCTACAACATCGTTGAAGACAGGTGGGACGACGACCTGCTGAAGCTCTTCAATATTCCCAAGAGCCTTTTGCCTGAAGTTGTGTGGTCCAACGAGAAGGTGGGACAGGTGACGACCACACTTGGGCTGGGCGAGGTGGAGATTGCAGGCATTGCCGGGGATCAGCAATCGGCCTTGTTTGGGCAGCTTTGCGTCTCTCCTGGTGACGCTAAGAATACCTACGGTACGGGTTGTTTTCTGTTGCAGAATATTGGCGGTAAGTTCACGCTTTCGAGCCATCGCCTGATTACAACGCTTGCCTGCAGCACGGACCGGACGCTTGCTTATGCACTCGAAGGCAGCATTTTTATAGGCGGCGCTGTGGTGCAGTGGCTTCGGGACAACATGAAGTTTTTTCGGAAGTCCTCGGAGGTGGAGGCGGTTGCGGCCTCTGTGCCTGACTCGGATGGTGTGGTCTTTGTGCCTGCATTTACGGGCCTTGGAGCGCCCTACTGGGATGCGCAGGCAAGAGGGCTGATCATAGGCCTGCAACGCGGAACACAGATCGCTCACATAGCGAGAGCGGCCGTCGAGAGCATCGCGTTTCAGGTGGCGGACGTTCTTCGTGTGATGGATTCGGATACAAAGAATCCCTTTACGGAGCTTCGCGTGGATGGGGGAGCCGCAGCCAATGATGGCCTGATGCAGTTTCAGGCGGACCTTCTGGGCGTGCCGGTTCGCCGTCCTGCTGTGCTGGAGACGACTGCTCTTGGTACCGCTTATCTGGCGGGTCTCTCCAGCGGATTCTGGGATAGCATCGATGAGCTGAAGCTGCATCGCAAGGCTGACACACTCTTCGAACCAAGGACGGATAAGAAGCATATGCAGAAGCTGCAGGACAACTGGAGAGAGGCTGTCGAGCGTTCTCGCCACTGGAACAAGGAGAGCAGATGAATCGCGATGAGATGTTAGCCCGTGTACGCAACCGCAAAGAACCCTGGGACATTGTGGTGATCGGCGGAGGAGCCACAGGCGCCGGGGTTGCCGTTGATGCGGCATCGCGAGGGTATGATGTTCTGCTTTTGGAGCGGGAAGACTTTGGCAAAGGAACCTCCAGCCGCGCTACGAAGCTTGTTCATGGAGGTGTCCGTTACCTTGAGCAGGGAAATGTCTCGCTTGTGATGGAGGCACTGAAGGAGCGCGGGATCCTGCTGCGGAACGCTCCTCACATCGTGAAAGATCTGAAGTTCATCGTTCCCAACTACTCCTGGTGGGAGGCGCCGTTCTATGGGATTGGGATGAAGGTCTATGACTTCCTCGCAGGGAAGTACAGCTTTGGCTCGTCCAAGGTGCTTTCCCTGGAAGAGACGTTGCAGCTTCTGCCCACGATTCGCAGGGACGGTCTGCGGGGCGGGGTGATGTACCACGACGGGCAGTTTGACGACACGCGTCTCCTGATCAATCTGATGACGACTGCCGCGGAGCATGGTGCGACTCTTTTGAACTATGCGGGTGTCGTTGAGTTGAAGAAGGATGAGTCGGGCTTTGTGCAGGGGGTGGTGGCGGTAGATGGTGAAAGCGGGGAGAAGTTTGAGATTGAGGCGCGTTCCGTGGTGAATGCGACAGGCATCTTCACCGATGAGATTCGCCGGCTGGCGGAGCCCGGGGTCGAACAGATGATGGCTCCCAGTCAAGGTATTCATCTTATGTTCGACCGCTCCTTCCTGGTGGGCGACACGGCTTTGCTTGTACCCCAAACCGACGATGGACGCGTACTGTTTGCCGTTCCCTGGCACAACCGCACTCTGGTCGGTACTACGGATACGCCCATCGAGACGATATCGTACGAGCCGCTACCTTTTGAGGAGGAGATCGACTTTGTGCTTGAGACGGCGGGCCGTTATCTGAGCCACAAGCCGACTCGGGAAGATATTCTCAGCGTCTATGTCGGCATTCGCCCGCTGGTAAAGGCTGCAGGAGCCAGCGACGGAAAGACTTCGTCGCTGTCGCGCGACTATACGATTCATATCGACCACTCCGGTCTGCTCACTATTGTCGGTGGGAAGTGGACAACCTATCGACATATGGCCGAAGACACAGTGGACCATGCCATGACTCTCGGAAGACTGGACGAAAAGCCATGTGTTACAGCGACCATGCACATTCATGGCTATCATCAGCATCCCGAGGAGTTTGGTAGTTTGTCCGTTTATGGCTCAGATGCACCGGCAATTCTGGAACTATCCAAAGAAAGCCCTGAACTTGCCGGACTCCTTCATCCTGATCTGCCTTATACAGCGGCAGAGGTTGTGTGGGCCGCACGAAATGAGATGTCTCGCACGTTGGACGATGCTCTGGCACGACGCACTCGTGCGCTGCTGTTGAACGCGCGTGCTGCAATAGCGATAGCACCTGCGGTCGCGTCTCTACTTGCTAAAGAACTCGGCAAGGATGCGGCGTGGGCCGAGGAGCAGGTGAGAATCTTTGGGGCGTTGGCAGCCCAGTACATACCACAGGGGACGAAATATCCGGCCGCGCCGCCTGTGGTGTGAGTCCGGTGATTTCGTGTAGAGCCAATCACGTGCTATCGCTTCAGGTATGCGATCAAGTCCCGCCGTTCTTCAGCCTTGGGAAGCTCATTTTGTTATCCGGTATCATCAAATCCGGATTGCTCAGCCGCCTCTCCAGCGTCGCTCGCTCCAGGTCAGCCCGGATCCCTTTAGTCCGGCTGAGTACTTAAATCCGGCCATGCTCCCGCTTTCCTGCCAAACCCGCCTGCGAGCCGGGTCCTTCGCGATCCACTTCCATCGCATGACACCCTGTGCAACGTCTCTCAAACAGAGCCCTGCCGCGTGCAGCATCGTCCGCTCCCTCCGAAGCTGCTTCGCTCTTGCCCTCACTCTTTCCGAGCATCGAAAGTGTAAGCACATCGGCCTTGGAAAGGGCTGCATCCCAATGCAGTAACCGATACTGCAGGGGAGGCATCTCTCCACTCTTTGCCTCTTGGACAATCTTCGACATCAGCACATCTTGCCGGTCCGGGGGTACCTCTTCCCATTGCGACAGGTCCATCTTTTTACGCGCCTCAACGATATCCCGTTCGATCAGCCATGATCCGGGAGCGATCCGCGCATACATCGGCCACCGCGTCTCGCTTGAAGGGCAGTCCGCGCACTTGGTTATCAAGACTACCTTGCTGCTCGAACGACGCATTGAACGAGCGGCAGAAGTCGCGCATAAGGTTTTTCGATCAATCGCGGACGGAAGTAATTCGCAGGGTGAAGGGCGAGATGGTGAAAGCAGTGAACGCTAAAAAACGACGCGATGAAGACAATATCAAACTGAGTTGGGTATGTTGCGCGATGTGGCCACGATCATGCTTGAGAAGGGGATGCGGCCTGAAGAGGTCTACCTCATCCCGCCTGAGAATGTTCACTTATCTAAAGACTATTTGTTCAACCCCTTCGGAAAGACGAAGGCCGCGAAGCGACGCATCGCACTCACCGCACGAGTCAAAAGCATTCTCGAAAGACGCATCAACGAACGTGGAGGCAAGTACCTGTTCGCGCACGATGGTGACCCTGACAAGCCTGTGCCAAAGGTCAATAACGCACATGATCGCGCAGTGAAGAAAAGTGGGGTTGCCGCACTAACCCTTTATACGTATAGGCATACGTTCGCGACTGCGCAGTCGAGTCTGGTATCGACCTTGTGACACTCGCTGCGATTCTTCGTCACTCGAAGATCAACATGGTTCTTCGCTACGCGCACCCAACACAAGAAAACCAGACGAAGGCAATGAACAAAATTGAACAGTACGTCGCAGAGCAGAGAGTTCGCAGAGCGAAATGCTGCGACAGTTTCACAGGCTATTCAGTGATTAGCTCGATTCTTGGGGTGGGCACTACAGTTGTGACTACAGTGCCTAAATAACAAAAGCCCCGTGAGGGGCTAAGTTGTTGAATAATTTGGAGGCGCGGGTCGGGATCGAACCGACGCATAAAGGTTTTGCAGACCTCTCCCTTACCACTTGGGTACCGCGCCTCGGGTGGGCTATGTGATTCTGCCCTGCTGGATTGTAGGAGAAGTGTACCGCAGGCAGGATGTTATTGGAGCGGGAGACCGGGGTCGAACCGGCGACATCTTCCTTGGCAAGGAAGCACTCTACCACTGAGCTACTCCCGCTCTACAGATTCAAGTATAGCGGCCATGTTCAGTATGGTCAACGCGCTGTGAGATGTCGTCGTAAAGTGCGATTCAGTTTTCTGAGCGACAGAAGAGGCAGGAATCTGCATCTCATTTGTTGACGGGCGCGGACTTAGCGAGGGCGCCAGTCCGACATGAGGCAGATGACGCAGCCATTACTACAGAACGTGGGGCAGATGCAGCATTGGCAGGCGCTGCTTGATTCTGCCGGAGAGGGGATATGGGGTCTCGACCTTGAGGGGAATTGTACGTTCGTGAATCTTATGGCGGTGAATTGCTTTGGCTTCGCGAGCGAGGAGATGCTGGGCAACAATATGCACGAACTTGTTCATCATCACTATCCTGACGGGCGCCATTTTCCCGGTTCCGAGTGCCCGATCTATGACGTGGTGCGGAAGAGTAAAACTCTGAGGCGACTGACGGACACGATGTTCCGGAAGGATGGAAGCAGCTTCGTTGCGGAGCTTTCCGCGCAGCCGGTGATTGTTGAGGGGTCTGTTGTGGGCGTCGTGGTGACATTTCGGGAGGTAACCGAACTGCAACAACAGCAGGAAAACCTCCATAGAGCCTATGAGATGGCGGAACAGAAGACGGCTGAGTTGGATGCTGTCATTGAAAGCATGCCGCATGGGGTTTATATAGCGACTTCCAATGCAAAGCTCCGCTCCAATCACGTTGCCAAGATGATGAGCGGCGGAACGTTTCCGCCAGAGTTGAAGACGCTGGAGACGGCGCTGGCTGGGCAATGGTCCACAGAGACGGTAAGCACGTCGAATCGGTGGATTCGCAGTGTGGCAGCGCCGATTTTCCTGAATGGAAAGATACTTGGCGGCGTAGCCGTGAATACTGATGTCACGCAGGCACGGCTGCAGGACGAGGCGCTGAGGAAGTCAGAGAAGCTGGCAGCTGTGGGGCAATTGGCTTCGTCCATTGCCCATGAGATCAATAATCCACTCGAGTCGATTACGAACCTGCTGTATCTGATTCGACAATCGGAGTCGATGGAAGATACGCAGCACTATGCGGCTCTGGCTCAAGGGGAGTTGGCTCGGGTCACTGAAATCACGTTGCAGACCTTGCGGTTCAACCGACAACATAGCAAGCCGACCGAGGTGGATATGGCGGAGCTATTGCGTACGGTGATGGCTCTGTATACGGGGCGGACTCTGGTTCGGAACATTGAGATTGAATTGAAGTTGGTGGCGACCCCAAGGGTGAGGGTGCTCGAAGGAGAGATCCGCCAGGTGATCAATAATCTGGTCAGGAATGCGCTCGACGCGATGAGTAAAGGAGGGAGGCTAACGATAAGGTTGCATCCGCAACGGGATGGTCTAAGTGGCGCTCGCGGGGTGCGTTTGACGGTCGCGGATATTGGAGAGGGGATTCGGCCTGAGATGCAGGAGCATCTTTTTGAGGCGTTCCAGACGACGAAGGAGCTTACCGGAACAGGGCTTGGGCTCTGGGTGAGTAAGGGGATCGTCGAGAAGCACGGCGGCCGAATCCGGGCAAGAACACGACGTGGCGAGAGGCATGGCACTGTGTTTTCGGTTTGGTTGCCGGTGGAGAGCAGTCCTAACCTGGTGGCTCAGGTAAATTGATTGCGATTCTAGGACCTACGGTGAGGTTGGATCGGCGACGGGTGATGTGGGGCGTGAGGAGGAGGAGGAGTTCGCTGGAGCTGGTGTCCGTCAGACGATCTGCGGTAAGGGTTTGAAAGCCGGGTAGCTCACTCAATACAGGATACCCGTCGATACTGGCAGATTCGCTTCTGGTGAGGCTGCTGACCATGAGTGCAGTGTCTCCGTCGTCGAGGGTTACGTCGGAGGCGAACTGCTGGCTGTTGAGGATTGGGATGTTATCCACCGTGCCGCCGCTTAGTGCTTCAATCTTTAGATCGATGTGCATTTTGATTGCGCCTGACTTTTGCACGGTTGGTGTTGCCTTTAGAGTCAGGCCGAGATCTTCATACTGAATCTGGGGAATGGTCACTGCTGTGCCAGCGGCGGAGTTGAGCAGGCTGGAGACCGAGACTCCGTTGATGGTGGCGTTGGAGGGTACGGAGGAGTTGCTGATTCCAGAGGAGTAGGTTGCGGTGGTGATGGGGTAGCGCTCTCCGACCCTGAAGGTGGCGGACTGACGGTCGCCGACCCGGATCTGAATGTCGTTGAGGGCACGGGTGTCGCTTGCGGTTAGCGAGAGACTGAAGGCGGCGAACTGATTTGTGGTGACGCCGGTCTGAGTGAGGCCTCCGCCGAAGAAGCCGACGGTATTGGAGAGCAAGGTGCTTTGGACGAGACCAGAGGCGATGAGCGCGAGAGCAATGGTGATGTTGCTCGACCCGGCCGGGATAAGACCCTGAGCGATGGCCTGGTTAACGAGGCTTTGATTGGAGCTGACGATACTTTGCGCCGCTGAAGCTACGCTGTAGATGCCGACCTGTTGCGGAAGCTGTGCGCCGATGGTGCGTTGATTGGTCTTGTCGACGGAGTAGAGTTGAAGGTCGATCATGACTTCACTGCCGCCGTCGATGAGATCGGCGAGGGTGAGGTTGATATACGTCAGGGTCTCCTGGGGGGCACGGAGGACGAGGGTGCCGGAGGCCTTCCCGACGGTAACTTCTTTGACGTCGAAGATATTTTTTACAAGGGTGCCGAGGTTGTCCATCTCTTCGTTGGTCATGCCGGGGATGTAGATCGTCTCCTGCAACTGACGCTCGAGACGCTGGCGGTTCTCCAGGGTGTCTTTGGCTATGAAGACGCTTTTGGCGTCCAGAGGTACGGCGAATAGATGGGTGATGTTCAGGAGAACGGGGACCGTCTGTTGGTAAGACGAGTCGTCGAGATCGAAGCGCAGATCTTGTCTCTGGACCGATTCATCAAATACTGGACGGATACCGTAACCTGACACGACCTGGCGGATAACGTCTTGCACATCGGAGTGAAGGTGGAAGCTCTTCTGACCGGGATTCGGCTCAAGGGTGACAGGACCGGCGATGGCAGGGCCTTCGCGGATCCAGGGTTCGATCTCCGGGTGGAACGCCTTCGGGAGTTCGCCGTTGTCGACTTGTGAGCCTACGATCTTATTCTCGGGGTCTAGGAGACGGGCTTCGGCCAGGAGTGTTTCGGCCTTTTCATGCTGCCCGAGGAGACGCGCTTTCCCAGCCTGCTGTATCAGATCGGAGACGTGGCGCTGGTGCGTGAGGTTTAGCGCCAAGACGTAGTCATGGTTGGAGGAGCTGAGGGTGGTTGCTTCACGGAATTTCAACTCAGCGCCCGTTAGATCGTTATGATCCAATAGTCGCGCACCAGAGAGGTAGGCGTCTTCAGCAGCCCGAACGTTTCGTTTGGAGACAGTTTCGGAGGCGCTGGCGTTTGGGCCCGGATTGGACTGGGCCAGGGTGGGGAGGGAGACTGTACCGATAATGGCGAGCGCGGCGGTGTATTTTGCAAATGCGGCCGCGCGAGCTTGGAGGGTGGGTCTCATCGACTGCTGATTAGACGGACGCGGTAGTTAACGGGCGCTGGCAATATTTTGAATGTGCGGGCGCTCGCTTCTGGGGGGGCGACGCATGCCGTTGCGGATCTGCGCGGTGTCCATGTCGAGCTCAGCGAGGGTACGGCTCAGGGTGTTGCGGTGCATACCGAGCTCGTCGGCGGCCTTGCACTGGTTTCCCTTGTGGTGCGCCAATACTTCGAGGATGTAGCGCTTCTTGAACTGACGTACGGCCTCCGAGTAGGGGATGCCGGCGCTGTGCATCTGAGTGATCAAGCCGTCCATTTCGCGCTTCAAGGTTATTCCTCGCTGGCGGCTCCTTAGTGGAACCGCACTCTCATTGTGCCTCTACCGTAGCGGTTTGATCCAATTGGGCGCGTTGTGCTTGAGTTGGGCGGCGCCATCCAGAATCCGTTGCTGAAGGTCGTGAGGTACAACGAAGGATACCGCATGCGCCCCCGCAAGGAAATAGGAAGATAGCTGCGAATTTTTAATCCAGGGGGGATGGGGGGAGAAGGCGGCGATCGCCATCAGAATGGCCACTCCGAGCAGGCAACCACGGGCGAAACCGAAGACTGCGCCGAGGATACGGTCGAAGAAGCCGAGCCCGATGGCATGGGCGGTGCGATTGAGGGCTCTGCCGAGTAGCGCGCTGAGCACCATGACTCCTATGACGAGAAGGAAAAAGGAGACCATCTCTGCGATGGATGGTGTGGCGATGAGACGCTGAAGATAGATCGCCAGGCGATTGTAGTTCCAACTGGCGATCAGGATTCCCACGATCAGGCCGCCCAGGGAGAAGAGCTCCCGGATAATGCCTCGGAAGAAGGCCACGATGGTGGAGTAGGCAAGGATCGCTATCAGGAACCAGTCGAAGAGGTTCATGCGGCTTACAGGTTTGTACGGCCAGTGAGCAGGCGATAGGCTTCGAGATACTTCTCGCCGGTACGTAGGACCACCTCACGGGGTAGCGCGGGCGCGGGAGCCTGCTTGTTCCAGTGGATCGATTCGAGATAGTCGCGGACGTATTGTTTGTCGAAAGAAGGTTGCGGCCCACCGGGGTTGTAGGAGCCTGCTGGCCAGTAGCGTGAGGAGTCGGGAGTCAGTACCTCGTCGGCAAGAACGATCTGTTCGTTTCCTGATTCGTCGGCGACGAGACCGAATTCAAACTTGGTGTCGGCGAGGATCAGCCCTTGGCGGCCTGCATGTTCGGTTGCTTTCTCATAGATTTTGAGCGTAAGTGAGCGCAGGGCATCGGCATAGGCCGCGCCAATCGTCTTCTCTACCACTTCGTAGGAGATGTTTTCATCGTGACCGCCGGAGTGAATCTTTGCAGCCGGGGTAAAGATTGGATCAGGCAGGCGGTCCGACTCTCGAAGGCCGGCAGGTAGTTTGATGCCGCAGATAGAGCCGGTTTGCTGATAGTCCTTCCAGCCGGATCCGGAGAGATAGCCGCGGACGACACACTCGACGGGGAACATCTTTGCTCGCTTGACGAGCATGCTGCGGCCCTCCAGCTGGTCAAGGAATGGCTGGAGTTCGGGGGGGAATTGTGTAGCGTCGGCGGTGATCAGGTGGTTTGGGACGATCGGTTTGAGGAGATCGAACCAGAAAAGCGACAGTCGGGTGAGAATCCTCCCCTTGAACGGAATGCCACTGCCGAGAACATGATCGAAGGCGGATATGCGGTCGCTGGCTACGAAGAGGAGTCGGTCGGCGGAGAGGGCGTAGATGTCACGAACCTTGCCACGGGCTGTGAGGGGAAGTGATCCGAGATCGGTTTGAATCAAGGCTTCTGACATAGGCTTGACGGTACCACCTTTGTGTTTTGCAAATCAGACTGGAATAGACAGTAAAAGCCTAGAGCAGCGGGAGTAACTTGTCGACCGTTCCTGGGGCCTGCGACGGCCAACGGGGGCACCGGCCGAGGACGCTTCCTGTATCAGGAAAGGGGATAGCGAAGGCAGCGGTTGAGTTGCATTCACGATCACTGAAAGGGATGGTCCGGGCTTTACGACGGAGAAATGGTGCGAAGGGAGGACGATAAGAGACGATAACGTCAGCGCCTCTATTGCCGCTGCCGGGATCGCCCCATGGTTTGACTTCGTAGAACAGGTTGTTTCCGACGGGCACCGTCTTGTAAGACGTGGGGTCGAAGAGGTCGCCGAGCGGGAGCAGGATACTCGCCCCAAAGACCGGAATCAACAGGATTGTCGCGCTAAGGTATGTCAGCCATCTTGGAGAGAGCCGGGTGAAGAGGAGAACCAGAAGCTCGTAGGCTGCGACAGCTAACCAATTAATGAGGACGTTCAACCTGTCGGAGGTCGTTCCCCATCTGGAAGCAGCGAAGAACGCATGAAGCAAGAACAGAATGATGGAAATCGTGAAGATGGTGAACCTGAGACGAGGTGGGATACGTTCCCAAAAGATCCGCACTAGAAGCATCGCCCCTGACAACAAAATAAGGACGGCAGTTGTGAGCGGTATGTTCATGCAGTCTTTAGATTAGCTGCTTTCGCGGATGAGATGGGGCAAGAGCTTAACGGGTGAAAAAAAGCTGGAGCGAGTGGTGAATCGCTCCAGCTGCGCAAAGGTTAGGGCATTACGCTACGGCGCGACGGTTGTCGGGGGCTTCGCGGCGATTGAGGTTGACGCTGACGATCTTCGAAACGCCGGGCTCCTGCATCGTGACTCCGTAGATAACGTCCGCCTGGGACATCGTGCGTTTGCTGTGGGTGATGACGACGAATTGTGTGGTCGCGCTCATTTCGTGAATGAGCTTTGCGAAGCGGCCAACGTTGGTTTCGTCGAGCGGAGCATCGACTTCGTCGAGGATGCAGAAGGGGGCCGGCTGGAATTGGAAGATTCCGACGAGCAGGGAGAGAGCGGTAAGAGCTTTTTCTCCTCCGGAGAGCAGAAGAATGTTCTGTAGCTTTTTGCCTGGGGGCGAGGCGACGATGTCGATTCCGCTTTCGTTGGAGTTTTCGGCATCGGTGAGCTTCATGAACGCCTGGCCGCCACCGAAGAGCTTGGTGAAGGTGACGGAGAAGTTGTCGTTGATGACTTTGAAGGCTTCGTCGAATTTGAGACGGGAGACGTCGTCGATCTCTTTGATCGAGGCCTGAGTATTTTCGATGGAGTCGAGCAGATCCTTGCGCTGGGTCTCCAGGAAGCTATGCCGGGTGACAGTTTCGTTGTACTCGTCGAGAGCCATCATGTTGACCGGACCCATGGCTTCGAGCTTTTGTTTGAGGGTGCGTGACTCTTCTTCCTGCACGTGGAGGTCGTCGCCCTCAATGCGGGCGATGGTGTGGTCTTCGCGGAGGGTGATGGCTTCAACGCCGAGGTCGTTGAGGCAGGTAGCGTCGATGTGCTCAATGTCGGAGGCGAGCTTTGCGGCACGGGCGGTAAGAGCAGCGCGCTGTTCGCGTAGCGCCTCGGTTTCATGACGAAGCGTGCGGAGACGGGCATCGAGTTCGGCCATGGAAGCACGGAGCGTGTGGGCCTCTTCGGTAAGCCGTGCGCCCTGAGCGACAGCGTTGGCGCGTACCTCTGAGAGCTCGGCTTGCTGGACGGTGAGGGCGGCTGTCTCTTCTTCGCGGCGGAGTTTTTCTGCTCCGGCCGAGTCGAGCTGTTGATCGAGCTGTTGGATTCGCTGGTTCTGGCCGTTATGGAGTCGGGTAGTCTGCTCGAAGTTCGCGGCGGCGTTGCGGCGGCGTTCTTCGAGGCCGGCAAGTGCGGCGGAGGCTGCTGCTGCGCCCTGCTGAAGCTCTTCGCGGCGGCCGCGCAGCTCTTCAAGTTGTTCCTGAAGAGCGGTGAGGTTGGCCTCAAGCGTGTTGCGTTCATTGTCGAAGGCGGTTGCCTCCTGCTGGCGGCGCGAGATCAAATCTGCTTTCTGGTTGCGGGCCTCGCGATTGCGTTCGTTGGTCAGAGCCCAGTCCTGCAGGCGGCGCTCGATGCGGGCGACCTCCGACTCCATCTGGCGCAGGGCCGCTCCGGAGTTGGCCGACTCACGCTCGGCGTCACGACGCTCGTGGGTCTTGCCTTCGATGGCGGACTGGAGGGCGGCGATCTGATGCTGCAGCTCGATGGTGTTGCGATCGGTCTGAACTAGTTCCTGTTCCGCCTTTTCGAGCTTTTGCTGGACCTCGGCTAGTTCGCGTTTGAGGGCCAGCGGACCCTGGGTGCGGGGGCGGCCACCTGTAACGGTGACGTTATGGAAGGTCTCACCGGACGGAGAGAGAAAGAATGCCTGGGGGTTCGAGAGCGCGAGAGAGCGTGCGGAGTAGGAGTCTGGAGCTACGAAGCCCTCGCGGAGCTTGGGCAGAATGACCTCGAGGGATTTCCCGAAACCATCAAGAACGCGGATGCACTCTTTCAGCGGAACGACACCTTCGATTCCGTCGATGTTGGTCTGAGCGATGCTGGGCATGCCATCGGCAAATGCGAAGTTTGCCTGGGAGTCGTTGGGATGTACGAGGAAGGTGGCGCGTCCGGTGACGTCGGTCTGGAGGAGATGCATGCCTGCGTTAGCCGCGTCCCAGGATTTGACGACGACATAATTAAGCTCGTCGCGGAGGAATTCATCGACGACATTTTCATACTTGCCGTTGACTTCCAGGAAGTCGGCGAGAGTGCCCACCGCTGCCATGCCATCGGCATTCTGTTTGTAGGCGTCAGTTTTGAAGAGACTCCGAACGGTATCGGTGGAGTAGCTGTGCTCGCGGATAAGCGCTTCGAGGGACGTGTAACGGCCGGCAAGGGTTGCTGCTTCGCCTCGCAACTGGTCGCCGCGGCGCTTGGACAGAGACTCCTCGTTGCGGCTGGCTTCAACCTGGAGGCGAAGTTCGGTGATCTCGGCTTCGAGACGCTTGAGGCGTTCGGTCACCGACTCGAAGGACATCTTGACCTGACCACGCTGCAGGCCCAGAGTTTCGAGTTCCTGTCTGGCTATTTCGGACTCGGAGAGGAGGCGTTCCGCTTCGCGGTCCAGGCCAGCGAGAGCCGCGGCCGCCTGAGCCTCTTCGTTGCGAGTCTGAGCAATACGCTGAACCAGCTGCATGGTGGAGCGGCGGTTTTGTTCGGCCTGCTGCTCTGCTGAAGCGACGGCACGGGCTGCTTCCTGCGCCTGCGCTTGATGGCTTTGTGCGGCCTCGCGGGAGCTCGTCGACTCGGCTGTGGCGTTGTTGAGGAAGCTCCGATGTTCTTCAAGCTCGGCGGTAAGGCTTGCAAGTTGTTCGCGGGCCTGGGCGAGATCGTCGGAGCCTGTCGCGAGCCGGTTGGTGAGTTCCGTGATGCGGTCGGCGTTCGAGGCGGAGCGGGCAGAGATGCGCTCGAGTTCGACGGCAGACTGGTTTGCCTGAGTTCCGGCTTCGCGGATCTGCTGATCGAGACTGTAGCCCGAGTTGACGCCCTCGGTGTGCTCGGCGTCCATCGCTTCGACGGTTGCAGCCTGAGCGTCTATCTGAGTTGCAAGAGCAGTGATCTTTTCCGTTGTAGCAGCCTGCTCGATATCCAGCTGCGACATGCGACTGGCAAGTACAACGCGGAGGCGGGTGCGGAGTTCATCGCGCAGCGCCCCGTAACGCTCCGCCTTGGCAGCCTGGCGCTTTAGGGTTGTCATCTGCCGGGTGACTTCGTCGAAGATGTCGTTGACACGGGCAAGGTTCTGGCGCGCGGATTCCAGGCGCAGCTCGGCGAGGCGTTTCTTTGTCTTGAAACGGGTGATGCCCGCGGCTTCTTCGATGATGGAGCGACGGTCGTGGGGTTTGGCGGAGAGGAGTTGGCCGATGCGCTCCTGGCCGATGATGGCGTAGGATTCGCCGCCGAGGCCCGTGCCCATGAAGATGTCCTGAATGTCTCGCAGGCGGCAGATCTTGCCGTTGAGCAGATATTCGCTGTCGCCGGAGCGGAAGAGGCGACGGGTGATGGTGAGTTCGCCGGCACGGATGGGGGCGCGGCCGAACTTTCGGCGACGAATCTTCAGGACAACGTTGTTCGGATTAGCGAGTTCTGCTGCAGCGTCGGCTTCGGCAGGGGGAGGAACCATGTGAGGACCTTTGGCCTCTCCTTCGATGACTGTGCCGGGCTGGGCTTCGGCGACGGCCTCTTCGGTCTCTTCTGCGCGCTGCTGGCGAAGGGTGGTCTCGTCCCAGTCGGTGGGGAGGCTCTCGTCGATGACGATTTCGGGGTCGTCCTGAAGGCTGGCTCCGTCGTAGACCTCGGGGTCGACGAGGGTGAGTGAGACCTCCGCCATACCTGTGGGCTTCCGGTCGCGGGTACCGGCGAAGATGACGTCCTCCATCTTGATGCCGCGAAGGCTCTTGGCAGACTGCTCGCCCAGAACCCAGGTAATGGCGTCGGAGATGTTGGACTTGCCGCACCCGTTGGGGCCGACAATGGCGGCGATCCCTTCACCGGAGAGCTGAACCTCGGTGCGATCACAGAAGGATTTGAAGCCGAGTATCTGGACTTTTTTGAGCTTGAGCAAGTGCACCTCTGCGGGGCGGACGGCAAGTTATCTGGAACTCGCCCCTGTCGATAGGACTGCTTCAACTGTAGCTGCGGTTGGGTGCGGAATCAACGGGTACAACACCACCTGTTGTGGATAAGACGGACTAAACACCATAAATAGGTGGCATGAGCAAAACGAGTCACGCAACAGGCAGTAATAACCTCTTTATCCCCGGTTTGGGATGTTGATGGAATGGTAATCGAGTCATTTTGCTTGAGATTTAATGCGGCATAGACGCAGGCGAAAGGGTTCAACGCGTAGGTTCGCTGGAGTATCAAAGCGGACGTTTCAGACAAAGGAGATTTATGGCACACGATGCGCACAAGAAAGCAGCGGAACATCACGAGCACGCAGCAAAGGCACATCACGCCGCAGCCGAGCACCATGCAAAAGGCGATCACGAGGCCGCCCATGAGCACGCGGTGAAGGCGCATGAGCACTCCACTCAGGCGCACGCTCATTCGACCGAAGCTCACCAGAAGTCTGTGGCACATCAGTAACTTACTGCGGGAGAGCAGGACGCCCTGACTGACGAGCGTTGGTCAGGGCGTCCCTTTTCCTGATGCAGGTTGTCTGCAATCAATTCATTGGGTGTGGTTGTTCGTGTATAACACTTTAATTGCAGCTAAAGGTTGGGCAGGCTTGCGTTTTGAGCAACGGCGTTTCTATAATCCGCATCATCATCCCGAGATGCCAAGAACACTTCAACCGCCTGGCCGAAGGGTTAGGCATGGCGAGGACAACGACTGAGCACTATGATCGGTCTCTGCTTCGTCTTATATCCAAGTGCCCCCGGAAGCATCGGTGACATAGACATATTTGAAAGAAAGATTTATTGAGGAGTGTGGAATGAAGAAGGTAGTCGTTGCGTCTCTCCTGGTGGTCGCTAGCATGGCAAGTGTTGCGGGACCCCTTTTAGCACAAACCCAGGTCAGTCTTGGTTCCAACGCGCAGGCCGCGAGCGGCGGCGTACAGCTATCGCCTGCCGAGTACAAAGCCTACAACGATGCGATCAGCCAGGCCACGCCCCAGACCAAAGCACCTGCGATCGAAGCTTATCTGACGGCATATCCGCAGTCCCCGGTGAAGGCCTCCGTGCTGGAGCAGCTGATGCTGGCGTACGCTGCGTTTGATCCGGCTAAGACGCTGGATGCAGCGGATCGGCTATTGCAGGTGGATCCCAACAATCTGCGCGCCCTCACCTTCGAGGTTTACTTCCGGAAACAGCAGGGTGATCAGGCGACCGATCCCACGGCAAAGCAGACGGCGCTCGATTCGGCTGCGTCCTTTGCACAGAAGGGGCTCGCGGTTACCACCAAACCGGCAGATATGAGCGATGCAGACTTCGCCAAAGTCAAAGATGCCGCGACTCCGGTGTTCTATGGCGCGATTGGTGCGGCTGCTTTGAATAAGAAAGATACCGCTACCGCGATCACGAACTACAAGGCTGAACTGGCCAGTGTCCCGGTTGCCCAGACCCAAACCCCCGGTGTGCTCTTGCAGGACACCTTTATTCTGGGGCAAGCCTACTATCAGTCAACTCCCCCGGACTATGTGAACTGCACCTGGTACACGTCGCGCGCCGCGGCCTTTGCTCCAGAGCCATACAAGAGCCAGATGATGCCTCTGGCGAAGTTCTGCTACAAGAAATACCACGGTGCCGACGATGGCTACGATGCAGTGACGGCTGCGGTGCAGACGAACCTAAATCCACCGGCTGACTTCAAAATTAAGCCAGCTCCATCGCCTGCCGATATCGTCGCAGGAGTTATCTTGAGCACTCCCGATCTTTCCACACTCGCCATCAGTGACAAGGAGTTCATTCTGGCGAATGGCAAGCCTGAGGATGCTGCAAAAGTATGGGACACGATGAAGGGTAAGTCAGTCCAATTTCCGGATTCGACTGTGATCGCTGTCTCCGACACTGCTCTGCAAGTTGCGGTCTCTGACGATGCAGTGCAATCCAAGACCGCGGACTTTACCTTCCAGCTGGCCGCTCCGTTGAAGACGCCACCTGCGGTGGGAGCGAAAGTTACCGTGAGCGGCACTTACGCCTCATTTACGCCCAGCCCAATCTTGATTACGATGAGCGATGGGGCGGTGGTCGAGCCGAAGAAGACTCCGGCCAAAGCGCCAGTGCATCATCCAGCTCATCACTAAACTACTGGAAACTACAACAAAAAGGCAGCCCTTGCGGGCTGCCTTTTTACATGTGTAAGAGAGTCTCGCATCTTAGAACGCACGATGGTTATGCGAAGTGGTTCCAGGTGTATGGTTAGCGCTTTTCGATGGGGATGTAGGTCGCTGGGTAGGCCGGGCCGGTGTAGTCGGCGCGTGGGCGTATGAGGCGGTTGTCGTCGTGCTGTTCTATGACGTGGGCGGCCCAGCCGGAGATACGGCTGATGGCGAAGATGGGAGTGAAGAGATCGATGTCGATACCGAGGGTGGTGTAGGTAGAAGCAGAGTAGAAGTCGACGTTGGCGTTGAGTTTCTTTTCCTGCTTTACGAAGAGCTCGATCTTGCGGGACAAGTCGAACCACTTGGTGTTGCCTGCGGCTTTGCCCAACTCCTCGGACATGCGGCGGAGATGGGTCGCTCGGGGATCTTCGGTATGGTAGACGCGATGGCCGAAGCCTGAGATCTTCTTCTTTTCGGCGAACATCTGTTTGACGTACTCGACGGGATCGGCCCCAGCCTTGTCGATGGCGTAGAGGAGCCTCATGGTGGCCTCGTTGGCTCCTCCGTGGAGGGGGCCTTTGAGGGCGCCGATGGCACCGGTAATGGCGGAGTGGATGTCTGCGAGGGTAGCCGCTATGACACGCGCAGCGAAGGTGCTGGCGTTAAGCTCGTGGTCGGCATGAAGGATAAGGGCGATGTCGAAGGCACGGGTCGCGGTGTCTGAGGGCTTTTCGCCGTTGAGCATCCAAAGAAAGTTTGCGGCGTGAGAGAGAGACTTGTCGGCTTCGACGAGGGACTTGCCCTTGCGGATGCGGTCGAAGAGAGCGACGATCATCGGGATCTGTGCTGTTAGGCGAAAGGATTTGCGGACGTTCGCGTCATGGGTGCAGTCAGCCTCGTCTGCGTCGTAGATGCTGAGAAGAGAGACGGCGGTGCGGAGGACCTGCATCGGTGTGGCGTTGGCCGGGACGCTGCGAAGGAAGTCGACGATCTTCGAATTGAGTTCTCGTGCAACGGAAAGATGGCCGGTAAACTCTGCGAGTTCGGCGGTGGAGGGAAGCTTGCCGAACCAGAGGAGGTAGGTGGTCTCCTCGAAGCTGGAGAACTGAGCGAGTTCGTGAATATCAATGCCGCGATAGGAGAGAACGCCGGCGTCTCCGTCGATCCAGCAGATAGCAGACGTGGTGGCGACAATGCCTTCCAGGCCTTTCGGTGCGACAGCGGTAGACATAAGGCGCTTCTCCAGGAGCGAATTTGATGCGGGCCCAAACTAAGTACATCTGGTTATAGCGCAGCGATGAAACGGTTGTCACGACCGATTGGGCGAATATCGGTAACGCTGTGCGAACTAGGGCGATGGGAGCAGAGAGAGGGATCGCGCTGGAGAGAAAGGTGAGAGGTCTACGGAAGGTATTCCGCCGACGATGAACTCTGCCATCACGCGTGCGGTGGCAGGCGCGAGGAGGATCCCGTTCCGATAGTGGCCTGTGGCAATGAAATGATTCGGTTGACCTGGGAGAACTCCGAGAAGGGGGAGGCCGTCGGAAGTTGCGGGGCGTAGGCCAGACCAGGCCTCGAGTTGGTGGGCCCTGGCGATGGCGGGAAGGAGAGCGGCGGCGAGGGAGCGGAGACGATCGATGTCGGCCGGATGGACGGCCTTGTCGAAGCCGATATCTTCGACGGTTGCTCCGATGATGGCGCGCCCGGTGGCGGGGCCGGCTGTGCGAGGGACGATATAGATGTCGGGGGTGCGGAGGACGAAGTGTAGTGGGAGCGATGGAGGCAACGAGACGGAAAACATCTGGCCCTTCCTTGGAGCCACCGGAATATTTGGCAGGCGCGAGGTAGCGGCCGCCCAGGCCCCTGTACAGTTGACGAACTGGGCAGCATGGATTGTGCCCTTGGGAGTGGTGATCTCAACGGCGTTGTCGATGGAGTGAGTAGAAAGGACGGCAGTGTGCGGTTGGAGGTTGATGGTAGTGGCGCGGACGGCGGCGAGAAGCGCTGAGGCGAGTTGACGGGGGTCGAGGCTGTGCTCGTCGAGAAGGACGAATCGATGGTCGCTGGGAGTGAGAGCAGGTAGGAGATGAGCGAGATCTTCGCAGGTGAGTTCGCTGTCTGCAATGGCGGTGTCGGGCGGAACGGACTGCAAGGTAGTGTGGGTCTGAAAGGGGATGCGGAGGCCGGAGAGAGTGTGGATGCGGTCGAGGAAGTCGGGGTAGAGCGAGAGGCTGAGGGAGGCAAGAGACAGGAGCTGGGGCGGGTTGTCAGGATCGTGGGCGGCCAGCATGCCCGCGGCCGCAGTGGATGATTCGGCGAGCGGAGCGCCCTGGTCAAACACCGTGACACGGTAGCCGCGGTCGTGGAGTTCAAGGGCGAGGGAGAGGCCGATGATTCCGGCTCCAGCGATGCATAGGTCGGGGTGGTGCATGGAATTAGTTTAGTTGGCTTTGAGGAGAGGTTATAGTTTGGGTGTGTCTGTTTTACGCGGATGAGTAGCTTGTGAGCTATGGGTTCGCGATGCGTCAAAGGAAGTGAAGCTTAGGGAAGAAGCTAGGAGAGAGTGATGAGCGAAGAGTACGTGGAGCAGAGGTCGATCTCGGGAGCATTGCTTGGAGTGGTGGCGGTCGCGTTGTTGGCGGCGCTTGGTGGACTAGTGTGGTGCTACGGCCTGCAGAATCATCTTGCTGCGGCGGAACAGAAGATCGTGGCAGCGGACCAGAAGAACGCTGAACTGACGGAAAAGCTGGAGGCGACCAACGCACGGCTCCGAGCGACGAGCGAAACGCTGGGGCAGAGCGTAGGTGTTGCACAGAAACAGATTGAGCTGCGGACTCAGAGCATCATCGCGCAACAGAGGGTTGCGACGGCCAAGCTGGAGGAGGAGGCGGCGAAAAACTCCAAGCAGATTGGCGCGGTGTCGACCGATGTTGCGAGCGTGAAGACGGATGTAGGCGGCGTGAAGACTGACGTTGCCACGACGAAGTCTGATCTGGAGGCGACCAAGACGCAGCTGAATCGGGTCGTCGGCGATGCGGGGGTGATGAGTGGGTTGATCGCAACGAATCACGACGAGCTGGAGATACTGAAACACAAAGGGGATCGGAACTACCTGGAGTTCACGCTGCAGAAGGGCGCGAAGCCCACGCTGTTGTCGACGATCAAGCTGCAGTTGAAGAAGGCGGACGAGAAGCATTCGCGCTACACGTTGAATGTGAGCTCGGACGACCGGACGATCGAGAAGAAGGATAAAGGGCTGGATGAGCCTGTGCAGTTTTATAACGGCAAGGATCCGGTGCTGTATGAGCTGGTGGTGAATGTGATTGAGAAGAACAAGGTGTCTGGTTATCTGTCGACGCCGAAGAACGCTGCGAAGGCGACTGCAACCCAATAACGACGGGCCCTTTCAGATGCGGAAAGGGGACGCTTATCGCGTCCCCCTTTCTGTTTGCCTTGGTTGGATTACTTTTTGGTTGCCTTTTTTGCTGCCTTCTTCGCTGGTGCCTTTTTTGCGGCTTTCTTAGTTGCCATGTGCCTATTCTCCCTAGTGATTAGACATTGACTCTACTACTAGCTGCATTGCAGCTAACGAAGGTATAGATTTACGAAATTTCACTGTCAAGCAAAAAATGAAGGAGAGGCAAATTCTTTTTTGCATGGGGAGTTCGAAACGACGTGACGTTCTGTGCCGGACATTCGTTCCAGAGCCGCGCGGAGCGATGGCGGCTCGCGAATCTTGAGAGATTAGGCGTTTGGGTAGAATACGACCTTTGTGTGATCGGAGTGACGAAGAGAAATACAAAAGTTGTCATGCAAACGGCGGCTCTTTGAATCTTTGTTAGAGGCGCACGGATTCGAGGACATGCACATGGCGAGGACAAGGAGGCATGGTATTGTGAACGACGCTTTGTCTTTCATTGCGGGACACAAAGATTACCGGTTGGTGCGAGTCCAGCCAGAGGAGTAGAGTTTTCCTCGAGGTATTCGATCGATGAAGGATGTTGTGATTGTTGCTGCGGTGCGGACGCCGGTGGGTAAGTTTCAAGGGGCGTTTGCGGAGATGACGGCGGTAGAGCTTGGTGCGATCGCGGTCCGCGAGGCGGTGAAGCGGGCTGGGGTTGATGCGGCGAGCGTGGATGAGTGTTTGATGGGATGCGTGCTTCCTGCGGGGCTGGGACAGAACCCGGCGCGACAGGCGGCGTTACAGGGCGGGCTGCCGGATACGGTTTCGGCGATGACGATCAATATGGTGTGCGGGTCGGGTTTGAAGGCCGTGGCCCTGGCGGCGCAGGCGGTGATGGCTGGCGATGCCGAAGTTGTGGTGGCTGGGGGGATGGAGTCGATGTCCAACGCACCTTATCTGCTGCCGCAGGGACGGAAGGGATTCCGTATGGGTGACTCGGTCGTGGTGGATTCGATGGTGAAGGATGGGTTGTGGTGCGCTTGTGAGGACTATCACATGGGCATCACGGGGGAGAACGTTGCGGAGAAGCATTCGATTACCCGAGAAGAGCAGGATGCTTATGCGCTGGCTTCGCATCGCAATGCGAGTGCCGCCTGGAAGGAGGGGCGGTTCGACGCGGAGGTGGTGCCGGTGAGCGTGTCGGGGAAGAAGGGTGCAGTCACCGTGGTGTCGCGGGATGAGAGTGTGCGGGAGGACGCTTCGGCGGAGGCGCTTGCTGCCTTGAAGCCGGCCTTCAGGAAGGATGGGACTGTGACAGCAGGAAATGCTCCAGGAGTAAATGATGCGGCTGCGGCGGTGGTGGTGATGTCGGCAGAGCGGGCGAAGGAGCTGGGGTTGAAGCCGATGGTGACTATCAAGGCGCAGGCTACGAGCGGAGTTGCCCCGAAGTGGGTAATGCTCGCTCCGGTAACTGGAGTCCGGAGAGTATTGGAGAAAGCTGGGTGGAAGCGGGATGACGTGGATTTGTTCGAGTTGAATGAGGCGTTCAGTGTTCAAGCCCTGGGGGTGATGAGAGAGTTAGGGCTGGATGCCAGGAAAGTGAATGTGAATGGCGGGGCGGTGGCGATTGGACATCCTATTGGAGCGAGCGGTGCGCGAGTGCTGGTGACGCTGATCTACGAGATGATGCGACGGGACGCGAAGAAAGGGGTAGCGGCACTCTGTCTGGGCGGAGGGAATTCGGTAGCGCTGGCAGTAGGACGAGAATAGAGTTTCATTACCAATAATTTCACTAGGAGGACAACTGTAGTTCGTGAAACAAACATCTTATGCGCCTATCTATAGGTCTCTAGATGGGTGATGTGAAACCCGGGCCCCTGCAATTCGATTCCTGATTTTGACTCAAAAATATCTAACTTTGGTCTAAAAAGGAGAGTTTATGGCGGGTTCTATCGTGGAAAGCCTCATGGGACTGTTGGGTCCTCAGGTTCTTGGTCCAGTGGCTTCGCAGCTTGGAGAGTCTACTGACACTGTCCAACGTGGTCTCCAGACTGGGTCTGCCGCTATGCTCGCGGGTCTTGTCGCGAAGGTCGGCCAACCTGGATTTTTGGGACAGATATTTAGCCTTATTACAAACCCCGCGAATGGTCCAAGCGCTCTTTCAGGCCTTACGTCGAATCTGGGATCGTTGGCCTCGGGCGCTACGTCCTCCCCCGTAGCAAATCTTGGCAGCCAGTTTCTATCAAGCATCTTCGGCTCCAATATGTCGTCAGTGACCGATTCGATCGGCCGATCGGTAGGTGTTTCGAGCGGCAAGGCAGGATCTCTCCTGGCTATGGCTGCTCCTCTGGTACTTGGAGTTTTAGGGCAGCATGTTCGTCAAAATAATTTGAGTGCCGCCGACCTTGGTTCGACGTTGAAGGCCGAGGCTCCAAGCTTCCAGCGGTTCCTGCCTGCAGGACTCGGTAGCCTGATGGGCGGCGCTTCGAATCTCGCTTCGAATCTAACAGCAGCGGTCCCGGCGAAGGTTGCTACTGGCAATCGTTGGTTGTGGCCTGTTGTTCTGCTGGCTGCATTGTTGCTTTGTCTGTTTTGGTTCTTCAATCGAACCAAGGCACCAGTCAGTGACGCGGTGCAACCTGCTTCGATTGCGGCTGCCAATGCAGGCTCCTCCGCTACTTCGGCTCTTGGGGATTTTTTCAAGACAAAGCTGCCGGATGGAGTCGAATTGAATATTCCCCAATTAGGTATTGAGAGCAAGCTGATCAGTTTCCTTGGGGACTCTTCCAAACCGGTAGATACAACGACGTGGTTTAATTTTGACCGTCTGCTGTTCGACACCGGCAAGGCTACTTTGCAGCCATCTTCACAGGAGCAGCTAAACAATGTTGCTGCGATTCTAAAAGCTTATCCCCACGTCCATGTGAAGCTTGGTGGCTATACCGACAACACTGGAAACGCGGCAGCGAATGTCGCTCTCTCCGGTGCGCGTGCGAAGAACGTGATGGATGCTTTGGTGGCAGCAGGGGTCGATCCTTCGCGGCTGCAGTCCAAGGGCTATGGGGATGAGCATCCAGTTGGCGACAACGCCACTGAGGAGGGACGGGCTCAGAATCGCCGTATAGCAATGCTGGTGACGCAAAAGTAGCAGTGCTGTTGGAGTGAATGTTGTAAGGGGGCCGATGCAGAGGTTGCATCGGCTTTCTTATTTGGGAGAACGAAGGCTGTTATGTCCGAAGGCGCAGGCTAGCCAAATATTAGTCGAGCGACATCACTAGCACTCAATGATGTTGAGGGCGAGACCGGCAAGCGAGGTTTCTTTGTATCGGGATTGCATGTCGAGGCCGGTCTGATACATGGTGGCGATGACCTGATCGAGTGAAAGTTTGTGGTCGCCGGTTTCGTGCATGGCCATGCGGCAGGCGTTGATGGCTTTGACTGCACCCATGCCGTTGCGCTCGATGCAGGGAATCTGGACAAGGCCGCCAATGGGATCGCAGGTCATGCCGAGGTTGTGCTCCATTGCGATTTCTGCTGCATGTTCGATCTGGGCATTCGTGCCATTGAGTGCAGCGACCAGCCCGCCCGCGGCCATGCTGCAAGCTACCCCGACCTCTCCCTGACAGCCTACTTCGGCGCCTGAGATGCTGGCGTTCTCTTTGTACAAAATACCGATGGCAGCAGCGGTAAGAAAGTAGCGGAGGATGCCCTCTTCCTTCTCTGCTTCGGTCCCTTCAATAAAGCGCATGTAGTAGTTGCCGATGGCAGGAATCACTCCGGCAGCTCCATTCGTGGGAGCGGTTACCACTCTGCCGCCGGCGGCGTTCTCTTCGTTGACAGCCATGGCGTAAACGGTAACCCAGTCGATGGGCGCGAGTGGGTCTTTGGAGCCGATCGTGTTAAGGCGCTCTGCGAGACGATGGGCGCGACGGCGAACGTTGAGTCCCCCTGGGAGGATACCTTCGGTAGCGATACCGCGTTCGGTGCACTGCTGCATGGTTTGCCAGAGGACGAGGATACTTGCGCGAATCTTTCGTTCGGCTGAAAGATTGATCTGCAATGAAGCGGATATTGTCTGCGGGCGAGTAATAGAGATTGCCGGGTCGTTTAGTAGCGCGACTTCGTTGGCGAGCATGAGGTGCGCAATGGTGAGGTTGTGTTGTTTCGCCGAGGCGAGGAGGTCGGCGGAGCTACGGAAGGGATAGGGGACTTTCCGGGTGCTGGTTGTGCTTTCGGCGGTGCGCTCGGCCTCAGAGACGATGAAGCCGCCGCCGATGGAGTAGAAGACCTCTTCAACCAACTTTGCGCCCGTGCTGTCGAAGGCGGTGAAGCGCATGCCGTTGGGGTGAGAGTGGACGGCGGGATCGGGGTACATCTGGTTGCGGCGGAAGTTGAGGTCTTCGGCTTCGTGGAAGGGGATGGTTTTGCTTCCGCCGAGAGCGAGGGTGTTGGTGTTGCGAATGGCGGCGATCTTGGTTTCGACGGTGTAGGGGTCGACGGTGTCGGGCGCTTCGCCGAGGAGGCCGAGGAGGATGGCGCGGTCGGTTCCGTGGCCGATGCCGGTGAGGGCGAGCGATCCGTAGAGGTCGACGTTGACCCTTGCGGTCTGTTCGAGGAGGTTTTTTTCGGTGAGTTCGCGGGTGAAGCGGAGGGCGGCGCGCATGGGGCCGACGGTGTGGGAGCTTGAGGGGCCGATACCGATTTTGAAGAGCTCGAAGAGGCTGGTGTTCACAGAGGTTATTGTAGGGGGCTGCGGTTGGCTTTGGCCGGAGGTAGGGACCTGGGGGATTTTAGCTGCGGCTCCCGGGTGCTCGAGGGCGAGGTGGCGGAAGGGGGCTATGCGTGATTTTGTTGCCATCTTCGTCCTCTTCTGCTCCTTCTGCCCTGGGGGGGACCCCCCATATTACCCGCGCGTAAACATCCTCGTTTCAATGATTTACAGCTGGTGGTGGTCCGTAAAAATGTGCAAACAAAGAAGTTACCTGCAGAATATTCCAAACAAACGAGTTAGCGTGTGATGCGGTCTGGAACCTTTGCTTTCTCCCCTTATTTAAGAGTATAGCCAAGCGGATCTAACTAAAGTGCCAAGTGGATCTCCTTGTGATTCATGGGTTTAGATGGGCTTTGGGCTTGACATGCGATCTTTGGGATGGATTTGAAGAAAATTATTTTTGGAGTGGCGTCGGGGGTAAGTTCAAACCTAGAACGGCTCTTGAGCGTCGATCCACTCTTCAGGCCGAACCTCGAACTCCCATTCAGCTTGGTGAAGCGCCTCGTCGAGAGTCTCGTGAAAGGTATCGGTTCCAAGATTGTCTTCGCAAATATGCATTAGGAAATATCCTGGCTCGTCGGCGTATTGTGTGATTGCGAGTGACGTGAATGGAGGAAAAGGCCTTAAACCCTTCTCATCGGAAAGAGTATGTTCGTGCGTCCCGGCTTGAGATGATGCTCTTTCAACTTGACCTTCTTGATGGCTACCATGTTCATGCCAGCCATATTCTCACGTGTCCGCTGATTCGAGGGGGCGCTTTGAACGCGGGTGCTATACTCGGCAAAATCTTCCGCCCCTAAGGGTTCATCGGCTTATTCATGCTTTTCAAGGCTCGCAGTGCTGCAGTGTATGGGATTGACGCCCACATCATCGATGTAGAAGTCGATTTTTCCAACATCAAGTTAGACCAGGAACAGTTTCACACGGTGGGATTACCGGATGCGGCTGTGCGGGAGAGCCGTGACCGGGTGCGTTCTGCGATCAAGAACTCTGGTTTCGAGATTCCGCCGACGCGGATCACGATCAACCTGGCGCCCGCAGACCTCAAGAAAGAGGGTTCGGGGTTCGACCTGCCCATTGCAATCGGAATCCTGGGAGCCTATGGCTCACTGCACATCAAGGATCTGAGCGATTACTTGCTGGTGGGAGAGTTGGGTCTGGATGGCAGTCTGCGGGCAGTGCAGGGGATGCTGCCGATTGCGGTGGCTGCGCGCGCCAAAGGGATTCCGAACCTCATTATTCCGGCGAGTAATGCGCGGGAGGCGGCGGTCGTTGAGGGTGTCAACGTTTATCCGGTGAAGTCGCTGCTGGAGGTGCGAGAGCTGTTGAACTCGGCGGTGATGGGTGGCATCAAGGCGACTCCGCTCAAGGTGGAGACGACCGATCTTCTGAACGAGATGCAGCACTTTCCCTTCGACTTCAAAGACGTGCGTGGACAGCAGGTGGCGAAGCGTGCGCTCGAGGTGGCGGCCGCAGGTGGGCATAACATTTTGATGATTGGGCCGCCGGGCTCGGGCAAGACCATGCTGGCCAAGCGGCTGCCGTCTATTCTGGCTCCGCTCAGATTCGAAGAGGCGCTGGAGACGACGAAGATTCACTCGGTGGCGGGGGTTTTGGACTCTGAGCAGGGATTGGTGGCGCATCGGCCGTTTCGTTCGCCACACCATACGATCTCGGACGCCGGTTTGATTGGCGGTGGGATGATGCCGCGGCCGGGTGAGGTGTCGCTGGCCCACAACGGGCTGCTCTTTCTGGATGAGCTGCCGGAGTTTCCGCGAAACGTGCTGGAGGTGCTGCGGCAGCCGTTGGAGGATGGCCATGTAACGATTGCCCGGGCGGCCATGAGCCTGAGTTTTCCGGCGCGGTTCATGCTTGCAGCAGCCATGAATCCTTGCCCTTGTGGATATTTCAACGACAAGTCCCGGGAGTGTATGTGTACGCCGCCGATGATCCAGCGGTATGTTTCGAAGGTCTCCGGGCCGTTGCTGGACCGGATTGATATTCATATCGAGGTTCCCGCGGTGCAATATAAGGAGTTGCGGGGCGGCGCGGCGGCGGAGGGGTCGGAGCATATTCGGGCTCGCGTGCTGGCGGCGAGAGGGCGGCAACATGAGCGATTTGGTGCGGCTGCGGAGAGGACGAAAGGAACGGCAAAGGCGGCATCGCGGCAGATATTTTCTAATTCGCAGATGAATACGCAGCAGATACGTTCCTATTGCGAGTTGTCGTCCGATGCCGAACGACTGCTCGAACGGGCGATGCAGCAACAGGGGTTAAGTGCCCGGGCACATGACCGTATCTTGAAGGTAGCAAGGACGATAGCGGATCTGGGCGGCGAGCAGGATATAGCGGTGAAGCACATCGCCGAGGCTATTCAATACCGCACTTTGGACCGAAGCTATTGGTCATAGACATGGAGGCGAAGAAAATCGCCGATAATTCTTTGTGATGGGACAAATGTATCCCGTTTCTGGGATTTCTTTATTCCGGGGTTACCGAAAAAAGTATTGACCTAGGGCGTCGAACAGTTTACTTTCCTTGAAGTCGTAGTTGCTCTGGGCCGGCCAGACTTTGAAGGACAGACCGGGTACTCTGCGATGATTTATGACTTGCCAGATTTTCTGGCGAGGCTCCTGTTTCACACCTGGGCGCGGCGAGCGCTGAATCCTACGGAAGAGACAGATTCGGCAAGGAACGCTATTTAGCAAGCTGGGCAGTTTGTTCGGCTAGCAAACGCAATATGTCAGATATCATGAAAGTTGAGATTTCTGATGAATTTGCGGAGTCCCCGGACGGATTTTTGCGTCTAATGTATGAGGCTATTCACGGCAGCGGTCCTCGAAGATTGTTTGCCACATTTGAATGATTTCGAGCGAGTTAGCGCTAACTAGACGCTTCCGCTTCGGAAATTGAAAGGGAGAAAACTATGCGCTCGGATCTTATTTTTGGAGCTCTCACGCACGTGAACAACCGCTACGAGCTTTGTCAACTGGCGTCGAAGGCGACGCGTAAGCTGCACAAGCCAAATACGCGGTTGCAGGACACGACTAACGAAGTTCTGGACCGCTTCAAGGACACCATCCCCATGGATGAGTCTGGCGAAGCTGTCGTAGAAAAGGTACAATTGCAAGAGCGCCGCGCGGCTTAACGCGCGGCTGTTTCACCTCGTAACTCTACTTTCAAATAAAATCCCCTTATCCGCTCTACCACCCACCCGCATTCCAAGCTTCATCAACCGGCCTTCCGCACGACCCCCTCGTCAAGCAGATCCCGCCTCAGTTCCAAACAATCCCTCCTAAAATTCAAATTTCCAGGTAAAACATGACTATTTCCGAGTTAAAAGAACACAATATCGCGGAGCTGGGTAAACTGGCACGCGGTCTCGACATCGCCGGAACCAGCGGTCTCCGCAAGCAAGACCTCATCTTCAAGATTCTGCAGGCGCAGAGCGAAAAAGAGGGCCATATCTTTGCGGAAGGCGTGCTTGAAATCCTGCCCGATGGTTACGGCTTCCTCCGCTCTCCTGATTACAACTACCTGCCTGGTCCTGACGACATCTACGTTTCTCCCTCGCAGATTCGCAAGTTTGACCTAAAGACAGGGGACACGATCAGCGGCAATGTCCGTCCGCCGCACGAGGGTGAGAAGTACTTCGCTCTCGTCAAGATCGAGGCGATCAACTTCGAGTCGCCGGAAGAGACGCGAAATAAGATTCTGTTCGACAACCTCACGCCTTTGTACGCCCAGGAGCGGGTGAAGATGGAGACGGTTCGCGAGCATATCTCGGGCCGCGTGATGGATCTGTTGACGCCGGTGGGCAAGGGGCAGCGCGGGTTGATTGTGGCTCCGCCACGTACTGGTAAGACGATGTTGCTGCAGTCGATTGCGAACAGCATTACGGCCAATCATCCGGAGGTGGTGCTGATCGTGTTGCTGATTGATGAGCGGCCGGAAGAAGTGACCGATATGCAGCGTTCGGTGAAGGGCGAGGTGATCTCTTCGACCTTCGATGAGCCGGCGGCGCGACACGTACAGGTTGCCGAGATGGTGATCGAGAAGGCTAAGCGGCTGGTGGAGCACAAGCGCGATGTGGTGATCCTGCTGGACTCGATTACTCGTCTGGCGCGTGCTTACAACACGATCGTTCCGCCTTCGGGCAAGGTGCTCTCAGGCGGTGTGGACTCGAATGCGCTGCAGAGGCCGAAGCGCTTCTTCGGTGCGGCTCGCAACATCGAGGAGGGCGGTTCGCTGACGATCATTGCGACTGCGCTCGTTGATACGGGCTCGCGCATGGATGAGGTGATCTTCGAGGAGTTCAAGGGAACCGGCAACATGGAAGTGATTCTGGATCGCAAGCTGGTGGATAAGCGTGTGTTTCCGGCGATCGACATTCAGCGTTCCGGGACGCGTAAGGAAGAGCTGCTGATACCGAAGGAGGATCTGCAGCGAACCTGGATTCTGCGGAAGGTGCTCAATCCGCTGTCGCCTGTTGAAGCGATGGAGCTACTGACCGATAAGCTGGCGAAGACCCGGAATAATCAGGAGTTTCTACACAACATGAGCTCGATCTAACTTCGAGATAGTGAGTGCAAGAAGCGCGGCCTGTTGGCCGCGCTTTTTCTTTGTGCTCGATGCGCTCTGATGTTTGCAGGTGGGTTAGTCGAGGGACCAGTCTCTTCTGCGGTCAGCTAGTAGCCGTTGGCGATCAGGAACTTCTCGGTGAGTGTGAATTTTTCTGCGGAGTGCTGGCGTTCGGCGTACTTGCTCAGGACGTCTACCTCGATGTTGAGGGGGGCGCCGGGGGTGAGGGTGTGGAGGCTGGTGGCGGCGTAGGTGTGAGGGATGATGGCCGCCTCTACCACGTTGTCCACGATGGAGGCTACGGTGAGGCTGATGCCTTCAATGGTGATGGAGCCCTGGGGGACGACGTAGCGCGTGAGAGTGTCGGGGAGCTGGATGCGGAGACGCCAGTCTGTATCGGGCTGGTTGGGCGTGATGGGGGTGAGGGAGATGAGGGTCGCGGTTCCGTCGACGTGGCCCTGAACGACGTGGCCTCCCAGCGGCGAGCCCGCTGGTGTGGGGAGCTCGAGGTTGAGGATAGCGTCGGGCCGCAGGTGGGTGAGGGTGGTGCGGGCGATGGTCTCGGCAGCGAGGTCGGCGGAGAAGCGCGGGGGGAAGGCGTTCGGCTCGATACTGAGGGCGGTGAGGCAGACGCCGTTGACTGCGATGCTGTCGCCGGTGTTGAGGCGAGCGGTGAGCGTGGGCGAGGCGATGGTGATGCGGGTCGCTCCTGCGGTTGGGGTGATGGCTAGAAGCTTGCCGGTGGTTTCGATCAGGCCAGTGAACATAAGTACAGGGTACAGGGAGTAGGGAATAGGGAGTAGAGGGCCTAGGGCCTGGGCTGGAGTATGGGCCAGGGGTCGTGGAGGTAGCCGGTCACGCAGGCGTCGGTGCCGTAGTTAGCGCGGGTGATGCGATGGAGTGACTCTTCAAAGAGGTATGGGGAGCCTATGCCCTGGGCGAAGGGGATCGCCTGGTCGCCTAGCTCGGTCTCGGCGTAGAGGAGGACGGCTTTGTCGACCAGGTTTTGCTGGAGGAAGGCGCCGTTCAAGTGGGAGCCGCACTCGAGCAGGAGGCTGAGGATGTTGCGCTCGGCTAGTGTGGAGAGGACCGAGGGGAGGCTGAGATGGCCATTGTGGCCAGGGATTGTCTCGACGTGGGCTCCCAGATTCGTGAGCGCGGAGATTTTGGTCTCGGGAGCTGTTTTGCCGCAGAGGATGAGCAGATCGGGGTAGCCGGAGGTGTGGCCGTCGTCGACAGAGCGGACCAGCTGCGAGGAGAGCGGGATTCGCAGGTGTGTGTCAAGGATGACGCGGAGGAGTGGGCGGCGGCGGGGCAGCTTATTGGGTCCGAAGAGGCCACTGCGGTCGGTTAGTTGTGGATCGTCGGCGAGGACAGTGCCTATGCCGGTGAGGACTGCGTCGGCGGCGTGGCGGAGGAGTTGGACCTCGTAGCGGGCGGCGGGGCCGGTGAGCCAGTGGGGCTGGTTGGGGAAGCGGGAGGCTGGCGGGGGTGCGAGCTTGCCGTCGACCGAGAGCGCGGCCTTGAGGGTGACGAAGGGGGTGCGGTGCTGGATGAAGTGGGCGAAGGCGTCGTTGAGGTCGCGGGCCTGCTGCTGGAGGAGTCCGACGACGACCTCGATGCCTGCGGCGCGGAGTTTGGCTAGTCCCTGACCGCTGACCTGGGGGTTGGGGTCCTGGGTGGCGACGACGCAGCGACTGATGCCGGCGGCGATGAGGGCATCGGCGCAGGGGCCGGTGCGGCCGTGGTGGCTGCAGGGTTCGAGGGTGACGTAGGCGGTGGCTCCGGTGGTGGAGAAGCCGCGCTGGGCGGCTTGTTTGAGGGCTACGATCTCGGCGTGGTCGCGGTTGGCGTAGAGGTGGGCGCCTTCGCCGATGACCATAGGGGCGCCTCCGCCGACTGGCGTCCGGGTGAGGATGCAGCCTACCTGCGGGTTGGGCGAGGCCAGACCGATGGACTCGGCGGCGAGCTTGAGGGCTCGCTGCATCAAGGCTTCATCCAGTGCGGCGCGAGTTGTTGCGGATAGTTCCATTCGTTCCTGATACTGTTCCCGCTTGAGTTTTCTGCTACAGGGCTGTGGGGGTACCCCCCCCATATTACCCGCGTGTAAGTACCTTTATTTTAATAGACTTGCGAAGGGGTGGCTCTCCGTAAAAACTTCTATCTAAAGGACTTTCTTGCAGATTCCTGCATTCAAAGGGGTTAGCTCGTTAATCGAGAAAGGGCTCCGAAACTCGGAACCCTTTTCTCTTTCTCTACAAGTATAGCGGATTGGGCGTAACTGATACGTCACGCGAATCTCTTTGTCTGGCGCGGGTTTTGATGGGTTGGGGGCTTGACAGGGTTTTGATCGTCAGCGGCTTAGGGCTTACTTCGAGTCTTTGTAAATGTTGAAGGCGAATTTGGTTCTGGGTGGATTTTTATGGAAGGGAGCGGGAAGGTGCAACAGCAGATTCGGAGTTCCCTCAAGCCCTGAACTCTCATTCGGTCTGTCGCAGAATCATCCATTTCTGACAATCCGACTTCCGGACCCGTGTGGCCTTTGTTATCGATGAATTCTGGGTTCTTACAGCAGAGACAGCACGCACTGTCGGATGTCGATGGAGTCGTTACTCTCCTGGCGGATGCTCTTCGACGAACTGCTCCAGAGATGCTGCCTTGACTTTGCGAAGATCGGGGCGACCGGTATCTGAGAGTCCGGTGGAAATGAGAAATCTCGCAGCCATGTCTTGATAGAAAGGCGTGGCCTCGCCAAATTCGCCACCACCGAAGTAGCCGCAGCTGTCGCAGTCGGGGCAGGTAGCATCGTCGCGGTCGACATCGGAACAGATTGTCGTCCAATGGTGCTGCATGGCACCGGCGACGATGGCGGCTCGTGCGCCAAACTCCTTCCCCAGCAACTCCGGCGCTGCAGCTTTTTCATACCATGCAAGGAAGTGCTGGCGGTCGATGTGGAGTATCCGAGGAGGCAAGTACGCAAGCGCATCTGGTGATGGCGTTTCGCTGGACAGGAGTATCAGATATTCGACGTCGTCGAATGCAGGGTTTTCGTGGTGGCCGTGCTTGAAATAATTTTTCCATTGTGTCTCCACTTCGGCCCAGAGCCAGCGTCGTTTGTGAAAGACCCGGTAGTCTGGCCCGCGGTTGAAAGGGCCTTCGACCTTGGTAAACCCGAGGCGAGTGAATTCTTCTTTCAGGTATTGCTGAGCCCATCGTTCCTGTAGCGCATCCTCATTGACCTGTTCCGCAGGAGAGGGTTGTGGGCGGAGTTCTACCAACCCATCCCGCCTCTTGGCAGACAGGGACTGCCACTGCATCAAGGTTTCCCAAGCACAAAACTCTTCGTCTAGCAGACTCATATGATCTCGATGTATATCCGTCCCCGAGTATACGGGCCCTGAAGCGTCTTGCCAGGTTGATACCGGCAAACGCGCTTCTGTTGATTTTGGCGGGCGTAAGGGCGAGGCTCGCAGGAGCTTGAAAGCTACCTGAGCGCTGAACCTCGATCTATTTAAACGGAAGATGCCCTCGCACCTTGATTGGGCGTAGACCATAGCGACGCCGTTTCAGCTACAATCCTCGAACTTGAAAAAAGCAGTTTGCTTTGTTGCTGAAGACTCGGATGTTATGCGGTTGGAGTTGTGTAAGACGTTCGGTCGGCATGAGGCAACTGGATTGTAGACAGGCATTCGGGGGAGCTTCTTCTTGCTCTCCTGTTGGCGGCAAAAGAACACGGTTCAGTCAGAGAGAGAAGGAATATCGGGCTATGTCTTTGAAGAAGAGCAAGTATCGGACCAAGTATCTTGCAGTCGCTTTTTGTCTGGGTGCATTGAGCGTTGTGTCTGTTGCCTCGTGGGCGCAGGCGGTTCCGGCGGAGAAGGCGGATGAGGCCAGGGTGGACCGGCTGCTGAAGCAGATGACGCTGGAAGAGAAGATGAACCTGATTCGCGGTGGGCTCGAGGATCCTTCTGTTTATCAGGGACAGGCGGGATATCTACCGGGAGTTCCGCGGCTGCATGTTCCTTCGCTGCGGATGGCCGATGGGCCGCCGGGCCTGTTGACGAGGGTGGCAGGGCAGGCCGAGACGGCGACGATGGGTGTTGCTGCGACCTTCAGCGCGAAGGATGCGGAGGCCAATGGCGCGGTGATTGGGCGTGAGGCGCGGTCGCTGGGCATCGATGTGGTGCTGCAACCGTTTATCAATATCGACCGCGATATTACGTTTGCGCGCGCGTACAACACGTTTGGCGAAGACCCGATGCTGAGTGGCGCGATGGGCGCGGCGGAGGTTCGCGGGGCGCAGGCGCAGGGCGTGATGGCGATGGCGAAGCACTATGTGGGGTACGACTCGAATGCGTACAACATCTTTATCGATCAGCAGACGCTGCATGAGGTTTATGCGGCTCCGTTTGTGGATGCGATTGGCGCAGGCGTGTCGTCGGTGATGTGCTCTTATAACCGCATCAATGGGCCGTTTGCTTGCGGCAATAGCGATACGTTGAAGACGATTTTGAAGGAGGAGATGGGGTTCAAGGGGTTTGTGACCTCGGACTGGGGCGGCGTGCATAGCGTTCTGTTTCTGAACGAAGGGCTGGATATGGAGATGCCTGGAGCGGCGGAGGCGGATAGTCCGTTCAAGGCGTTCATTAACAATTATTTTGTGACGGCGCCGCCTGACACTACGCCGGTGAAGCCTCTCGACCCGGAGGCTCTGGCGGGGATTCTTGGCGGGCCTATTCCTGAGGAGCCGCAGGCGAATGGGCTGGACCTGGGCGGGTTTCCGCGCGATAACGACAAGACGACGATGCGGGAGGCTCTGAAGAACGGCACGGTGACCGAGGCTACGATTACGGCTGCTGCTCGGCGGGTGCTGTATGAGATCGATCGGTTCGGCTATCTGGATGGGAAGCAGAAGCATACGGTGACGGCGCAGAATGTGGAAGAGAATGCTGCGGTGATTCGCAAGACTGCCGAAGATGCGGCGGTGTTGTTGAAGAATGAACATGCGCTTCCTCTGGGGAACGACGACTTGCAGTCGCTGGCGCTGATTGGGCCGGGCGCGGGGCAGGTTGCGGCGATTGGGACGTTCGGCGAGCGGAGTCCGGGGCTTACGGAGAGACAGATTAGTCCGATGGTGGCGCTGAAGAAGGGCTTTCCGGAGGCCAACATCATGTATGCGGTGGACGACGATATGACTGGTGTGCCGGTGCCTGCGTCCACGCTGTCGCATGATGGCAAGCCGGGACTGCTGCGTACTGAGAGCAGAGGCAGCAAGGTAGTGGATGCGCAGCTGGACTTTACGCATAGCAACGGCAGGACGTTGCCTGCGAACGAGACGGTGACGTGGAAGGGAACGCTAACGGTGCCGAGCGCGGGGGAGTACTGGATGTACCTGCAGGTACTGGGTGCGCGTGGAAGGTTGATGATCGATGGCAAGCGTATTGGACAGACGGGTGCGGCGAAGGGCACGGTGCATGGCGATGTGCAGTATGCGACGCAGGATAATGGATTTCCGACGACCGATGGGCTGGACAATGTTCGGCGTGCGGTGCAGCTGACGGCGGGGCCGCACTCGATTACGGTGATGGCGAGCAGCGATACTTCGAATAAGCCGGAGCAGATTCGGTTGAACTGGACGACGCCGGAGCTGCGGGAGAGCAATCACAGGGCTGCTATCGACGCGGCGAAGAAGGCGCATACGGCGGTGGTGTTTGTGTGGACGCGAGGGAAGCCTGACTTCGCGCTGCCGGGGGAGCAGGACAAGCTCGTGGATGAGATTGCGGCCGTGAATCCGAACACGATTGTGGTGATGAATGTGAGCCAGCCGGTGGCGATGCCGTGGCTGGGCAAGGTGAAGGGCGTGCTGCAGATGTGGTGGCCGGGGGATGAAGGCGGATGGGCTACGGCTGATGTTCTGCTGGGCAAGGTGAGTCCGGCTGGGCGGCTGCCGTTTACGTGGGCGAAGCAGCTGACGGACTATGCGGCGAATGATCCGGCGCATCCGGAGCGGTCGGATAAGGGTGTGGATGGGAAGACGACGTACTCCGAGGGCGTGGATGTTGGGTATCGCTGGTTCGATAAGCAGAAGATCGAGCCGCTGTTTCCGTTTGGGTTCGGGCTCTCGTATACGAGCTTTGCGTACTCGGATCTGAAGGTGGCGAAGGCTGCGGATAACGGACTGGATGTTTCAGTGCGGGTGAAGAATACAGGTGTGGTTGCAGGTGATGAAGTACCGCAGGTGTACCTGGATGCTCCGGAGCAGCAACCCGATGGTGTGCAGTTTGCGCCGAAGACGCTGGCGGCGTTTGATCGCGTGACGCTGGCTCCGGGTGAGAGCAAGGATGTGACGATGCATGTGTCGCCGCGTGCGCTGGAGTACTGGTCGGTTGCGGAGAAGAAGTGGGTTCGGTCGGATGCGCGGCGGGTGCGGGTGGGGTCGTCTTCGCGGGATTTGAAGCTGGCTGCGGAGAGGTAGCGCTACGGCCTGTTCGGCGGGACTGCTAAATGCTTGTCCTGCCGGACGGGCCTCCTGCGCGGAGGGCGGTCACTTCGTGACGTGTATACCTTTTATGGCTTTGATTTTCTGCTTGGGTCCTCCCGTTGGTCGGAGAGGACTGCTTAGTCGAGCAGGGAATCGACGAAGCTGGCGCTGTCGAAGGGGATGATGTCTTCGAGCTTTTCGCCTATGCCTGCGTAGACGACTGGGAGTTTCAGTTCGGTTGCTATGGCCAGGACGATGCCGCCCTTGGCTGTGCCGTCGAGTTTCGTGAGGACGATGCCGGTGACGTGGGCGGCTTCTGTGAAGAGACGGGCCTGGGTCAAACCATTTTGACCTGTCGTTGCGTCCATGACCAGGAGGGTCTGGTGCGGGGCGCCGGGCACCAACTTCTCTGCCGTCCGGCGCATCTTGTCTAGCTCCTTCATCAGGTCGGTCTTGGTGTGGAGGCGGCCAGCGGTGTCGACGATGAGGATCTGTGTGTTGCGGGCTTTGGCGGCGGCGCAGGCGTCGTAGAGGGCGGCGGAGGGGTCGCCGCCTTGTTTGGTCTTGATGATCTGAACGTCGGAGCGCTGGGCCCAGACTTCGAGCTGTTCGATCGCGGCGGCGCGGAAGGTGTCGGCGGCGCAGAGCAGGACGGTGCGGCCCTGCGCGGTGAAGTGCGCGGCCAGCTTGCCCGTGGTGGTGGTCTTGCCGGTGCCGTTGACCCCGACCATCATGATGACCTCGGGCGGCGTGGCGGGGTGGGTGATGGGGCGGGCTACGTTGTCGAGGACCTGCTTGAGTTCGGCTTTGAGGAGACGCTTGAGGTCGTCGCCGCCCTGGATGCCGACGCGGAGGGCGCGCTGGCGAAGGTTTTCCATGACGAGGGCGGTGGTGGGGGCGCCGAGGTCGGCGGCGAGCAGGAGAGGCTCGAGGTTGACCAGGGTGGTCTCATCGACCTCGCGGGTGAGGGCGATGACGGAGCTGATGGACTCGGAGAAGCTCTCGCGGGTGCGGGTGACCGCCTGCTTCATGCGGTCGAAGAGTCCGCGCTTTGACTCCTGCGGCTCTGGAGCTACTGCGGTGGGCTGGTCGGGCTGCTGGTCGGATTTGTCGCGTTTGCCGAAGAGAGAAAAAGCCATGCTGTTGTTAGTTTAGCAATGTTGGACGTATGGCCGAATCGCCAGTGTTCAATACTCTTTAGCGCAAGGTCAAAGTAGGCGTATTTTGCTACTGGTCGATTGAGCAAGTACGAAATACAGGGATCCTTCCCCATTCGACTACGATCAGGGTCAGGATGACGACTTCAAAAAAGTACAGATAGTAAGGGAGATGAAAAGCGTCTGCCTCGGAGTCGCTTTGGATCGTTGACTTTTGCGGTGGCGGGCTTATCGTTGATGATGACGAATCGTTGACGATTATGACGAAGGCGGAGCTTTACGGGTTCCTCGCAGGTCACACGCTGGGGGTGGTGGGAAGCATCTCGGCGGAGGGTGCGCCCCAGTCTGCGCTTGTGGGGATAGCAGTGACGGAAGATCTTGAGATTGTCTTCGATACTCTGAACAGCACACGCAAGTACAGGAACCTTACTTCGAATCCAAAGGCCTCCCTGGTGGTGGGATGGGAGGGAGAGAAGACGGTGCAGTTGGAAGGTGAGGCGTTTTTGCCGGTGGGCGAGGAGCTGATGCGGTACAAGAGTGTCTACTTCTCCGCGTGGCCGGATGGGGTGAGTCGTCAGAGCTGGCCGGGGCTGGTGTACTTTGTTGTCCGTCCGCGATGGATTCGGTTCAGCGACTTTGATCAGCGACCTCCGTTGATCGAGGAGATGGTGTTTGATTTGAGTAAAAAGCGGTTTCCGCGTGGAGAGGACAAGCGATCGCAGAGGTAAAGACGAAATACAGCGATCTCTCCACTGCGTCGTCGCGCGATGAGAGTGCGCGACTTCGGTTCGAGGTGACGAATAAATAAGTTCTATAGATGTTACAAATTCCTTATATTCCCACAGCGGAACCACCTTAGACGTGCTGAGCCGGGTGGGTGTGGGCGACCGCTAGTGCTTTAGGGAGTTCTGGTAGACGCGGAGGCGGACGCAGCAGGCCTGGAGCAGAGGTGTTTCGAGGTGGTGGGCGTGGCCGTGGTCGAGCAGGTCGCCGAGGATGGTGTCGGCTTCGACGGGAGCGCCTTTTTGCAGATCGCGATACAGGGACGAGGTGAACTGCGAGTCTTTCATGGTGGCTTGTTTGCGAATGTTTTCGAGCAGCGGTTGCGGGGTGGGGAAGCCGCAGGCTTTGCCGATGGCGGCACACTCGTCGAGCGCCTGAAGCGCGGTCTGTTCGCCGTCGGGGACTCGGTTGATCTCACCGATGGGACCGCCGAGCAGACAGGTGATGAGGCCGAGAGAGGCGATGATGACCCACTTGTCCCACATGGCTTGGGTGATGTTGAGGGAGAGCTCCGTGTCGAAGCTTGCGTCGCGGAGTGCTTTGTCGAGTGCGCGAATGCGCTCGGTGAGTTCTCCGCTGCGCTCGGTGATCCCTCCGCTGCGCTCGCCGTAGATGAGCTTTTGCATGGGGGTGATCTGCACGATGCGGCTCTGCTCGTCGAGATCTGTGGAGACCATGCAGACGCCGCCGAGGACGGCCTTGTCGCCGAAGCTGTGGACGAGCGAGTCGATGTGGCGCATGCCGTTGAGGACGGGATAGATCATCGTGTCCGGGCCGACGGCGGGCTTCATGTCTTTGATCGCCTGATCGAGTGGCTGGGCTTTTACGCTAAGAAAGATGAGGTCGTACGGATTGGCGATCTCGCTGCTTGTAACGGTCTTCGGTTTGAGGGTGACGTCGCCGTGCGGGCTTAGGATGCGGAGGCCGTCGCGTTGGAGCTGCTGCGCTCGAGCGGGTCTGACGAGGAAGGTGACGTCGCGGCCGGCCTGCACGAGACGTGCTCCGAAGTAACCTCCTACAGCACCAGCACCGACGACGAGAATCTTCATGCTTGTTCCTTGTAGTTTTCGAGACAGCGTGTTCAGGCCAGAGTGTGTCTCAGCTTAGTCTGATCGCGTCGGCCGGGTTGATCGATGGGCCGGCTGGCATGACCTGCGAGGTTGGGTGCGGTTCCTTTGGGTTGGGGATGGCTTTGGTCTGTCTTGTCTTGATGAAGATGATGGCCGCGACCATGATGACGAGAATTGCCACGGCGAAGGCGATGACGACGGGAAGGAAGGAGGAGTCGCTGGTTCGTTCTTCAGGATGGGGGTCGCTGTTGGAGGGTTGCGGTTGGCTCATGAGGTGTTGGATGCATTGACTGGCAGTTGGATTTGCATGGCTGACGCGATTCGGGTGCGTGACGGTGCGGTTAGTTCGGTGCCGGGGTGGAAGTGGAGGTTGGAGCGGGTTCAGTGTGGGCCGGAGACGGCCACAGTGTGGGGCGCACGAGCAGGAGGAGATAGAGGAAGAGGATTGCAATGAGGACGAGGCCGCCGATGAAGATGTGCGGACGGAATCCCATGTAGGTCTTGTGTCGGGGAAGGTCCGGGGGAGGGATGTGTCCGTGCTCGTGATCGTGCTCGTGATCATGCTCGTGATCATGCATGCGTACCAGCTTAGGCGCAAAACGGCGTGCGTGCCAGCTGCGGATGAAGATATGGCTGGCGTCCTGCCGGACGGGCCGCCTGCGCTTGCCACCCCACGAACGAAGACCTGTTCGTGGGGACCCCGATTCGTGCGGTCACTTCGTGACTTGTATAACTTTTCTCGGCGGGCTGGTAGCTTCGGTCCTCCCGCTGGTCGGAAGGAGAATTAGGCTTGCACATCTGCAGAGGCTATTCGTCGCGGCCTGGGCGGGCCATCAGTTCGCGGATGGCCTCTTTGGGGCTCTTGTTGTGGTGGAGGATGGCGTCGACCTGCTGGGTGATGGGCATCTCGACGGCGTAGCGTGCGGCGAGGCCGAGGGCGGCGGCGGTGCTGCGGACGCCTTCTGCGACTTTGCCGTTGAGGCCGGCGATGATCTCGGGAAGCTGGCGGCCGCGGCCGAGTTCGATGCCGACGGCGCGGTTGCGCGAGAGAGAGCCGGTGCAGGTGAGGATGAGGTCGCCTGCGCCGGAGAGGCCTGCGAGGGTTTGACGGCGGCCGCCGCAGGCTACGGCGAGGCGGGTCATCTCGGCGATGCCTCGCGTGATGAGGGCGGCGGAGGAGTTGTGGCCGAGGTTGAGGCCGTTGGCGACGCCGGCGGCGAGGGCGATGACGTTTTTGAGCGAGCCGCCGAGTTCGACGCCGGGGACGTCCTCGTTGGTGTAGACGCGCAGGCTGGGCGAGGTGAAGTCGCGCTGGATGGTCTGGGCGACGGTGGGGACTTCGGAGGCGACGACGACTGCGGTGGGCATGCCGGCGGCGACCTCCTGCGCGAAGGAGGGGCCGCTGAGGACGGCGAAGGGGTTCCGCGTGACCGAGGCGACGACCTGCGACATGCGGAGGAAGCTGGTCTCTTCGATGCCTTTGCTGGCGCTGAGGATGATCTGATCGCGGGTGAGTAGGGGAGCGATGTGGGTGAGGACGCCGCGAAGGTGTTGCGAGGGGGTGACGCAGAGGAGGATGTTGGCCTCGAAGATGGCGCGTGGGAGGTCGGAGGTGACGTGGATGTCGACGGGCAGGGTGAAGCCGGGGAGGTAGAGCAGATTTTCGCCGGCGTCGCTGAGCTGATCGGCGAGGGCGGGGGAGTGAGACCAGAGGAGGATCTGGTGTCCTCCGCGACGGGCGAGGGAGAGGGCGAGGGCGGTACCCCAGGCACCTGCACCCAGGACGGCGATTCGGCTCATGCTACTCTCCCTTTTTCTTGCCGAAGCGGCTCTCGGTGCCGCTAAGGAGGCGGCGAATGTTCTGGTGGTGCTTGACGATGACGAGAAGCGGAATGAAGATGAGGCCGGCGATGACGAGGGGAGTTCGTTGCGGCAGGAAGTAGAGGCCGAAGAGCGGGAAGGTGGCGGAGCCGATCATCGAAGCGAGAGAGACGTAGCGGGTGAGGAGGAAGACGACCAGAAAGATGCCGAAGGTGCAGGCTGCAGTGGCGGGGCTGAGGGCGAGGATGACGCCGAGAGCGCTGGCGACGCCTTTACCGCCGCGGAAGCCGAGCCAGATGGGGAAGACGTGTCCGAGGATGGCGGCGACGGCGGTGATGACGGCGAGGTCGTAGTTGCCGGGCGCGAGATGCAGGGCGATTTTTACTGCGAGGAAGGATTTGCCGGCATCGAGCAGGAGCGTGGCGATGCCGAGGCCTTTGGCTCCGCTACGGGCGACGTTGGTGGCGCCGATGTTTCCGCTGCCGGTGGCGCGGATGTCTTCGTGGCGAAAGATTTTTACGAGCAGATAGCCGAAGGGGATGGACCCAAGGAGGTAGGCGAGCGGAATGGAGAGGAGCCAGGGGTTCATTGTCGTCCGAATGAGTTTAGCAAGTGCAGATGAGAATGGTCTTACGGCGTGTGGGTGCGGCTCGAGTGTGAGCTCAGGCTAGAGGATGTGGTGGCGGATCAGCTCGAGGGCGTTCTGGCTGGCCCACCAGCGGATCATCTCGCGGTCGCCGCGGAGATTGAGCTCTTTGACCTGGGTGTTCTGGGCGCTGGCGAGTGCGATGTAGACGAGGCCGATGGGTTTTTCGGCGTCGGGGCCGGGAGCGCCGGGACCGGGGCCTGCGATGCAGGTGATGGAGATGCCGAGTGAGGCTCCCGTGCGAGTGCGAATACCTTCGGCAAGGGCGCGCGCTACTTCGGGGGAGACGGGGCCCTTGGTGGCGACGAGTTCGGAGGGAACGCCGGCAAAGGTGGTCTTGAGTGCGTCGCTGTAGACGACTGCGCCGCCGAGGAAGTAACGCGAGCTGCCGGCGATGGCGGTGAGCCGCTGGGCGAGGAGGCCGCCGGTGCAGCTTTCCGCGGTGGCGAGGGTGAGGTCGCGAAGGCCGAGGTTGAGGAGCACGACCTCTTCGAGGGATTCGCCGTGCGAGGAGAAGATCGAGTCTTCCATCTCGGCTTCGATCTTTTCGGTGAGCTCGTCGACGCGTTGCTGGGCTTCGGCGAGGGTGGGTTTGGCGCAGAGGAAGTGGAGCTGGATCTCGCCTGAGCCGGCGAGGATGGTGGTCTCGACGTCGGGGTATTGCTGGTAGATGGGGGCGGTTCTGGCGTCGACGTGCGACTCGGGGATGAGGGCCATGCGGAGGAGGCGCTTGGCGAGATGGCGCGGGGGGAGAGCGGCGGCGAGGCGGGGTTTGACTTCGGTGTCGAAGAGAGGCTTTAGCTCTCTGGGTGGGCCGGGGAGGAGGATGACGATCTTGCGGATAGGCTGGCCGCTGGCGTCGAGGACGGTGATGTCGAGGAACTGGCCTGGGGCGCTGCCGGTGGGGTTGTCGAGGACGGTGGCGCCGTCGAGCACGTCGGACTGTTTGGCGTTGTTGGGCGGCATGACCATCTGGCGGGCGGCGAAGCGCTTGTAGAGCTGGGTGAGGATGGCGGGGTCGGAGCGCAGCGTGAGGTTGAGTGCGGCGGCGACGGCTTCGCGGGTGAGGTCGTCTTCGGTGGGGCCGAGGCCGCCGGAGAAGACGACGATGTCGGCGCGTGCGATGGCGATGGAGGCGGCGCTGGTGAGGTGGGAGAGATTGTCGCCGACGATGGTCTTGAAGGCGACCTGGACGCCGAGGTCGTTGAGGCCGTCGGTGAGGTAGAGGGAGTTGGTGTCCTGACGGTGGGGCGTGAGCATCTCGGAGCCGACAGCGATGATTTCAGCGATCATGAGGGGTGGTGGGCCTTCCAGGCTTTGCGTGTGGCTCGGTGAATTCTGTCAATGATGATATGGGTTGACGCGTGAGTTTTGTGGAGATTCAGTACAGGCGCTTGCTTTCGAGGAAGCTTTCGGGCGTGCCGTCGGCGGGGTCTACGAAGTGGACGTCGCTGGGATCGCGGCGCGGGGTGTCGACGGCGAGGACGACGAATGGCTCTTCGAGGATCTCAGGAATGCCGTGGACGGTGCCCTGTTTGAAGAAGATGAGCTGGCCGGAGCCGACCTCGAAGGGTGGGGCTTCGCCGAGGAAGAACTTTGCGCGGCCGGAGAGAACGGAGAGGTATTCGTCGCAGGTGGCGTGATAGTGCGCCGTGACTGGGCGGTAGACGCGAAAGACACGGGCGCTGGCGTGCGGCTCGTCGGTGAGGCGAGTGTCGATCAGCATGGTGTCGGCGCGATCTGGAAAGTTGGCGGCGATCTTCTGGATGTCGAAGACGGCAGAGACGGCGGCTGCAGAGGCGGCGACTGCGGTGTCTTCGGGTGAGGCGTGGTCGGTGTTGTTCGGCATGAGGTAACTCCCCCTATGCATAAGATGACGCACGGGGCCTGACGCAGCGGGTAATTCACTCGCGGCTAATTATGCTTATGCGAGGTTGTTCTCTGGCTGATGTCCGTTGAGTTCCGTGGCTGGGGGTCGCCCTCCCTGGACGGGCAGGAAGAGGGAGAAGACGGTGCCGCATCGTGGGGTGATGGTGCGCGAGCGAACGCGCAGGCTGCCGCCGTGCTTTTCGACGAGTTCGCGCGAGACCCACAGGCCGAGGCCGGTGCCGGTCTCTTTTTTCGTGGTGAAGAAGGGTTCGAAGACGCTGTTGATGTGCTCGGGGAGGATGCCTTGTCCTGTGTCGGCGATGGTGATGCGAACGCCTGGACGCCTGGAGTCCCGGGGATCGGTGGCCGCGCTTGCTTCGAGGCGGATGGTGTCTCCCTTAGAGCATGCGTCGAGGCCGTTGGCGATGAGATTGGAGAGGATCTGGCGAAGCTCTCCTGCGGTGCCCAGAACCTCACGCTCGGTGGTGGTGTTGACAAGGAGAGTTACGCCGAGAGCTGCGGCGCGGGGGTGGTAGAAGTCGCTGACCTCGTGGACGACGGTGGCGGGCTTGAAGTGCTCGGCGAGGGAGGTCTCGCGATAGAAGCCGAGCGACTGGCGGGTGATGTGGGCGATGCGGGTAAGTTCGCTCTCTGCCTGCGAGAGGAGGTGGCGAATCTCGTCGAGTTCGTCGGAGCGGCGGGCGATGTAGACGAGGTTGGTGAGGCCTTCGAGAGGATTGTTGACCTCGTGCGCCATCGAGGCGGCGAGACGGCCGGCGGCGGCGAGTTTTTCGGCACGCATGAGCGCGCCCTCGGACATGCGGCGCTCGGTGATGTCGCGGAAGACGAGGACGATGCCGATGATCTTACCGGAGCTGTCGCGAATCGGTGCGCCGCTGTCGTCGATACAGATCTCGGTACCCTCTTTGGAGACAAGGTAGGTATGGTTGGCCAGGCCGACGACGGTGCCGAGGCGACGCACCTTGTCGACTGGATTTTCGACTTCGGCGCGAGTGTCCTCGTTGAAGATGGGGAAGACGGTGTGCAGCGAGACCCCGTGGGACTCTTCTTCCTTCCAGCCGGTGAGCCGTTCCGCGACAAGGTTCATGAAGACGATATTGCCCGCGGTGTCGCAGGCGATGACGGCGTCTCCGATACTTCGGATGGTGGTGTTGAGCCACTGCTCGCGTGCGTAGGATTCGTCGCCGCGTTGCTCGATCTCTTTGATCTGCTGGTTGTAGGCGGCGGTGAGCAGGCGGAAGATTCTTCGCGTCTCCCACGCGAGAAGAGCAGCGATGAGCGCGGCGGTGAGGACAAGGATGATCCTGGCGTTTCGAGTGACCAGGGTATTTTCGGCGGAACGGACGGCGCGACGCTCGATGACGATGTTCAGGAACTCCTCCATCTGGGCGCGTAGATTGTCCATCTCCTGCTTGCGCTCGAGAAGATCCTGATCGAGGACGGCTGTCTCTTTCGGGAAGGAATCGATCTCGTGATAGGCGGTGAGCTCCCACTGCTTGTGGTCGGCCTGAAGACGGTGCAGCCGGGCGACTTGATCGGGGCGGTGAACCAGGGAGTAGAGGGTGTCGAACTCGGGCTCGATCTGCAGGTCGGCGGAGTGTAACGGCTCGAGGAAGACGGGATTGCGGGTGAGGAGAAATCCACGCAGGCCAGTCTCCTCATCGAGGATGAATCTGATCAGCCGGTTGCCGTGGAGAATGACCACGTCGGCGCGGTCGATGGCGTCTGCGCTCTCTTCGACACGTTGCAGCCCGTATCCAAGGACCAGAGCGAGAATGGTAAGTGCTGCAATGGGTAGAGCGAGGAGCCGAAATAAGAGCCTGTTGTAAAGCCGCGATTCCAAAGTATTTTCCTCACGCACGCCTTGCACATCCCAGATCGTGTCCAGAGTAGAGGATTCCTGGTCAGTACCGATTTTACCGATGCGGGGTCGATCTGGCGACAGGATCGAGGGCGACGCTTCACCCACTCAATAATGGAAGCAGTGGTTGCTGCGCGTAACGGTATGAGGACAAGCTAGATGAGTCTGCGTCCTTCGACGTCCATGGTTACGTGGTAGAGAGCGTCGCGGGTGGCGAGCGTCGCATTGCCGTCCTCGAGGAACGCAAGGCCTACGAGGTTGCTGCCGGAGACGACGAGAGTGGCCTGATGGTGGCGGTCGATGCGGATAATGCCACGCTGTCCGTGGAGGCTGGCGGCGACGTAGAGGTTGTCGTCCACGTCGATGGCCATGCCCTGGGCGCGGCCGAGTCCCTGGAAGAAGACGGTCGCGTTGCCGTCGCGGTCGATGGCGTGGATGACCTGGTTGGAGGAGGTGGTGGGTCCGGTGACGAAGAGAGTTCCGGCGTCGTTGAAGGCTAGATGGTAGGCGGCGATGCTGGGTTCGAGTGTGGCGTAGACGAAGATCTCGCCGCTGGTGCCGTCGATGCTGGCGCGGCTGATCTTGAAGATGGTGCCGGAGCGGTCGCCGACGAAGAGGTTGCCGTCGCGGTCGAAGGCGATGCCGGTGGCGATGCCCATGCCTTCGGCGTAGGTGGAGATGGCGCCGTCGGGGGAGATGCGATAGACGGTGCCCTCGGCGCGGGAGCTGGCGTAGAGGTAGCCGTCGGGACCGAAGGCGAGGCCGGTGGCGTTCATGAGGTCGCGGACGAAGGGCCGGATCTGGAAGTCGCGTTGGATTTGGAAGATCGACACGGGAACGGCCTGGCCGCGCGAGCCGGAGACGGTGGCGTAGACGTTGCCGTCGGCGTCGACCGCGGGGTTGGCGACGGGGTGGAGATTTTCCGCCATGGGCACCGCGACGCGCACGGTCAGCGGGTTGCTGGACTGGCCGCTGCGATGCAGGATCAGGTCGCCGGTGATGGTTCCTTCGGGAACGCGGATGGTGGCGCGGGTGGGACGGCTAAGCAGAAGTGGAGCTGAGATGTCGCCGATGGTCGCTCGCGGGACGAGGGTGTCGTGGGGTTCGAGGTGTGCGCCGTGAACCTCGATCTCGCCGCCGGGCATGGCCGCGAGAGGCTTGACGCGGTCCAGATGCGGTGCGGGTGTGTCGGACTTGTCGGGGGTCAGGAGCGAACGAAGTGTGGTCATGGCTGTTTTAGCGTAGACCGGCGTGGGTAGGAGTGCAAGGTGTCCTGCCGGACGGGGTTTCTAAAAAAAGAGGTGAATGAGCTGCGCGATGGCGAGAGCGAAGAGGCCGGCACCTACGTCGTCGAGCATGATGCCGGTACCGCCGGGCAGGCGCTCGAGCTGGCGGATGGGCGGCGGCTTGAGGATATCGAAGAAGCGAAAGAGTAGAAGCGAGATCGCGGCGTGTTGCCAGTCGGCGGGGATGGCGATGAGGGCGATGAGCTGGCCGGCGACCTCGTCGATGACGACGTGGCCGGGATCTTCGCGGCCGGACTCGTGGGCGACGATGGTGGCGGCGGGGATGCCGATGAGCGTGGCGAGGATCGCGGCGATGGTTGTGCCGATCGCGAGCGCGACTGGAGCCGGATGGAGGAGGTGGGCCGCAGCGTACCAGAGCAGGACGGCGGAGATGCTGCCGTAGGTGCCGGGGCCGGGCTTCAGCAGGCCTGTTCCGAAGAAGGTGCCGATGGCCCACGCCCAGAGGGTCTTCTTTTCGGAAGGCGGATGGGTCTGGATGTTGGAGTTCGCCACTAGTTCACGTCGTCGTCGTTCTGGCGATTGTGTTTGTTGGAGCGGGCGAGCTCTTCGAGAAGATCGGGGTCCTGGATGGGCGTGGAGATCTTGTAGTCACCGCTGGCCCATTTGCCGAGATCGATGCGGCGGCAGCGGTCGGAGCAGAAGGGGAAGTCTTCGCCGGTGGCAAGGACAATGTTGCGGCAGGTGGGGCAGCGGAGGGTCTTGATCTTTGCAGCGGGAGATTTGTTCGACATAGCAACTCTATTTTAACTCCTATGGGTGGATGCGAACTGCGCATCTAAAGTTTCAGGTGGGCGAGACACTGTTTCAGATGGAGAGACTGGGATGCTGGGAGCGCTTCGTTACTGCACGAATCTATCTGCAGGCCGGGCAGGGGGGCTCCTCCTGGCGAGTTTGCTCCTTCTCGGTGTGCCGCCGAGTGCTTCAGGGAGTGCGCAGCGAAGTGTATCGGTATCGACTCTGGAACCTCTGGCGGCAGGGGTGACGTTGCCGGTGCGGCTGGGTAGAACGCTGCGTGCGGGGAAGACACGCGTTGGATCGACGGTGGTTGCTAAGACGACGCAGCGAGTTCCAGTGACGGAGGGGACCTACCTCGATCGCGGCGCGGAGTTGGAGGGCAAGGTCGTCGCATCGATGGCGGGAGATGGGACGGCTGGCTTGCCATCGGTTCTGTCGATCGTGTTCACCAGCTTGCGATATCACAAGCAGACGATTGGGATGAAGACTAGAGCGATTGCGATTGCAAACTTCGTGCAGGTGGGCGATACGTTCTTGCCGGTGCAGGGTGGCTCGGACCGTGGGAATTCGAGCGAGGCGAGTTGGACGACGACGCAGGTGGGGGGCGACCAGGTGGTCCGGTCGGGCTGGGTGGGGTCTGTGGTCGGGAGCGGATTGCGGACGGTTGGACGAGCTGACTACTACGGCGTCTACAGTCTGCCTGCGGGTGCGACGGGATCTTCTGTGCCGCGAGCGATGGGGGTCTTTTCGACTACGGCTTCGGGGCTGTACGGCTTTGAGAACGGCACTTCGTTGAGCTCGTCCCGGGGAACGATTACGTTGAGCAGAGTCGGCAAGAGGCTTGAGATGCGGGATGGAGACAATCTGCTGCTGGAGGTTGTCGCTTCTTCGCGATAGTTTGGCCACGCAGGAAAACTATCCTGCGTGAAGCTCGACGTCTTCTATGTCTACCTGATGATAGAGCTTTGCCTGAAGGCGCCGCGCGAGCTCGAGTTCGACCTCGGTGGTCAGGTTGATCTTGACCCGGTTGTTGAGGAGAACGAGTTCGAGCGAACGGATGACCAGCGATTGCTGATCGAAGATCTGAACCAGTCGCATGAGAACTCTTGGTCTTGAGGCGGCGGTGATTTGAAATGTCCATCTCATGCTTACTCCTCTTGGATTGGTTGTGAGGAAAAAGAGAAAAGCCGCCAGAGCTTTCGCTGTGGCGGCTTCGAACTTCAGAGAGACTGAAGCTCTACGGCGCGCCACGCGTGGTAATCAGCGAGCTAATGACGGGGATGGACAGGATGCAGCAGGCAAGCAGAGGCAGAGTGCCTTGCTGGGTCGAGCGCCGTAGCTGCAGAGTGAGAGTCACTGTGTTTGTAATTCTATCTTGAGCGGCGACGGATGCCGATGATTTATTCGAGGATGCGGGCGACTACGTCGTAGTCGTGGGACTCGGTGATCTCGGCGCGGTAGAAGGTGCCGTGGACGAGGGTTTCGTGGGGGCCGAAGTCGTTGATGAAGACCTTGCCGTCGATCTCGGGGGCGTGGAGCGAGGTGCGGCCCTCCCAGAGAAGTTCGGTCTCTTCCGACTCGCCTTCGACGAGGAGGTCGATCTCGCGGCCTACCCACTCGGCTTTGGATTTGGTGCTGATTTTTTGTTGCAGCTTCATCAGCTTGCGACGGCGGGCCTGGATGGTGCGGTTGGGGACCTTTGTTTCGTCGGGAAGGTCAAAGGCCTTGGCGCCCTCTTCGTCGGAGTAGGTGAAGACGCCGAGCCAGTCGATCTGGGCTCTCTTCACGAACTCTGCGAGTTCGTTGAAGTCCTCATCCGTTTCGCCGGGGAAGCCCACGATGAAGCTGGTGCGGATGACGATGCCGGGGACGATGCGGCGGGCCTTGGCGATGAGGTCGAGGAAGATCTGCGCGTTGCCGCCGCGCTTCATCGTTTTGAGGACGCTGGCGCTGGCGTGCTGCAGAGGGACGTCGAGGTACTTTGAGATGGTGTCGTGCTTCGCCATCGTCTCGAGCAGACGCGTGGTGACCTTGTTGGGATAGGTGTAGAGGAAGCGCAGCCAGCGCAGGCCGGGGAGCACGGCGAGGGCGTCGAGCAGCGTTGCAAGGCCGTCGGTGAAGCCGAGGTCTTCGCCGTAGCAGGTGGTGTCCTGGCCGATGAGGGTGATCTCGCGGACGCCCTGCTTGATGAGGTTTTCGGCCTCGGCGATGATCGACGACATGCGGCGCGAGCGGAACTTGCCGCGAAGCTGCGGGATGATGCAGAAGCTGCAGGGGTGATCGCAACCTTCGGCGATCTTGATGTAGGCCGACGCGCGCGGTGTGGTGAGGATGCGCGGGGTGGCGTCGTTGTAGAGATACTCGGGCAGCGCTGCGGCGGCACCGTCCCATGACTCGCGGGAGAAGCGCCCCTGCTGCTGGCGGAGGTCGCCTTCGGGACGGCTGGTGTTGCCGGGGTCTATGCCGACTGGCAGGTGCGCGATGTGGTCGCCGGTGTGGTTCAGCGGCTCGTCGCCGTGGGTCGTGCCTGTTTCGGCGAGAGACTGGACGATGCGAAGTTGCGGCGCGATCTCTCGGTCGTGTTCGGGGTCGGCGAGGGGGCGCGAGTGTTGGGAGACGGCGCTGGGGGCACGGTCGATCAGATTCTGTCCAGCCTGCTGCATGCTGGTCGCTTCGAGCTGCGCGACTTCGCCGTCGGTCTGGGACATGCCGATGGCGTGGGTGTGGATGGTCGCCTCGGGCGTGCCCTGCGGGAGGATGTTGAAGGGCGAGTTGGCCTGCGCGTGGCCGCTGGGCGTGAGGCCTGCTGCGGCGAGGATGGCTTCGAGCTCGCCGGTGCCGACGACTGCGTCCACTTCGGGGATGTTCTTCTGGATCTCGTCGCGGTAACGCTCGACCAGGCAGCCGGCGACGACGATGCGCTGGGCCTTTCCACCATTTTGCTGCTTGTGCTGGACCATCTCGAGGATGGTGTTGACCGACTCCTGCTTGGCCGAGTCGATGAAGCTGCAGGTGTTGATGACGATGATCTCGGCGTCTTCGGCGCGGGGAGTGAGCTCGGCTCCGTTGTGGTGGAGCAGGCCCATCATGACTTCGGAGTCGACGAGGTTTTTGGGACAGCCGAGGGAGACGAAGCCCACCTTGGGGCGGGGCGCAGCAGCCTGGAGAGGTTCGGCTTCGATGGTTGCCAGATTGGTCACAGTCTTATAGTTTAGCAACTTTACCTGCTTCCTGTGCTCTCTGTGCGGGTATCTCCCACCCTGCGTTTTAGTGTCAAAGTCTTCATTCTTTTAGGGTTATGCGCGTACCTGGTGTTCACTGTTGAGGTAAAGTATTGATTTTATTGCGCGCCTCGTTGCAAAGTCTTCATTCTGCTTGGGTTGTGTCGTCTTCGGATCTTTCCTTTGATCTGCGAAAAAGCCCCAGGAATCTGTCCGGGGCTTTTTCTCCTTCTTCTTATGATAGTTGTTGGCGTGGAACTAATGTGCCACGCGGATCTGCTTCCTTATGAGTTGGATAGCGTCGAATGGGGCTTGACAGCGTGGATTGTGGCGTAAAACGCGTCTGGTTTGGAAGATAAATCTTCTCGAAGACTTTGTCCTGCCGGACGGGCCCGCTACGCGCGGCGCGGTCACTTCGTGACTTGTATACCGGTCTTGATCGGTTCGCTGCATGGGGCCTCCCGTTAGTCGACGTGAGATTTCTCTTCCCGAGCATCGCTCGGGCCTCGGGTCGCTAATTTGCCTAGACAAGGTGTACGCGTCACGAAGTGACCGCACTCCGCGCAGGAGGCCCGTCCGGCAGGATAGTTTTCAGGCGAGGCCGTTGCGGGCGATGACTTCGCGGTAGAAGTGGGCGCTTTCCTTGGGCGTGCGCTTCTGCGTTGCGAAGTCTACATAGTGGATGCCGAAGCGGTAGGCGTAGCCGTCGGCCCACTCGAAGTTGTCCATCAGGCTCCAGAGGAAGTAGCCACGGACGGGAACGCCCTCGGAGACTCCGCGATGAAGCTGCGTGAGGTAGTTGCGGAGGTACATGACGCGGTCGGAGTCGTAGACGTGGCCATCGGGCGTGAGGACGTCGGTTGAAGAGGCTCCGTTTTCGGTGATGTAGATCTCCTTGATGTTCCAGAGCTGCGCGGCGAGCTTCGGTCCCCAGTAGAGCGCCTCGGGGCCGACGTGGAGCCAGGGGCTCATCATGTGCGGGTAGGAGTCGGGCGAGGGGATGCGGGCGAAGCCGGCGGGGGAGTCGTCGGCGCGGATGTAGGTGGGGGTGTAGATGTTGAGGCCGACGAAGTCGACGGGTGTGCCGATGGCCTTCATGTCGGCGTCGGTGAACTTGGGCGCGTCGGCTCCGGCGTGCGCGAGGTAGGCGTCGGTATAGCGGCCTTCCATGATGACGGTGAGATATCCGGCGTTGACCTCGCGCATGGCTTTGGCGGTGGCGGCGATGTGCTCCGGCGTTTCGATGATGGGGACGCAGGCGCTGATGTTTTCTGCGAGGCCGACCCTGGTGCCGGGCTTAGCGTGGGCGCGGATGGCCTGTACTCCGAGGCCGTGGGCGAGCACCGCGTGATGCCGAACCTGGTTGACGCCGGCGGGTGGAAGCTTGAGGCCGGGAGCGTGACGGCCGGTGGCGTATCCGTTGACAAAGGAGCTCATCTCGTTGAGGGTCATGAAGTACTTGACGCGGTCGGAGAGATGCCCGGCGACGTAGCCGGCGTAGTTGGCGAAGGCCTCGGAGGTGTCGCGCGACTGCCAGCCGCCCTTGTCTTCGAGCGCCTGCGGGAGATCCCAGTGGTAGAGCGTGCAGTAGGGCTGGATGTCGGCTGCGAGCAGCTCGTCGATGAGGCGGTTGTAGAAGTCGAGGCCCTTGGGATTGGGCGTGCCTGTGCCTTGCGGAAAGACGCGCGGCCATGCAACGGAGAAGCGGTAGGTCTTGAGCCCGAGCGCCTTCATCAGCTGCACGTCTTCCTTGTAGCGATGGTAGTGGTCGTTGGCGACGTCGCCGGTGTCTCCGTTTTTGACCTTGCCTGGAAGGTGGGAGAAGGTGTCCCAGATGGAGGGGCCGCGGCCGTCTTCGTTGACGGCGCCTTCGACCTGATAGGAGGCGGTGGCAGAGCCCCAGAGGAAGCCTTGGGGGAAGGTTCGCGCAGCAGGTGCGGAGGGAGTGACTTCGGCCGAGGCTGGGGTGGCGATGGTTGTAAGTGCGGTGGGGGCGAGTGCGGCGGATCCAAGCAGACGGGCGAAGGTGCGGCGGCTAAATCGATTGAGCAAAATAAACCCTCGTGATATGCCAAAAATTGTAGCTGCTTCAAACAAGAGATGACAACGACCGCGGGCGAAAAGATCTGCTGAAAGATACTCCGCGAAGTTTTGCACCAGAGGGAGATAGCCGCGTGAGCACAGTTCGGGTTTGAAGTGCTAAACTAGCTCATGTGCCGGGTCCTACGCGACGTAATCCCGCCAACCCCGCCAGGTCCGGAAGGAAGCAACGGTAACGGGTCATTACGGGCGCAGTAGGTCGCCCGGTGCACTATCCTCGCCTCCCACTACTTTCGCCGCAGGCTCCAACAATGGCGCAGTAGGTCGCCCGGTGCACTATCCCTCCTCCTCTTTTCCCGCTCAGCACATTTTGTTGATTCACCCATCTCCCCAGGGTGAGTGTGTCTTTTTTGGGTCGCTGCGCGTCAAGGAACTCGTCAAGGGAGCGTGACACGCGTAGGCTTCTCAGAGAGAATGGTCCAACGGTGAACGACGGTTCATTTGAAACGGTTTGTCTTTATTGCTTTGACACTAGATGAGGTGAGAGTTTGAGTTTGACGTTGAAACCGCAGACGCGGGTACGCGCGAAGATCAGTTCGGTAGGGACCTATGTTCCGCCGCGTTTGTTGACCAATGCAGATCTGGAAAAGATGGTCGCAACCAACGATCAATGGATTGTCGAGCGGACGGGAATTCGCGAGCGGCACATCGTGGATGCAGGGGTTGCGACCAGCGATCTGGCGGTGGAGGCGGCGAAGAAGTGTCTCGCGGCTCGCGGCATCGAGGCCAGTGAGCTGGAGGTGATCATCGTGGCCACGGTGACGCCTGATATGTTTTTTCCGGCGACTGCCTGCCTGGTGCAGGACAAGCTCGGCGTAAAGGGCGCATGGGGGTTCGATCTTTCGGCAGCCTGCTCGGGATTTCCCTATGCGTTGCAGGTGGGGGCGAAGCTGGTCGAGAGCGGGATGCACAAGAAGGTGATGGTGATTGGAGCGGATGTGATGAGCTCGATTATCGACTACACCGACCGCGCGACCTGCGTGATCTTCGGCGACGGCGCCGGCGCGGTGTTGCTCGAGCCCTGCGAAGAGGGAGAGATCGGGCTGGTCGACTACTGGCACGAGATCGACGGCTCTGGTGCGGCGGCGTTGAATATGCCCGGTGGCGGCAGTTTGAATCCGCCGACAGCCGAGACGGTCGCAGCGAAGATGCACTACGTGCACCAGGACGGGCAGGCGGTGTACAAGTTTGCGGTGCGCAAGATGGCGGAGGCTGCGGAGATCATCCTGTCGCGCAACGGCGTGGAAGGGAAGGACCTTGGCTGCTTCATCCCGCACCAGGCGAATAAGCGGATTATTCTTTCGACGGCGGAGCGGCTGGGCATGCCGGAGGAGTCGGTGATTATTAACATCGATCGATATGGCAACACCACGGCGGCTACGATTCCGATGGCCATGCAGACGGCGCTCGAAGAGAAGCGGTTGAAGAAGGGCGATCTGGTTCTGCTGGCGAGCGTTGGAGCTGGCTTTACCGTGGGAGCTACTTTGTTGCGGTGGGAGTTCTAAGGCACAGGTTCTAAAAGATTTCGAGCGCGTGAGGCCAAGATGCTTCACCCGTTTTCTTTTAGCCTCAGATTTTCGTCCGCCCAGATTTTGAGGATTTTTCTTGCTTATTGTATCTTTTAGATATATATCTTGGAGCTATGAAAATGGAAGGCGGGTCGACTCCCAATGCTTTGCTTGGACTTCTGAGCCTGAGGCCGATGTCCGGATACGACATTCGTCAGATGGTCGCTCAATCGATCGGGCACTTCTGGAGCGAGAGCTATGGGCAGATCTATCCAGGATTGAAGCGGCTGGCGGCAGCGGGTCTGGTCGAGAAGAAGACCGAGCGCAACAAAGGAAAGCCGGATCGGAACCTGTATTCGCTTACAGCAGAGGGACGCGAGCGACTGCACGAGTGGTTGAAGATTCCGGTCTCGGATGAGGTAGCGAGGAACGAGTTGCTGCTGAAACTCTTCTTTGGAGCGCATGTCTCGACGAGCGTCAATCGGGACCATGTGGCCTCGAATATGGAGTTTCATCAGCGGGCGCTGAAGGTGTACACCGCCACGGCGAAGCAGCTGCGGAAGGAAGAGGCGAACGATCCTAATCTGTCCTACTGGTTGATGACGCTGAACTACGGACGGCACTACAGCGTAGCGATGTTGAAGTGGTGCAGGGAGACGCTCGCGGAGTTGGATGAGATAGAGAGTAAGGGAAAAAGGAGGCGGTGATGCATGCACTCGATCCGTTGTGGGTAAAGATCTTTCTTGCGATTCATATTGCTGCGGGCGCATCGTCGTTTCTGCTTGCTCCCGTTGCACTGGCTACTGCAAAGGGTGGCAAGCAGCATAAACGCTGGGGGAAGGTCTATCTGTGGTCGATGGGGGTGGTCGCGGCGACGGCGATCCCGATGGCGTTCTTCTTCCCGGTGCGATTTCTGGCCCTGGTGGCGGTGTTCAGCTTCTACTTTGCGTTTTCGGGATTTCGCGTTCTGCGATTGAAGGAGCTGGCGCGCGGCGGAGGCGCGGAGCCTATCGACTGGATTGCGGGCGTCGTTACCTTTGCGACGAGTGCGCTGCTGGCCTGGCTGTCGTGGTTCCGTCCCGCATCCATGGAGGTGATTCCGCTGGTGGGCGTGGTGTTCGGATTCATCGGAATGAGAGGCGCGGCGACGCAGTTGCTCTCGTTCGTGCGCAAGCCGAAGGAAAAGATGTTCTGGTGGTACACGCATCTCGGAAATTTTATCGGGAGTTACATTGCGGCGTGGTCGGCCTTCAGCGTGGTCACGTTAACGCGGGTTATTGGCAATCACTGGTACGTTTGGCTGTGGCCGACGATGATCGGTGTGCCTGCAATTATTCTGATCACGGCATACTACCAGCGTAAGTTCTCACCGCGGGTGAAGGCTGTGGCGTAAGGAATTGGGCTTAGGCGGTGGTGTTGGAGGGCTTGGCGAGGCGTCGAGAGCGTGGGTGGACCGCACGTGAGGTCTTGTAGAGCTTCCAGAAGGCGAAGGTGCAGCTTGCGAGAATCCCGGTCCAGATCACGATGAGAACTGGGGTCGCATACTTGTCGGAGAGACTGTTCCAGAGTCGGAGGATGTGCCGTCCGTAGTGAATGCCTAGCCAGGCGGCGAGGGCGTGACGAAGGGCGCGGCTGATGATGAAGGTGTTGAGGAACTTCTTGCGCGACATCTTCAGCGCGCCAGCCGCAAGGACGAAGGGGCTTAGCGGCATCGGCGGCGGCAGAATCGCCGGCAGGGCAACGGAGAGAATGGCGTGGTTTTCCATCCATTCGCGGACACGCTTGAAGATCTTGGGAGGCACGCGTTTTTCAACAAAAGCCATCCCGCCTGACTGGCCTACCTGGTAGCTGAACCATCCGCCGAGCCCGGAGCCTATCGTTGCGAGCAGGATCAAGAGAAACCAGCTTTGATGCTGCGCGGAAAGCACGATGATCATGATGTCGGTGATGCCGGGCAGAGGCAGCGGAACGAAGGAGCTGTCGACGATCGAGACCAGGAAGACGCCGAAGAGGCCGAAGCTGAAGAGCAGATGGAGGAATGGACTGCGCGCGCGGTGTGCTGCGGCAGCCGTCTGCGCGGCGGCGGCGAGACTCTTGTATAGGATCGTGGCAGCTTCGCGCAGGCTCATAGAGATTAAGACGCGACCCAGGGAGGAGAAGTCGCTGAAATTCTGAAGATTGGTGGAGCGGCGAGTATAACAGAGGGTTTACAGGAGGCGGAGATCGGGCAGCGCGGGGAGAACATCGACCTCCGCGGCGTATTGCCGAAAGAGTTTAATGGCGTGCATGCAATCCGTATTCAGAACGTAGTGGATGTTGCTGGAGAGATAGTGACGAATGACAGCGGGGCTCAGTTCGATCCGCGGGGCCCACTCTTTGACCAGATCTTCGATGTGCAGAAGGCCGTGATTGCGCGAGGCTTCAAGGTCTTCGACCAGTTGAGCGGCGGAGAGGCGTGGTTCCCCGAGAGACTCTGGCCGCACGGCCCACACCGCGGCGACCCAGGGGACATTCGTCCGGATGTGCCATTCGTGGGCGAGATCGAACCACTGGCAGGGGCCAACCTCCGCTTCGATCTGCTCGCGGCGTTCGAGGGCGAGCAGCGCTGGATCGCCGATCAAAATGGCAGCATCAGCCTGTTGCAGCATCGCAATGGGATCGGCTGAAGCGGGCAGGAAGGCCGGATGGTTGCTGGCGAACTTGCGGAAGAGGATCTCGGCGTAGGCGAGCGAGCTGCGGGAGGCGGTGTCGGCCGAGACCGTCTTCACCGTGCTGAACGTGTTAGGAGATTTGACGATGAGCTGAATGGAACGAACTTCATTTAGCGAAGCGATGGTGCAGCCCGGGACGACGGCAAGCTCTGGCGTGAGCGCTGCGATCGGGATAAGGCCAAGGTCGGCGCGGCCTGCGAGAAGTTCGGCGGCACACTGCGAGGGCTGGGTGTAGTGCAGCGAATAGCGCTGTGCCAGCTCTTGCGCGAGCGGTGCGTGTTCGAAGTCCCACATCAGCGGTGCGGGGTTGAGAAAGTTGATGGCAGCGACGCGAAGCATGGAAGATGAAGACGAAGTGTTCAAAGGACTAGTTTATTGGATGTGGAGGAGGCGTGCTCGATGCAGAGGCGAGTCGTGGGTTTTTATCAGGATGAACAGCAGCACTGGGCGGCCCGGCTGGACTGCGGACATGGGCAGCATGTGCGGCACGATCCGCCGTGGATGCTGCGCGAGTGGGTGACGACGGAAGAGGGCAGGGCGGCGCGAATCGGGAGTTTGATGGAGTGCAAGCAGTGCGATGAGGAGGAAAGATAGCCATCTGGTAGTAGGATTCTCACGACGCAACCAGGTCAATCGGGAAGGGAGCAAAAAGAATGGATGGATTGTTGAAGGTCGGTCGCCTCTTCTTTGCCGCCGCGCTGGTGTTCTTTGGTGTGGAGCACTTCATCTACGTCGGCGGGTTGAAGGGGCCGATCCCTGGCCCTCCGTGGATTCCGGGGCCGCACCCGGTGGCTGTGCTGGCCGGCGCTGCGCTGATCGCGGTTGCAGTCTGCATCGTGACTGAAAAACTGGCGCGGCTGGCGACTGTGCTTTTGGGTGTTGCTCTGTTTTTATACGTCCTGTTTCTGCAGCTCCCCAGGTTCATCGCGCAGCCGCATAGCCCCGATCCCTGGACCAGCGGCTTCGAGCTTCTGGCTTTGATGGGTGGCGCCTTCGTGCTGGCTCGGATCGAGACTCCGGACGGACTCAGGTTCGAGCCAACAAACAAGGCCTTGTCGCATTTAGCCACCTTCGGGCGCGTTGCGTTTGCCATCGCGCTGGTGGTCTTCGCCGTGCAGCATTTTCTGTATGCGAAGTTTGTGGCGACTATTGTCCCCGCATGGATTCCCGCGCGCCTCTTCTGGTCCTACTTTGTCGGAGTGGCGTTTGTCGCAGCTGCTCTGGCGATCGTCACCAGGCAGATGGCGCGAACCGCGTCAGTCTTGTTGGGTATGATGTTTTTTATCTGGGTCGTTATTCTTCACGTGCCCCGCGTCGCAGCCAACCCGCGCAATGGGGACGAGGTCACTAGCCTGCTAGTTGCATTGGCGATGAGCGGTGCGTCTTTTATTCTTGCCGAGAGCTTCGCCTCCGACCCTGTCGCCTGAGATGCGATACAGTGACGGTGAGCCTCTGTCGGTCGGCGATGTTTGGAGTCGCAGACTAGAGAGGCCCGCGAAGCATACGACGAAGAGGACCATGAATGGCTTTGGCGCAGCAGGATGCAACAGTGGTGAAGGACCAGGCACGATTGGCATGGGTGGCGTTGACGCTGACGCCGGGAATGGGCCCCACAAGAATCTGGAAGGCGATGAATCGGCTGGGCGCTGCGGAGCGTGTGCTTGAGGCTTCGCTGACCGAGTTGGAAGGCGCGGGGATGTCGGCGCAGTCTGCGCAGTTTGTCTTTGAGGGCAAAGCCAAAGCCGCAGCGGAAGATGAGTTGAAGCGTGTGGCTGAAGCCGGCGGCAGCATATTAACGCCGGAAGATGAGGCCTACCCTGAACGGCTGCGCGAGATCTATGATCCACCGTCGACGCTCTGGATACGCGGCGATGTCTCTCTGCTGGCACGGCCGGGCATTGCGGTGGTTGGAACGCGTCAGCCTTCGCCCTACGGAGCAGGGATGGCGGAGCTGCTCTCACGCGATCTTGCGAATCGCCGGATGGTGATTCTGAGCGGTATGGCTCGCGGAGTCGACACTGCGGCGCACAAGGGTGCGATCGAGGCAGGAGGAAAAACGGTCGCGGTCTGGGGCACGGGCATCGATGTCATCTATCCCAAGGAGAACAAGAAGCTGGCCGAGCAGATCGTCGCCACCGGCGGAACGATCGTGAGCGAATATCCCCTCGGAACATTTCCCGCGCCGCAAAACTTTCCTATCCGCAACCGGATTCTGAGCGGAATGAGCGTCGGCGTGCTGGTCATCGAAGCGGCTGAGTACAGCGGAACCAGAATTACGGCGCGGTGTGCGATGGAGCAGAATCGCGATGTATACGCCGTCCCGGGCAACGTGACGAACAAGAACGCATGGGGGCCTAACACCCTGATAAAACAGGGGGCTAAGCTGACCGCGACCTGGGAGGATATCTGGGAGGATCTGCCCTCCGAGATCAGGCTGGCTTTGGAGGACGAGCAGGCGGCGGCTGGGGGAGGCTCTGAATCGAAACCGGCGGGGGCTGCATCTCTATTTAACGATACGCCGCTTCCCGAGCACGAAAGGATCGTCTTCGAGCGGTTGCGGCACGACGAGTCGACGCAACTGGACGAGCTGATCGAACAGTTGGAGGCGGAGTTGGGATCCGCAGAGATCTTCACCGCGCTGTTCGAGCTGGAGCTTCGAGGGCGCGTTCGGCAACTGCCAGGAAAAAATTATGTGCGGACGTTTTGAGTCGCAGTGGCAAGGTTGATTCCTGCGGCAAAGCGGATGCCGCAAAGATAAACGTAAGCTCAGGGTTTCGTTTGACTTGGCGGGTTATCCACAGCGTGGGTCGGCTCGTCGACTGTAGTTGCTGTGCTATGACCTTCTCAGTTCGATTTCGTCAGTTGAGCAATCATGATGAGATGACGCGTTTGCGGAACTCGTGTTAGGTTCGCAATGGAATAAGGAAGTGTGGAACGTTTTGCCTCGGTAATGCGTTCTGGTGGATGAAGGGAACAAATGGGTAAATCATTAGTTATCGTCGAATCGCCGGCGAAGGCGAAGACGATTGGGAAGTATCTCGGCAGTGACTACGTGGTGGAGGCCTCGATCGGCCACATCATGGATCTGCCGAAGAACGACATCGGCGTGGAGCTGAAGAGACGGACGTTCGAGCCGACGCTGATTGTGTCTCCGGGGAAAGAGAAGGTGGTGGATCGGCTGAAGAAACTGGCGTCGAAGGCGGACATGGTCTACCTTGCGCCAGACCCGGATCGCGAAGGCGAGGCGATCGCCGCGCACCTCTCTATTCAGTTGCTGCCGATGATGAAGGACAAGTCGAAGGTTCGGCGTGTCACCTTTAATGAGATCACCAAAAAAGCTGTGCAGGCTGCGTTTTTGCATGCTCGGGATATTGATGAGGATCTTGTGGACGCGCAACAGACGCGTCGCGTGCTGGATCGGCTGGTGGGTTACCAGGTCTCTCCGCTGCTTTGGGACAAGGTTCGGCGCGGGCTCTCCGCAGGACGTGTGCAGACCGTCGCACTGCGGCTGATCGTCGAGCGCGAGCAGGAGATCAATGACTTCAATCCAGTCGAGTACTGGACCATCGATGCGCAGCTTGAGCCGACTGCGAACAAGCAGAGCTTCACGGCACGATTCGTCGGTGTCAACGGTGTTCCTGCGCGTGTTGCCAACGGAAAAGATGAAGAGGGCAAAGAGCTCTTTCTGTCGAACGCGCTGCCCGATCAAGAGGCTGTCGATGAGGTTGTCAGCGAACTGAAGGTCGCAAAGTGGAGCGTTCGCTCGGTTGAGAAGAAGGAGCGCAGAAGCAATCCGAAGGCTCCATTTACGACGAGTAAGTTGCAGCAGGATGCGGCTGGCCGTCTCGGTTTCAACGTGCGGCGCACGATGGGCGTGGCGCAGCGTTTATATGAGGGCGTGGAGATTGGCGCAGAGGGCACAGTCGGTCTTATTACCTACATGCGTACCGACTCGACCCGCGTCAGCGCAGATGCGATTGCAGAGGCTCGCGAGTTCATCGGCAAGCTCGGCGCGAAGTATCTGCCTGCAACTCCGAACGAGTATGTCGGCAAAAAGCAGCAGGTGGAGGCGCAGGGCGCTCACGAGGCCATTCGTCCCACAAGTGTGAAGTACACCCCGGACTCGATCCGGAAGTATCTGAGCGACGAGCAGTACCGACTCTACAAGCTGATCTGGCAGCGTTTTGTTTCGAGCCAGATGACGCCTGCGGTCTTCGACCAGACGACCGTAGATATTGTTGCGCAGGCAAAGCTTGGCTATGACTTCCGCGTGACCGGCAGTGTGTTGAAGTTTGAGGGACACCTGAAGTTCGAAGAGGAAGAGAAGCGCGCGCGCCAGTCAGCCAAAGATAAAGCAGCGAAGGAAGAGGCGAGCGCGAAGTCGACCGCAGATGCTGATGCCGCTGCGCAGGCCGGGACCGAGGAAGAGGATGAAGCTGAGCGAAGGTTGCCGGAGTTGAGCAACGGCGAGGCTCTGCGTCTGCAAAAACTCGATCCGCTGCAGAAGTTTACCCAGCCGCCGCCGCGCTTCAACGAAGCGAGTCTGGTGAAGACCCTTGAAGAGAAGGGAATCGGCCGGCCTTCCACCTACGCCTCCATCATTAATACGATTCAGGATCGCGACTATGTGAAGAAGATCCAGTCGAAGTTTGTGCCGACCGAGATTGGCACCGTCGTTACGAAGCTACTGGTGAAGAACTTCCCCTACATCTTCGATACGGCCTACACCGCGACGCTTGAAGGCGAACTTGACGCCGTCGAAGATGGGACGGAGCGTTGGACAGATCTGTTGAGCGGGTTCTACGACCACTTCGAGAAGGAGTTGAACGTCGCCAGCGACAAGATGGAAGACGTCAAGCGGATGGAGCAGAAGACCGACGAGATCTGCGACAACTGCGGCAGTCCTCTTATTCTGAAGTGGGGCAAGTTCGGCAGCTTCTACTCCTGCAGCAACTTCACCAAGGTAAAGCCGATGACGATTGCGGCTGGTCCGTGGAAGAAGGATCCCAAAGCTGTAACGAAAAAGGTTACAAGTGCGTTTGCCTTCCCGCTGATCGTGAAGGCGACGACGGAAGACGTGGTCGAGTACTCCAAGGAGGTCGGCGACGCGAAGGAGATGGCGTCGGCCATCGCTGAAGCTGCCGAGCAAGGGAAGAAAGTTACGGTCGAGCCGATAAGCTGCGACTTCACCAAGGAGAACTTCGCCGCGAAGCCTGACCTCAGCGCACCCGGAGCCGACGAGGCGCCCGAAGAGGAGGCCTGCGACAACTGCGGACGCACGATGGTGCTGCGCAATGGTCCCTGGGGCCCGTTCATGGCCTGCCCCGGCTACAACGAAGATCCACCCTGCAAGACGATTCGCAAACTGAATCAGAAGGTGCAGCAGAAGCCGCCGGTCCAGCTCGCAGAGTCCTGCCCGAAGTGCGGCAAACCACTGCTGCTCCGCAACGGTCAGTACGGCGAGTTCATCAGTTGCAGCGGCTATCCTAAGTGCAAGTACATCAAGCAGGAGCTGCTCGACGTAAAGTGCCCGAAGGATGGCGGCGATATCGCCGTGCGCAAGACCAAGCGAGGCGATCTCTTCTATGGCTGCGTGAACTATCCCAAGTGCGACTTCGCTTCGAACCTGAAGCTGGTCAACCAGACCTGCCCGAAGTGCGACAGCGCTTATGTTCTCGAGGTGGTCAACGACAAGGGTACCTACCTGGTCTGCCCGAACAACCGCGAGGCCCTGCCCAAGCGCCGCAAGAAGAAGGGCGCACCCGAGGAAGAGCCGACGACTCCGCCCTGCACCTACGAGAAGAAGATCGCAGGGCCGGCTCCCGTGCCCGTCATCGAGCGGCCCGACCCGGAGAAGACCCGGGCCGTTGTCGAGAGCGTAGCTTAACCATAGACAAGGGAACGACATGGCCACAGCAGCAGACGCTGAGTTGATCTTGAAGCTGTACGAGATGCGCCGGGAGGAGACTCTGCGCAAGGCGCGGCGGTTTCTCGTCTTCGAGTTTGATCCGAAGACCTTGGAGGAGCTGCGCGTCGTCTCGAGAGATGTCAAAGCGGAGCACAACCCTTCGTGGCGGCAGGCGCTGAGCTACTGGGAGATGGCGGCGTCGCTCGTCCTGCGCGGCGCACTCGACCCGGATCTGTTTCTGGACACGAACAACGAGGGGATTCTCCTCTACGCCAAGTTCCACCACTTCCACGCCGAAACGGAGAAGGAGAGTGGCAACCGGTTCATGGCGCAGACCGCTGCTCTGATCGACGCCTACCCCGCTGCCAGATCCCGTTACGAGGGGTTTCTCAAGAATTTTGGGTTGCCCACACCCTCCGTCTGAGCCAGGACCTGAGCCACGACGGATGACCCGAAGACTTTCCCTTTTTGCATCGTTTCTGTTACAAATGCATCACGGCTCCAAGGTCTCCCGAATGCTCCCGGCGCGGGTTTTCTGGCTCAGCTCGTGTACGTAACTCGTTGAAAAGAATGCAGGTAGTGGATTATGGCGAAGGCAGTTTGGAACGGCCAGACGCTGGCCGAAAGCGAAACCTATGAGACCGTCGAGGGAAACATCTACTTCCCCGAAGAGTCGGTAAAACGAGAGTTTTTGAAGCCCAGTTCGACCACCTCCAGTTGCCCCTGGAAGGGTCAGGCCCGCTACTACACCATCGTGGTGGACGGCCAGGACAACCCCGACGCGGCGTGGTACTACCCGGATCCCAAGCCGGCCGCGCGCAACGTAAAGCACCACATAGCCTTCTGGCGTGGCGTCGAAATCACAAAATAGCTAAAGCTGAACACGCAATGGGGAGGGTCAAGCGACTCTCCCCATTGGTTTTAGTAAGCCTGCAGGCGATCAAGCGGCATCCGGACCTGGAAACAGGTAGCTCCCGGCTTCGACTCCACCGTAACAAACCCGGAGTGCTTGTTGACGATCCGCTGAACCGTGTCGAGTCCCAGTCCAAGCCCACGGCCCGGTGCTTTGGTGGTGAAGAACGGCTCAAAGATCCGCGACCGAATCGCCGGGTCGATCCCCGGGCCTGAGTCCCAAACCTCCACCAGCGCCATCTGGCCGCCGCCCTTTGTCAGCAACCGCAGCGTCCCCATGTCGTTCATCGCGTCCAGCGCATTTTCGATCAGCGCCGTCCAAACCTGGTTCAGCTCGCTGCCATAAGCGCTCACCGTCTCCAGATTCGGATCGAACTCCAGCTCCACCTTGACGTTTCGCAGCCTCGAGTTGAACATAACCAGCGTATTTTCAAGCGACTGTGCCAGGTCGACATCCTGGATCGGCGCCTGGTCCATGTACGAGTAGTCCTTGATCGCGCTGATCAGGTCGAAGATCCGTACCGTGGAGTCGACCACCGTCTCCGCCATCCGCTCAACACGCAGCGAACTGGCCACCGTCGCCACCGCGACCGGAAGCACCTCCGGCCCCACAATCTCCGCCAGCTCATCGAGCAGGTCAAACGCCAGCGTCGTCTCCGAGAGCGCCGGCGCGATCGTCCACGGATTCGGCACGTTGTGGGCGTTCAGCCACTGCACCAGCATCTCCTCGCGGTCCGTGTTCGCCAGCGGATTCTGCGAGCCCTTGGGCAGGTTGGTGTAGGCAGACATACGCGCCCGTGCATTCGCGATCCAGGCTTTATACTTCTGCGTCGTCTCGTCCGGCAGGCACAGGTTGCCAAGTTTGTACTTCTGCTCGCCATACTCCTTCAGCTCCCCGAACAGGCTGGCGGCAGAGCGTTGAGCGGCCGAGGCGGGGTTGTTCAGCTCGTGCGACAGGTTCGCAGCCAGCTTGCCCAGCGCATTCAGCTTCTCCGACTGCTGCTCCATACGGGTAACCTCCCGTACGCGATCCAGCAGAGCCGAGACACAGCGCTGCCCCATCGACGGAATCGCAACCAGCATCTCCGGAAACAGCGATTCGTGAATATCGATGGCCCACACCGGACCCACCGAGTATCCCTCGCCGCCATAGTTCTTCATGCGCGAGAAGGGAAGCTTGCCCGTCATCGAGCCCGCCCGGCCAATAAACAGCGGTGCGTTCGTGAAGCGCCGCCGCACCTGAACCTCGCCCTTCAGCAGGAAGTTCATATTGCAGGCCGGTTCACCCTCGCGAAACACGATCGACCGGTCCGGGCCCATACGCTCGGTGCCTTTAGTCGCGAGCCAGGTGTACTCCTCCTCGGTCAGACCGTCGAGCGGAGTGATCGTGCGAAGTGCCGCAACAATATCCGCAACCGGCGACGGCTGAGCCGGCGAAGCTGCATCCTGATCTACCGCAGGAGCCGGAAGTGTTGGGAGGAGGCTTTCATAGTTGTCCACAGTAGCCATGCCTGGAACTCCTTCTGTCACGCAAACGTCTGAATCGGTTCAGCAGATCTTCCTCTCCATGTTACAGAGGTTCGGCTTCGCAGTCGTTTCTCTGCTCCTGAATTTCAAGCAGAGTCTTAGCCGGACGACGCGACAGTTACGGATTTGAGGATCATCTGAGATTAAAACGGAGGAAGCGACACCAGATTGGATGCCGCCCCCTGCCTTTCGATTGGTAAATCTTTGGTTCGTAAATCAATGTCCTGCCGGACGGGCCTCCTGCGCTTAGTCACCCCACAAACGAAGACCTGTTTGTGGGGACCCCGATTCGGCGGGCGTTCGCACGCCTTTTTAGAGCTTCGCGTGGTCCTCCCGTTGGTCGGAATCATCTTCGTTCGCGACCAACGGGAGCGCCAAGCGAAGCGGTATACAAGTCACGAAGTGACCGCCCTCCCGCGCAGGGAGCCCGTCCGGCAGGACAGATTCTTAGACGTACGGACTCACGCTTTGTGAACCTGCCCATCTTTTACCACGACCGGGTCGAGAAACGGCATGGACTTCCTCAGCTCAGCCCCAACCTTTTCAATCTGGAGAGCGGCCTCCTGCTTGCGGATACGGGTAAACTCATGGCGGCCCGTCTCGTTCTCCGCGATAAACCGCTTCGCAAAGCTGCCGTCCTGAATATCGTTCAGCAGACCCTTCATCGCCTTCTTTACCTCCGGCGTCACGATGCGTGGTCCGGCCACATAGTCGCCCCACTCCGCGGTGTCCGAGATGGAGTGGCGCATATACTCCAGCCCGCCCCGGTACATCAGGTCGACGATCAGCTTCAGCTCATGCAGCACCTCGAAGTACGCAAGCTCAGGCTGGTAGCCGGCCTCGACGAGGGTCTCGAACCCCGCCTTCACCAACGCACTGGTGCCGCCGCACAGCACCGCCTGCTCGCCGAAGAGGTCGGTCTCGGTCTCCTCGGTAAACGTGGTCTCAAGCACACCCGCGCGGGTGCAGCCGATGCCCTTGGCGTAGCTCAGCGCCAGCGCCAGCGCATGTCCGCTCGCATCCTGCTCCACCGCGACGAGGCCCGGAATGCCGCCGCCCTCGGTGAACACCTCGCGAACGCGATGGCCAGGGCCCTTCGGCGCAACCAGCGAGACGTCCGCCGTCGCAGGAGGCGTGATGGTGCGGAAGCGGATGTTGAAGCCATGCGCAAACATCAGCGTCACGTTCGGCTTCATGTTCGGCTCAATCTCTGCGTGGTAGACCTTCGCCGCCGTCTGGTCCGGCGTCAGGTTCATGATGACGTCAGCCCACTTCGAAACCTCGGCGACGGTATCGACCTGAAGCCCGGCCTTGCGCGCGCGATCCGCATTGGGCGAGTCCTTGCGCAGCCCCACGCGAACGTCAACGCCCGAGTCCTTCAGGTTCAGCGCGTGCGCATGGCCCTGCGAGCCATAGCCGATGATGGCAACTTTCTTTGCCTGGATAAGAGAGAGGTCTGCGTCTGCGTCGTGGTATGCCTTTGCCATTGTGTCCCTTTCGAGTCTGTCAGTCTTCTGTTTTGTTTGGGTGGGAATGTCGGTTGTGGTGCGTGAACTTCAGCTCGCGCCGCGTGGTAATACGACGATAGATACGGTCACCGGCGGGGAGGAGCGCAAACATCATTAGGATAATGCCGGTGCCGATTACGCCCGCTGAAAAGACCGTCTGGTGATACCGTGCGTTCGTGAAAGAAAAGACGCCGCCTCGCAGATACGCGACTCCCATTGCACTGGACAGCAAGCCAGTTGCAAAAACGGCTAGTCTCGCTTGAAAGTTAGAGAGTTTTTTTCGCTGGCTTGGCTGGCGTTTCGGCATCAGATCTCATCTTCCGCAAACTTAGCCATTGTGTCCTTTTCCCTTTTTTCTATTTTGATTATTGGTTAGGGTTTTGTGAAGTCTTGAACGTCGTGAGCTATGCTGCGGCTCGTCGAGTTGAGGTCGCGTCGTAATCCGGCGGTAGATCCAATCGCCGACCGGTAAAAACGCAAAGAGAATAAGGAGAGCGCCAGCGCCAATCGCTCCGCCTGCATAAACGGTTTGAAGATATCCGTTTCTCCAGACGAAAATGCCTTTATGGATCTGATTCACACCCATGAGGATGCACGCGCCGCCGCCAGCCACCAAAAACAATCTGGGTATCAGAGAGGTTTTTGCCTTGGTCTGCTTCTTCGGTTTGTTATTGAACCGGATCACCCCTCGCCCTCTGCAAACTCATTCGGCAGAATCTCGTCCGCGTGTGGCTTTTCATGGAACAACTTCTCATCGTGGTGGTCAGGATCAGGCGTGCCGAGCGCCTTCAGCACGCGGCTGGTGTGATGCCCTCGCCGCATCGCCATGCGCCCCGTGCGCGAGACCTCAAGGATCGTGTAGCCGCTCTCGGTGAGCACCTGGATCAGCCCTTCAATCTTGCTGGCCGCGCCCGTCATCTCGAGCATCACCGACTCGGGCGCAAGATCGACCACACGCGCCCGGAAGACGTTGGCAAGCTCGAAGATCTGCGAGCGAGTCTTCGGCCCGGCTGCGATCTTGACCAGGCAAAGCTCGCGGATGACGGCGTCGGCACGCCCCACCTCATCCACGTCCACCGTGATCTCAAGCTTGTAGAGCGAAGCGCGAATGCGATGCGCGGCATGGTCCGGCGCCTCGCAGACGATCGTCATACGCGAGACATCGGCCCGCTCGCTCTCCCCCACCGTCAGCGAGACGATGTTGATGTTGAGACGGCGAAACAGCGAGGCGACACGCGTCAGCACGCCGGGTTTGTCTTGGACCAGAGCTACAAAAGTGTGGAGCATAAGTGCCTTTCAAACGAGTACGGCGTTTAGTTTGGACTGTGGGGCATGGAGTCGACAGGCGGTGCAGGGTACTGCCGAAGATAGGTCTTGGGCACCTCGTAGAGGATCAGTTCGCCGGGTTTTGCCTTCGGGCTCGCGCTGCTGCAAAGATTGCCCGTTGTGACTCCAGTGCTGAGAATCGCGGCGACGGAGTAGTTGGTGTAGAGCTCGCTCCGCGGCCTGCAGTCCGCATACATATTCGAGAGGATCCGCATAATCGTCGCCTTCTTCGGATCCACCAGGATGATCCCGTTCTTGTCGGTCCCCATGGCAACCGACCCGATCTGATCCACGCGAAGAGCCACATTCAACCTCTCATCGTGGACAGGCTCATTGGTGAGCGCATTGATCACCCGGATGCGAACCTGACCCGGCGGTGGCGGCGGTGTGGTCGGAGCAGCCTCAGCCGACGCACCAGCTTGAGCCGGGGCACTAGCTTGAGCCGACGGAGCAGCCTGAACTGGCACAGCAGATTGAGCCAACGCAGCAGCCGCAGACAACGCGATGCCCAGAAGCGGCCAGGCCACGCATCCGACGACTCCGAACTTTCTACTCGCTCCAGCTCCGAATCGACTTGGCATCGGCAATCCCTCTCTCAAAAGATCAAAACCGCGCTACGGACAAAAATAAACTTCAAAAACCTGGCGTATTTTTCGACGGTCAAAAACACGCTGCTAACGCACCACGTTTACCACGCATTTCACCACGTTCTCACCATCAAAAAACCACGTTCAGAACACCGTTTTTTTCAAAACACCCCTCAAAAACAAGGGAAAAACGACGATCTTCGCTCCCGCACCACAGCCAGAATTTTTTCTGCGGAAAGACGAAAAAATTATTCATCCTCCGCCGTTTCCAGAAGCGGATCATTCGCCGGCCGCCGCACCATCTCGTGAAGCGCCGCCCCGGGAGCGATCATCGGATAAACCCCATCCTCTTTCTCAACCTGGAAGTTGATCAGAAACGCTTTGCCGCTGGTGCGCGCTTTCGTAACGGTCGGAGTCACATGCTTTCGTTCGCTAACATGCGCCCCATCAATACCATGCGCGCCAGCCAGCTTCACAAAGTCAGGCGACAGGATCGGGGAAGCCGCATAGTTCTTCTCATAAAACGCCTCCTGCCACTGCCGAACCATGCCCAGAAACCCGTTGTTGATCACCGCAATATTGATCGCCAAACCCTCTTGAACAATGGTCGAAAGCTCAGCAGCAGTCATCTGAAAACCGCCGTCGCCCGCGATCACCCAGACATCTTTCTCAGGACAAGCGACCTTCGCCCCAATCGCCGCCGGAAGCGCAAACCCCATGGTGCCAAGGCCTCCGCTGGTGATCAGCGAGCGAGGCGCATCGTGCTTGTAATACTGCGCCTCCCACATCTGGTGCTGCCCGACATCTGTAACGATGATGGTTCGATCGGCGCGGCCCGCGGCGTGTGCTTCACGCCAGATGTCGTTGATGACATGGGCTGCATAAAGATGGCCATTGTCGGGCAGATTGATGATGTCGCGAACGGCAGCGTCGCCCTTCATGGCGTTGATCTCGCAGAGCCAGTCGGTGGTTGCACATGGCACGTTTCCTGCCGCTCCGCCGCCTTGACGGGAGCCGCCCGGACTGCCGGACGCGGGAAGCTTGCCAGTAACTCCATCGCCGAATCGGATCGTGCCCTTGTCGCGATCGAGTGTGTAGCCAGTGGAGTCGAGAAGCGGGAGCAGGAGTTCGAGAACCTCTTTGAGATCGCCGATGAGGGCTACGTCCGCGCGGACGTTCTTGTTGATCTCGGAGGGGTCAATCTCGATGTGAATCTTCTTCGCGTTTGGCGCGTAGTGTGCGAGGTTGCCGGTGACGCGGTCATCGAAGCGCATACCGAAGGCGAGCAACAGATCGGCTTGCTGGATCGCGTTATTGACCCACGATTCGCCGTGCATTCCCATCATCCCGAGCGAGAGCGGATGATACGTGGGGAAGGCTCCAAGCCCAAGCAGCGTGCTGGCAACGGGGATCTGCTGGCGTTCAGCGAAGGCGAGAACCTGCGCTTCCGCGCCCGAGTGCGTGATGCCGTGGCCGGCGAGGATGACAGGCCGCTTGGCATGCTGAATCAGCTCGATCGCCTGTTGGATGGAGGAGGACTCGGCGCGCAGCATCGGGTGAGGGCGGTAGGACGCGGGTGCAGCAGACTCAAAGTTGAAGGTGGCGGTGTTCTGCTGTGCATCCTTGGTGATGTCGACGAGCACAGGACCAGGGCGGCCGCTGGTCGCAACCTGAAAGGCTTCACGCAAGGTCGGCGCGATTTCTTCAGAGCGCGTGACGAGGTAGTTGTGCTTCGTGATCGGCAGAGTGATGCCGGTGATGTCGACTTCCTGAAAGGCGTCGGAGCCAAGGACTTTGCTGCCTACCTGTCCGGTGATGCAGACGATGGGGATGGAGTCGAGCATGGCGGTTGCGATGCCGGTGACGAGATTCGTCGCGCCGGGGCCGCTGGTGGCAATACACACACCGACCTTCCCCGAAGCACGAGCGTAGCCGTCAGCCATGTGCGATGCGCCCTGCTCGTGTCGCACGAGGATGTGGTGAATCGGGAACTTGCGCAGCGCGTCATAGGCAGGGAGGATGGCTCCGCCGGGGTAGCCGAAGACCTTGTCCACGCCTTCGCCAACGAGCGTGGCCCAGATGATTTCGGCTCCGGTGAGTTGGGGGTGTTGATTTTTCATGATCGCCTCCATCGTTTCTATAACGGTCAGTCGTGGATTTTTGTGTACTGCAAGCCCGTGTCATCGTTCAAAACGCCGAAAGTTGTTCCGAACTTTCGTTTGTAGAAGTTCACGGTGTAGCTTTTGTATGTGTCTCTGGGTTGATCTTCTTGAACATTGATGTAAGGAGATAACGTGACAGCAATAGCGTGTCCACCATCGGCGTTTTGTTCAGACCAGCGTCCTTGCAGGGTCTTCGGAGTTGTTCCGGTCTCTGAAACGCTCTGCTCAAAACTGCCATCGCGGTTTATAACCAATGACGCGGTTCCCCAAGTTGGTTTTGCTGAATAGCTGCCATTGAGTTCACCTAGTGAGGGCAATCTAGTAAAGACGAGATAATAACCAGCAGCAACGGCGTTTGACGCCGCGAATGGCAAGATCGCGAGGAATGGCAGAACCGCCAGCAAGATTACTGCGACTGCGCCATAAAGAACGTATTTGCCCTTGCGTGTCATGGTTTGACTAAGTGGTCACTGCTCCTTCACTGGCGCTGCTTACGGTGTTGACGTACTTAGCGAAGACGCCGCGTTTGAAGCGGGGTTCGGGGGCCTTCCATGTGGTGAGGCGTTTGGCGATCTCGGCTTCAGGGACGTTGAGGGTTAGTTTGCGGTTGGGGATGTCGAAGGTGATGGTGTCGCCTTCGTGGACGGCGGCGATGGGGCCTCCAAGCTGGGCTTCGGGTGCTACGTGGCCGACCATGAGGCCGCGTGTGGCTCCGGAGAAGCGCCCGTCGGTGAGAAGAGCTACTGTTTCGCTGAGCTCCGGGATGCCCTTGATGGCGGCGGTGACGGCGAGCATCTCGCGCATGCCTGGGCCTCCGCGTGGGCCTTCGTAACGGATGACGCAGACGTCGTTGGGGTTGATCTTGCCGGCTTCAACCGCGGCGTGGCACTCGTCTTCGGACTCAAACACGCGCGCGACGCCTTGATGAAAGAGGCGCTCGTGGCCAGCGACTTTGACGACGCAGCCCTCGGGCGCGAGGTTGCCCTTGAGGATGACGAGGCCGCCGGTGGCTTTGAGTGGGTGGTCTGTGGGATAGATGACGGCCTGGTTCGGTGTTTCGACTGCTGCTGCGGCCTCTTCGGCTAGAGTCTTGCCGGTGACGGTGATCTGGCTGCCGTCGATGAGGCCTGCGTCGAGGAGGCGCTTGGCGAGGAGACGGCTGCCGCCTGCATTTTGATAGTCCGTGGCAGCGTACTTGCCGCCGGGGGAGAGGTCGCAGATGTGCGGTGTGCGGTCGCTGATGGCGTTGAAGTCGTCGATGGTGAAGGGGATGTTGAACTCGCGTGCGATGGCGAGCAGATGGAGGACCGCATTCGTCGAGCCACCAGACGCGCACGCGGAGACGTAGGCGTTCTCGATGGCTTTGCGCGTGACAATCTTCGACGGGCGGAGGTCGTTCTTTGCGAGCTCCATGACGAGGCGTCCGGCTTCGCGGCTGGCTGCGGCTTTATCGGGCGACATGGCGGGGACGCCGGTGATCTGGATGGGAGAGATGCCGAGGAACTCGCCGGCCATGGCCATGGTGTTGGCGGTGAACTGTCCGCCGCAGGCTCCGGGGCCGGGACAGGCGGCGGCTTCGAGGGCTTCGAGTTCGTCGTCGGTGATCTTGCCGGCGGCGTGTGAGCCCATGCCTTCGAAGACCTGCAGGATTGTGATCTCTTTGATGGTGCCGTCGGGTTGGGGGAGCTTGCCGGGGGCGATGGAGCCGCCGTAGAGCATGAGGCCGGGGATGTCGAGGCGGGCTAGGGCCATGATGGCGGCGGGCATGTTCTTGTCGCAGCCGGCGATGCAGACGAGGCCGTCGAAGGAGTTGGCGCGGGTGACGAGTTCGATGGAGTCGGCGATGACCTCGCGGGAGACGAGCGAGGCCTTCATGCCCTGGGTGCCCATGGTGATGCCGTCGTGGACGGTGATGGTGTTGAACTCCATGGGAGTGCCGCCGGCGTCGCGAATGCCTTGCTTGACGGCTGCGGCGACGTCGCGGAGATGGAAGTTGCAGGGGCCGACCTCCGTCCAGGTGTTGGCGATGCCGATGATGGGCTTGTGCAGATCTTCTTTGCTGAAGCCTACGCTGCGCAGGTAAGAGCGTGCGGCGGCGCGGGATGGGCCTTCTGTGAGGACTTTCGAATATCTCTTTGCCGGATTGAGTTCGTTGCTCAAAGTCATAGCCTTTCAGGAAAGCGAGTCAGCGGGTTAGCGAGTCAGCGCGAATCAAGCAGTGGCAGGTCGGGGTTTCAGCCAGAACTCGGCATCATGTTTGTTTTCGAAGGTGTCGAGTTCAGATTCGTGGCGCAAGGTGAGGCCGATGTCGTCGAGGCCGTTCAGCAGGCAGTATTTGCGGAAGGGGTCGATATCGAAGTGTGCGCTGAAGCCTTCGTCGTCGGTAATGGTCTGGGCTTCGAGGTTGATGGTGATCTTATGCGCGGGATTTTTTTCTGAACGGTGCATCAGGGTTTCCACGTCGGACTCGGGGAGGCGGACGAGGACCATGCCGTTCTTTCCTGCGTTGGAGAAGAAGATATCGGCGAAGCTGGGAGCGATGACGGCGAGGAAGCCGAAGTCGGTGAGGGCCCAGGCGGCGTGCTCGCGGGAGCTGCCGCAGCCGAAGTTTTTCCCGGCGATGAGGATCTTCGCGCCCTTGTGATTATTTTTGTTGAGGACGAAGGTCTGGTCGGGCTGGCCAGAGTTGGGGCCGTCCTGAATGCGGCGCCAGTCGTAGAAGAGGAAGTCGCCGTAGCCGGTGCGTTCGATGCGCTTGAGGAACTGCTTGGGAATGATCTGGTCGGTGTCGACGTTGGGGCGGTCGAGAGGGACGGCGTGGCTGGTGAGAACGTTGATGGGATGCATTAGTTTGGTTCTCCGGCGGCCCGTTGCGTTTTCAGCAGACGGGCGAGGGTGATGAAGGTGAGTAAAGCGAGAACAAATGGGCCATAGGTCTTCGAGGCGTCGTGCGCATAGATACCGACGAAGCCGTCGAAGAGCTGGATGAGGCCCATAACGAATGCGAGAGCTGCGAGAGCGGGCGTCGACCGCAGATTGATGGCAGCAAGAATGGCAAACGGCACGGCTACGCTGCGCGAGGCAGCGTAGAGTGCAGTAGTCTCCCACGGATTGTGAGCGAAGACCGCTGCCAAAGAAAAGCCAGCGCTGACAAGGGCACTAACACCGGTGATTGTGGCGCACCACCAGAATGCACGGCTTTGATTCTGGGAGATCATCGCGAGGAGCCTTCCGTTCGGTTCCAGTCGCGGATGTCTGTGAAATGGCCGACGATAGCGGCAGCGGCGGCCATCTCGGGTGAGACGAGGTGGGTACGGCCACCGCGGCCCTGGCGGCCTTCGAAGTTGCGATTGGAGGTCGAGGCGCAGCGCTCGCCGGGTGCGAGGATGTCGGGATTCATGCCGAGACACATGCTGCAGCCTGGTTCGCGCCATTCGAAGCCGGCGGTTTTGAAGATCGCGTCGAGACCCTCGGATTCGGCCTGGCGTTTGACGGCCTGCGAGCCGGGAACGACCATCGCGCGTACGGTCGATGCAATGTGATGTCCATCGACGATCTTCGCGGCGGCTCGAAGGTCCTCAATGCGCGCGTTGGTGCACGAGCCGAGAAAAACTGCGTCGATCTTGATCTGTTCTATTGGAGTGCCAGGCTTCAGGTCCATGTATTCGAGGGCGCGTTCGAAGGCTTTTTGGTCGGCCTCGCTGGCGGTGGGGTCGGGCAGGGGAACGGTCGATTTGACGCCGGTGACCATGCCGGGTGAGGTGCCCCAGCTTACGGTTGGGGTGATGTCGATGGCGGCGATGGTGAGTTCGCGATCGAAGATTGCTCCTGTGTCGGTTACAAGTTGGGACCAGTGCTGGACGGCTTCGTCCCACGCTGCCCCGGTCGGCGAGAAGCGGCGGCCCTTGAGATAGGCGAAGGTGGTGGCGTCGGGGGCGATCATTCCGGCGCGAGCACCGGCTTCGATGCTCATGTTGCAGATGGTCATGCGGCCTTCCATCGAGAGGGCGCGAATGGCGGAGCCGGCGTATTCGACGACGTAGCCGGTAGCGCCGGCGGTGCCGATCTCTCCGATGATGTGGAGGACGATGTCTTTGGCGGTGACGCCGTGGGGCAGTGTGCCTTCGACGTTGATGCGGAAGGTCTTTGGCTTGTCCTGTGGGAGAGTCTGGGTGGCCATGACGTGCTCGACTTCGCTGGTGCCGATACCGAAGGCAAGAGCGCCGAACGCGCCGTGGGTGCTGGTGTGCGAGTCGCCGCAGACGATGGTCATTCCGGGCTTGGTGAGGCCAAGCTCTGGGCCGATGATGTGGACGATGCCTTGCTCGGGCGACTGGACGTCGTAGAGTTCGACTCCGAAGTCGGCGCAGTTTTTGCGCAACGCCTCGATCTGCTTAGAGGCGATCTGGTCGACGATATGCAGGCGGTCCTCGATGCTGCTGGTGGGGACGTTGTGGTCTACCGTGGCGACGGTGCGGTCGGGGCGGCGCAGCTTGCGGCCTGCCATGCGGAGACCGTCGAAGGCCTGGGGGCTGGTGACCTCGTGGACGAGATGCAGGTCGATGTAGAGGATGCTGGGTTCACCCTGCGGCTCGGCGACGAGGTGCTGCTGCCATACTTTTTCGAAGAGTGTTTTGGGAGTATTCGACACTGTTATTTGGGGTGTGCTCATGGTTGTGCTTTCTGGTCATCCTGGGACTTGATGAAATCCTGGGGCTTGGTGAATGTGTTGGCTCCGATGGCTGCCGGCTGAATCTGATGAGGCGTGCCGTCGGGGTCGACGAGAATGGCGCGAGTGATCTGTTGAATGACGGTGCTGCCGGAGGGCGGTTGGGCGGTCCAGCGCGCGACGCTGTGAGTGAGCGCCGGGGGGATGTGGTCTGGGTCGATGGGATGGTTGGCGAAGACCCAGAGAGTGTACTCGGCGCCGGGTTCGCTTGGGGTTCTGCTGTCCTTGATCCAGTCGATGGCGGCGAAGGCAATGAGAGGATGGGGGAGGCCAAGGTCGACCCAGAGGAGGCCGCGCGCCGGGTTGAAGCGGAAGACACAGCCGGTGATCGAGAGATAACGGTTGTCGTCGGCGAGAACTTTGTCGGGGACTGATAGGAAGTCGAGTGCGGTCTCGTCGAGTGGTTTGTAGCCGGTCTTGGGACTGCCCCAGAAGGTTTGTGGAGCAGTGAGATATTGGGCCAGGAATGGCCGAAAGCGGGTATCGAGGACCAGTTGGGTCTCACGGCCGTCGGCTGGTGGGGGGCCGTATTGCCATAGCCATTCGACGTTTTCTTTTGGCTGCTTCTTGTCTCGCTTGATTTGTGGGGAAGAGATCTGCGCGTGCGCGGCCGGAGCTGCGAAGAGCAGCAGAGTGGCGGCGAGTTGGATGGCATGGCGCATCTTCATTTTGCTTAGCGACTGCGTCTGGGTTGATTGAACTGCCTTTGACTGAGCCACAGCAGACCGTTGACCAGAGGAAACATGATGATCGCCGTGATGAGGAGCGCCATCGGTGGTGCTCCCCGCAGCCAGCGATAGACCAACGCTACGGTGATTGCGAGGTTTGCCAGGGCCGTCTTGAATCTCAAACTCATGTCCTTTAGACGGCGTGCATGGCCTGCCGGCGGTCGATGGACTCGGCCAGGGCCTGGTGTACGAGCTTGCCCATCTCCTGCGTGCTGACTGGAGTTTGGCCGGGTTGCTGCCCGCGGGCGATGTCGGCGGTGCGGTAGCCGGCGTTGAGAACCTTGTTGACCGCTGCTTCGACGGCCTTGGCATCCTGCTCGAGATTGGCGGAGTGGCGGAGGACCATCGCGGCGGTAAGGATAGCGCCGAGTGGATTGGCTTTGCCGGTGCCGGCGATGTCGGGCGCGCTGCCGTGAACGGGCTCGTAGAGATTGACCGCGCCGCCGATGGTTGCCGACGGCAGCATGCCGAGGGAGCCGGTGATGACGCCAGCTTCGTCGGAGAGGATGTCGCCGAAGAGATTTTCGGTGAGTACGACGTCGAAGTTTCGGGGGATGTTCATGATGTGCATCGCCATCGAGTCGACGAGCTGGTGCTCCAGCGTCACGGCGGGATAGTCCTTTGCGACTTCGGTGACGGTGGCTCGCCAAAGCTGTGATACCTCGAGGACGTTGGCCTTGTCGACGGAGGTGACCTTCTGGCGGCGGTTGCTGGCGAGTTCGAAGGCTACGCGGGCTACACGTACGACCTCGTCGCGGGTGTAGCGCATGGTGTTGATGGCCTCGTTGCTCTCGCGGTCCCACCAGCGTGGGGCGCCGAAGTAGAGTCCGCCGAGGAGTTCGCGCACGAAGAGGATGTCGACGTCTTTGGTGACTTCGGGCCGCAGCGGGGAGCTTTCGCTGAGCGCGGTGTAGGCGATGGATGGACGCAGATTTGCGAAGCCTCCGAGAGCCTGTCGGATCTGTAGAAGACCAGCTTCGGGACGCTTGTCGGGAGGGAGCGCGTTGAACTTGTTGTCGCCAACGGCGCCGAGGAGGACGGCATCGCACTCCAGGGCAGCGTCGAGCGTGGCCGTGGGCAGGGGAGAACCGGTCTCAGTGATGGCGGTGCCGCCTATGAGACCTTCGACGAAGGTGAACTCATGTCCGCCCAGTTCAGCTACAGCGCGAAGAATATTTGTGGCTTGATGGGTTACTTCGGGGCCGATGCCGTCGCCGGCGAGAACTGCAATTTTGAGTCGCATGACGCTCTTTCCTTTTGCGTAGATCTAGTGCGTGGTAACGGAGGACTTGTCCGAATGCAGAAGACCGAGCAGATCCTGGTCGTAGATGGATTTTTTGCGGTCGGCGAGTTCGGTGAAGCGATGGTAGACGTCGTCAAGCTGCGTGCGTGTGAGCGAGTGTCCGAGTTCGGTGAGGCGTTGCTCGAGGAGGCGGCGGCCGCTGTGTTTGCCGAGCACCATGTTGGTTGCGGGGACGCCGACGGACTCGGGCGTCATGATCTCGTAGGTGAGCGGGTTGGCCATCATGCCGTGCTGGTGAATGCCGGACTCGTGCGCGAAGGCGTTGGCGCCTACGACGGCCTTATTGGGCGAGCAGCCGAAGCTGATGAATTCGGCGAGCATCTGGCTGGTGGGATAGAGCTGATTGAGTTTGATGTTGTTGGTGTAGGGCAGCTTGTCGCGGCGAACCATGAGGGCTGCGGCGATCTCTTCGAGTGCGGCGTTGCCGGCGCGCTCGCCGACGCCGTTGATGGTGCACTCGGCCTGACGGGCTCCAGCCTGAATGCCCGCGAGGGTGTTGGCGACGGCCATGCCCAGGTCGTTGTGGCAGTGGGTGGAGAGAATGACGTTGTCTTTGCCATCAGGACCAACGATGCCGGGGACCTTTGCGAAGAGCATTCGGAAGGTGGCGGCGTACTCGTCGGGCGTGGTGTAGCCGACGGTGTCGGGGATGTTGATGGTGGTGGCTCCGGCCTGAACGGCCACGGTCACGATCTCGACGAGAAAGTCCGGGTCGGTGCGCGTGGCATCCTCGGCGGAGAACTCGACGTCGTCGGCGAAAGTGCGGGCGAGACGGACGGACTCCGCCGCTTGATGGAGTGCCTCGGCGCGAGTGATCTTCAGCTTGGCTTCAAGGTGGAGGTCGGAGGAGGCGAGGAAGGTGTGGATGCGAGCCTTCTCGGCGGGCTCGATGGAACGGGCGGCGGCTTCGATGTCTTCGCGTTTGCAGCGGGCGAGGGAGGCGATGCGGGGGCCACGAACTTCGCGGGCGATCATGCGAATGGAGTCGGAGTCGCCCTGGCTGGCGATGGCGAAACCGGCCTCGAGGACGTCGACGCCGAGGTTTGCCAGCTGGTGGGCCATGCGCAACTTTTCGTCGTGGTGCATGGTGCAGCCGGGGGACTGTTCGCCGTCGCGGAGGGTGGTGTCGAAGAAGACGATTTGATTATGCGAGGACATTGGATTTGGCACTCTCGATCTGGACGTTATCATAATGCATGCTTATGATGGTTTGCAGGTTTATCAGAAATTCTAATTGAGACATTCAAGCGATAGATCTCGGCTGCACGGAGGTAAGGATTGGACTTAGTCCAGATGGAGACGTTTCTGGCGGTGGCAGAAGAGCGTAGTTTCTCGCGAGCGGCAGCACGCCTCCATCGTACTCAGCCAGCGGTGAGTCAGGCAATCGCCAAACTGGAGGGGGAGTTGGGAGAGGTGCTGTTTGAGCGCTCTTCGAGAGATGGAACGCTGACCGACGCGGGGGAGGTTTTGCGGGAGTATGCCTCTAAGTTGCTGAATCTGCGGAATGAGGCGGCGGGAGCGTTGACGGAGTTGCGGGAGCTTCACCGGGGCAGGCTGAACCTGGCGGCGAACGAGTACACCTGCCTTTATCTGCTGCCGCTGCTTGATGAGTTTCGGAGGCAGAACCCCAGGATCAAACTGGCGGTGCAGCGAACGCTGGCCAGCAGGATCTCGGACGAGGTGCTGATGCACTCTGTGGAGCTGGGAGTGCTCTCTTTTCGCCCGGACGACACCCAGGTGAAGTCGATGGTTGTGTACCGGGATGAGCTGGCTTTTGTGGTGAATCCGCGACATCCCCTGGCCGGGGCAGGGAAGGTGTCGATCCGGCAGCTTGGGGGGCAAAACTTTATTGCGCATAACATTCCGTCGCCGCAGCGGCAGAAGGTTATTCAGGCGTTCAAACGGCATAAGACTCCGTTGCAGATGGGGGTGGAGTTGCCATCGTTGGAGGCGATCAAGCGATTTGTCGAGATGGGGAATGGCGTGGCTCTGGTGCCGGGGCTGACGGTGCGTACCGAGCTTGAGAGCGGGGCGCTGGTGCGGGTTCAGGTGCCGGAGCTGCAGATAGAGCGCAAGCTGAGGCTGGTGTATCGCAGGCAGGCTAGCCTGTCGCATGCTGCGCTGGCCTTTCTCAACGTGGTGGAGGCCTATGCGGCGGCGCATGGCGATCCCTACTGCTTTCAGGCCGAACGGGGAGTGTAAATGGGGCTGTGAATTTTGCGAGACGGCGGAACCTTTGCAAAAAAAGAGCGTCTGTACGAGTAGATTGACCACCGGAGAAGCTCTTCCGGCAGATGCAGTATGAGAGTGAGAATCCGATGACGACACTATTTCGTAAACCAGTATTGCAAGTAGCTCTTCTGGCGCTATGCACCACGATGTTGAGCGCACTTCCCACGATGGCACAGGACCCGGCTCCGCCGCCCGCGCAGGATCAGGCGGGCCCACCGAATGGCGGCCATCGGGGGGCAGGTCAACGGGAGGAGCATCAGGTTGAATTCCTGACGAAGAAGCTCAACCTGACTCCTGATCAGGTGACCCAGGTGAAGGCGATCGACGACGATTCACGAACTCAGATGATGGCTTTGCGTCAGGACACCACGACTCCTCAGGCTGACAAGCGGGCGAAGATGATGGACATCCGCAAAGCCTCGCAGGCCAAGATACGCGCGATGTTGACCGACGATCAGAAGACGAAGTATGACGCTCTGCAGGCTCAGATGAAGGAGCGTAGAGAGAGTCGCGAGGGTGGACAGGGAGCGACTCCTCCTCCTCAGCCGCAATAAGGTGTCAGGCGAAAGGTGGGAATAGGGCCGGAGAGATGCAGATCCTCCGGCCCTTCTTGCGTCGGTAGTACAACTTCGGGCAGCGGTGCGGTTACAATGAAGAACAGTGATTACGGCGTGCCATAACTTTTGAAGCGCGTTGCCTGCGGGACAGCGTAGGAAGTTATGGGCGAATTCGAAGGGATCCAGCGAAGAATGAAGAAGACGATGTTGTTGTTGGGGGTGCTGACGCTATCTGCGGCAGCCGGTTATGCGCAGGAGAGCCGGCAGGACGTGAGCGTAAGCGGAAGCGCTGCGTTTGCCCCACAGATTACCGGGAACAGCGTGCAGAAAAACACAAGCACGACTATTGGACTGGTTGCCAGCTACCGCTATCTACTGACGCCGCGGAGCGGACTTGAAGTTAACTACGGATACCAACAAAACACGCAGTATTATCAGGTCTTCGGGAAGGCCAACGGCGGCATCCATACCCTGCAGCAGGAGTTCAGTGCCGCATATGTATTCAACCTGAACTTCAAGCACTTTAACCCGTTTCTTGAAGCTGGTCCGGGTGTAATGTTCTTCTCGCCGTTCAAGGATGCGGGATCGACCAACCTGGACGCTAAGCGGAATACAAATATCGGTGCTCTCTTTGGCGGCGGTGTAGCGTATGAGCTAAGCCCAAGCTTCGACATTCGGGCGGAGTATCGTGCTTTCCTGGTGAAGACTCCAACCTTCAGCCTTCCGGGCAATATCTTCAATACCAATCGCTATGAGGTTATCTCGACTCCTTCGATCGGCATTGCGTATCACTTCTAACAATTAGCAGCTTTAACAGGAGAAGCCCCGGCGTTGACCGGGGCTTCTCCTGTTTTGGCTTACGTGCGTCTGATCAAGAATCTTCTACCGGAAGCGATAGGCCGCACCCAGCGTGAGGATGTTGGGGGTAAGACTGGAGCCCGCGAAGCCAAACCATTGCTGGTATTCCCAGTCGGCGCGAACGTAGAGGTAGGGTTTTACCTTGTAATCGGTGCCAATACCGGCAGCTATAAGGTTATAGGCGAGGTTTGGGCGGAATCCGTCCGGGGTGACAGGGAAGTTGAATACGCCGCGCCCGTAGAGGACCTTGCCGTAAGGAACGAACCGGCGATATTCGCGAAAGTAACGGCCGCCGACCTCATAGGTCTTCTCATAGAGATCGTTCTGATCTTTGACGAAATGGAACTCGCCCGTTACCCCTATGTGAGGGAGAAAGTCGAAGTCAAAGTAGGCAGCGCCACCATTGAACCGATTTCCGTAGTCGGAGTCCGCGGTGGAGAAGCCGCCGCCGATCTTGAGATCTCCTGCGCGAGTTGCCGTAGGATTGGCCTGCGCGCTTAGCATGGATGCGGCCCCCAACAGGCCCAGGAAAAGAACAACCTTTGTCAGCACGTGCACTCCTGTCGAACAGCGTATTCCTTACCGCAGGCTGAATAGCGTAGCGACAGGACATTGAGGTAAAGCAACAACTTCATCATGAGACAAGCTCTCCGGCTAGCGCAAAGTATAAGCAACACCAAACGTGTAGGCGATAGGGGAAAGGCCATTGGGTTCAAAGCTGGGCCACTTCTGGAACTCAACATCGAAAGCGCGTACGTTGATGTGCCGAGTTACTCGCACATCCAGGCCGGCACCGGGCGCATATTGGAAATAGGTAAACGTTGCCGGCGTGTTAAAGCTGCCAGACTGGAAGCCGAAGCGGCCGACACCGAACAGGGCTTTGACGTAGGGCTCAAAGCGTTTGTGATGCCATTTGTAGCGCGGGCCCAGGAGGTAAGAGTTCTCGCTGATATCGCCGGGCGTGATGACCGAAATGTGAATGTCGCCTTCGACTCCCAGGTGTTGACCGATATCGTAGTTGCCGTAGATGGAGATTCCCTTAATATAATGCTGCGTATAGTCGGGGCTTATGAATGTTCCTGCGGCACCGATCTGTATCGCGGCAGTGCGAGAGGCGGTCGGGACGGCTTGCGCATGCGACCAGTGAGTCAGACTAAGGACGCAGGTGAAACAGCCAATAAGAATATGCCGCTTCAACAGTGTGCCTCCTTATCAAACAAAATTTGATGTATGCGCCGTGGCCTGGGAGCGGGCCCGAGACAGGAAAAGCGCGGACGGTCTGAATGACCAGGGTCCATCCACGCTCTCGGGTTTAGTTTTGTTGTGCGTTGGTTGGTGGAGGAGTGGCAGCCGGTGCTGCTGCGGCTGGTGCTGCGGTGTTGTCGGCAGGAGCTGCGGTCGCCGGTTGTGCGGCTGGAGCGGCTGCAGGTTCTGCGGGTGCCTTGTAGTAGCTAAGTTTCAAGTAGACCGGCTCAACCTCAAAAGGCATTTTATCGGCTGCTGTTAGGAGAGGCTCGAAGGCCGAGTGCAGGACGAATACCTGATCGGTCCAGGGGTCGAAGCGGAGGAAGCTGGCCAATGGCATTGCTGCCTGTTGTTTCAGATCCTTCATGTCCAGTTTGGGGCCCTTAGCCGTGATGGCCTGCATCCAGAAGGTAGGATCTGTGTCGCTCTTGACGAGACCGTCGCCGATCATCGGCTCGTTGAGCGCTTTCAAATTCTTAACTCGCTGTTGCAGTTGCTGGAGGTAAAGGCTGAAGTACTGCTGTCCGCCCTCGAGTTCCTTCGCATTGAGCAACTCCATCGCTTTCTTTGCTGCTGCCGCGTTGTCGGCGTCGGTGTGGTGCATCGGGATGCGGTTGAAGACCGTCGTAGAAGGGAAGAGCAGACGATCGTTGAAGGCATACTTGGTGTCGAGACGGTGAGCGAGAATGATGTGTGCAATCTGGAAGGCCAGGATCGCATTGAGGTTGCCCATCTGCTGCGCGCCGTCCTGAGTTACAACGCCAGTGGTATCGAGCAAGCTCTTTGAGATAACGATGGTATTGCCAATTGCGAGAGACTCCAGCGGTTCGGTCAGCAGTGTTCGGCAGCGTATCGGCCTGGAGAGTGTGATGTTGTTGTACGCCAGAATGTTGCCAGCAAGTGCTTCAAGAGTTTTGTCGAACTCGCTCGGCGCATCGAGCAAGCCAGCCTGGAAGAGACGCTCGACGATATTGTCCTCTGCCTGTTGGACCCAGGCGCGCTGGGCACCAAGAGGGCTGACGTCTTGTGCCTCGTTGCTGACGTCGGTTGCACCGACGACGTCCATCGAGGTGTTTTCGCTCTCTGGTGGCGGGACCTTCAGCACATAACCCCAGATGTGGTTAATGGCTTTGAACTTGAGAGTGCGGGAGACGCTCTTAGGATCGCTCTCTTCCACATAGAAGGAGGTCGGGAGCCAGAGATCGGGCTGGACGTTGGTCCGCCAGCTGTCAAAGTGATAGAACTCCTTCTGATCTTCCTGGGTACCGGCGAAGTCACCGTTGAAGCGAACCACGTTTCCGCTTCGCGCCTCGATCCAGATGCGGCCGAAGAAGCGACCGAAGGACTTCTTGCCTTCAATCGGGGTTACGTCGAAGACCGCCGTCGGAGTGTTGCCGAGGAAGTCGTTGCGTACGTAGCCGAAGGTGTAATGCTGACGATCGAAGCTGTTGGAGTCCATCAGCAGCATCTGCACGAAGCCGGACTCGTGGAAGTTCAGGTGCAGGCTGTTGCCGAGGCCACCGACGAAAGAGACGGAGTGCTTGAAGAAGCCAAGTTTGCCGTCGTTGCTGGAGCCCTTTGAGGTCTCCTTGTTGACCGCATAAGAGTTGTCGCCGATGACGCTTTTGAAGTCGACGCGGCTGAGGAAGTGCTCATCAGATTCTGGAACCTGACCCAGAAGGGGATCCGGCTTCATCGTCTGGATGTAGGTCTCCACGAGAGGAGCCCGCTCTTTGACCGTCTTGACGATGACCTTTTCACGGGCAATCGCCTTGTCGATCAGCGCGTTCTGCGCAGCGGTCGGCTTGCGTGTAGTGGAGAGGTCCTCATCCATCTTCTTCTTTTTGCCAGGATGTAGGATGCCTGCTCCAGCGGGGAGAGTGGTTGCGACTAGAAGTGCCAGCAGCAGACCGGCGGTAGACTGTTTCCCGAGAATCATGATTTACGGCTCCTACGGTGACCCCTGGGGTCAGCCTGATTATGGACTAGATGCTATTTCATGCTGCGACAACGTAACAAAAAATGTTTCTTATCCGGCGAGTTGGAAAGCTACATTGACAACACCTTCCCAATCGATCGGATGCCCCGATGCGTCTGTTGCGGGTTGAAAGCGGGTGGCCTGTACGGCGTGAATGGCAGAGTCGCCAAGGCCGTGGCCGAGATCGCTGGTTACGCCAAGAACCTGGACAGCGCCTGAGGAAGAGACACGGAGCCTGACTGTGACGACGCCTTCAATATGAAGATTGCGTGCCTCTTCGGTGTACGCTGGCTTAGGTTTGAAGAGAACTTTGGGTGCAGACTTGGCTGTTGCTGTGGACGGACCTGCAGGCTTCGGCATTGGCGGAGGGGTGTTCTGGCCGAGATTGACGACGCCGGCGGTGCGACCTGGGGCATTCATTGGTCCGGTGCCGCCAGTGACTCCAAGCTTGACGCCGACAACACCAGCCGAGGCGTTGTCTCTGCCGTGCATATTCTGACTGCCGGGTGAACCGGAACCAAGATTGACAACTGTTGATTGCGCGCCCATGCCGTTATTTGAAGCTGGCATCCCAGACATTCCCTTGTTGCCAAGGTTGATAGCTGTTGTAGAAGGGCGATTCGATGGTGCGATTGGGTTGGTCTGCGAGCCGAGGGCGACAGCAGTGGGATGGGGAGAGTTGTTGATCAACGCAGCGGGCTGGGCCTGGGCGAGGCTGACGACCTTGGGAGCCGGCGGAGGCTGAACCAGCTTGGGAGGTGCAGGAAGAACGACCGGCATCGGCTGCGCCATCTTGATCTCAGGCGGCTTGGGGACATCGGGCAGCTTTACGTCGGGCAGCTTGATTTTTGGAGGCTCGACCTTGACCACTGGGGGGGGCGGAAGTTTTGGCGGCTTGATCTTGATCGGAGGCGGCTCATCGGGCTTCTTCATCGGAATCGGCTCGGTCAACTCCGTGAGTTTGTGCCTGGTGTCGATCGTCTTCTTCGCCGCCGCGCCGATGATGATGGCGCAGAGCGCAAGCACAACGTTCAGAGCGATGGAGGTGAAGAGCGAGGACTTGCTCTGGTTGCCGTCGTTCAGGACGCCGAAGTGTGCGAATTGCATATTCTGCGGTGTGGGATCATCACTGCGAAGCGGCTTTGCCATAAAAGTCCTTGAAGTGCCTCGTAGATCGAGGGCGGGAGAGTTACACCAGTACTGTCATGGAAACAGAACCGATGCGAAGGAGGAATAACTCCGAGGTGCTATGCCGGAGCGCCATAGGGTGATTCGAACCTTGTTTTGACTCAATGCAACTTTTGACATCACCAAGGGGAGTTTGGAACGCTGTGTCGGCCCGACTTAACAGACGCAAGCGACGAAGGAAAAGGTTGTAGCAGGCGCCGTGCTTCGGGGAGGTGTCTCTTCTTTTCAGGGCCGGGGCTCTGCTCTTCTCTTACTGCAAGTATAGTGCCGTAAGCGTAAGTGATTGACACTGGCACTTTTGTGGTATCCAAGAAGGGTACTAGGAGACGAATGAATGAAGATTCTGATAACAGGCGGAGCGGGTTATATCGGCGGTACGGTAGCGCGGATTTTGCTGGCTGAAGGCCATGCCATCACAGTGTTCGATAACCTTTGTCATAGCAAGCGCTCGGCGGTTGCTGAAAACACCACATTTATCGAGGGCGATATAGCGGATCGGCCTCTGATCGAAAAGACTCTCCGCGAGGGGCGTTTTGATGGGGTGATGAACTTCGCGGCCTTGATTGAAGCCGGCGAAAGCATGAAGCGTCCCGAGATCTATTTCAGAAACAATACTGCGGCAACCTTGACCCTTCTTGAGGCGATGCTGGCTACGGGACACGACCGACTGGTCTTCAGTTCCACCGCTGCCTGTTATGGGGAGCCCGAGAAGACGCCGATTCTCGAGGACGCCAAACTGCAGCCCACCAATCCCTATGGCGAGAGCAAGTTGCTTGTAGAGCATATGCTTCGATGGATGAACCTCATCCACGGGTTCAAGTACGCAAGCCTGCGCTACTTCAACGTTGCTGGAGCCGTTGAGGGGTACGGGGAGGCGCATGAACCTGAGTCGCACCTGATTCCGCTGATTCTCGATGTGGCGCTTGGGAGGCGGGCGAACATTAAAATCTTCGGGCGTGACTACCCGACCAAGGATGGAACCTGCATCCGCGATTACATTCATGTTCGCGATCTGGCCGAGGCGCATCTCCTGGCCCTGAAAGCGCTCAGTGACTCGAACAGCAAGCTGATCTACAACATTGGCAATGGACAGGGATTCAGCGTTCTTGAGGTCATTGAATCGGCGCGTCGGGTTACGGGCAGGCCCATTGCTGTCGAGGAGTGCGAACGCAGACTGGGCGATCCGGCAGTTCTCGTGGCAGGTTCGGCGAAGATCAAGGCTGAATTGGGGTGGACGCCTGAGTACGCAGAGTTGGATCGGATTATGGCCAGCGCCTGGGAGTGGCATCAGAAGCGGTATGCGTAGCAATGTTTCGAGCGGGCGGCGAGCGTGGAGTTGCGCGCCGCCGTCCCGCTTTTTGATGTTGCGATGGGGTAGGAGGAGAACACTTTGATCGAGAGCATGTTTCATCTGCATCTGCCGCTGCTGGAGAAGATTCTCAGGCCGGCGATTGTCTACGTGTTCCTTATCGGCTTTTTGCGGTTGTTCGGCAAGCGGGAGCTCGCGCAGTTGAACCCATTCGATTTGGTGGTGCTACTGAGCCTCTCGAACACTGTGCAGAACGCCATGATTGGCGATGACAACTCAGTATCCGGGGGGATCATCGGCGCGTTTTCGCTGCTGACAATTAATTGGGTGCTGTCGCGCCTTCTCTTCAATATGCCGAAGCTGAACCAGGCCTTCGAAGGGTCTCCGTCGGTGTTGATTCGTCATGGAGTGGTCGATTGGGAGGAAGCCAAACGTGAAGCGCTCACGGAGCTTGAGCTGCGATCTGTGCTCCACAAGCAGGGATTCAACGACTTCAGCGAGGTGGAGAAGTGTGTTCTTGAGCCGAACGGAAACTTCTATCTCGAGGGGATCAAGTCGATGAGTGATGATGCGCAACGGGCGGAGTTGAGAAAGGCAATCGAGGAGTTGCATCTCGAGGTTAAGCAGATGCGTAACGAACTGGCGGGGCGGGGAGCGTTGCCGATTTGAGTCAGGGGACTTTCTCTCATCGATGGTTTGCGATGATTAGGAGTTTGCTGAGTGCTTCTCAAGCGCTTTTGTGTAGCGCGCCGGTGGGGTTGGAAGTTGGGAGTCGCGTACGGCCGCGCGGTATCCTCCCATGTAAATCGAGTACATTACCGCCAGCGCACAACCCACCCCGAAAGCGAAGCCAAGAAAGAAGCCGATTAATGATGGCCAGTAAAAATTCACGATAGTTGGAGTCTACAGCGGCCAGCCATTTAGGGTTCAGTACAAACCAGCGTTCGACAACGGAAGTGTGCGATGCAAACATGGCAGCGAATCACCTCACTCTCCCTTCTTTGCTCCGCTGTCGGAGCCGATTCTCCGTACCGGGTTACGGCGATGACTGACGCTGCAGTCGCATTGTGCAACAAAGAACTGACGCCGATTGAGTGGGGCATTGAGTTGGTTTCGGCGTCAGCTTGTGTGATTTGGTTCGCTAAGGGATGGTGAAGTTATGCTCGAGTTACTTTGCTGGAACAGTGGGCGTGGGAGTGGAGGCAGCGAAGATCTTCAGGGCGTTTTTTACGGTGTAGTCAAGCCCCCATGCTGTGGGGATGATGACGATGATCCAAGCCGCTGCGATTAGAAGTGGGGAGGATTTTTTGACGTTCGTGGAATCTGCCATGAGAGGACTCCTGAGTCTGGTAACGGGCGGATGCTGCGAGGGCCTCCGCCGGTGAGGTTAGTGGGCAGCCCCGGCGGGGACGACGACGTTCTGGTCTTTCAGCCAATACTTCTCGGCGACCGGCCGCACCATCAGGTTTGCCAGAAAGCCGACGACCAGCAGACCGCACATGATATGCAGGATGAGCGGGTAGGCTTCCTGCTTGTTCATGTGGTTTTCGACATAGTGGTCGAGGATGCCGTTGACGATGAGCGGGCCGATAATTCCGGCAGCCGACCACGCGGTGAGCAGACGTCCGTGGATGGCAGAGACGTTGTAGCCTCCGAAGAGATCCTTCAGGTAAGCCGGAATGGTGGCGAAGCCTCCGCCGTACATCGAAATGACGAGCGCGGCGATTGCGACAAAGAGCGGAATCGAGTCGATCTTGTCCTGCCGTGAGAAGGGAAGAAAGAAGTAGAGAATGGCGCCGAGTGTGAAAAAAGTGAAGTAGGTTCCTTTGCGCCCGATGAAGTCCGAGACCGAAGCCCAGAGAAATCGGCCGGCCATGTTGAAGATGCTCAGAATCCCTACGAAACCGACGGCGGCTGCGGGGCTGATCTGGCCCTTGAAGAGATCCTGAATCATGGGCGCTGCCTGCTCCAGGATGCCGATGCCGGCTGTGACGTTGACGAACAGCATGACCCAGAGCAACCAGAACTGTGGCGTCTTCCAGGCCTCGGTGACGGCGACGTTATGACTCGAAATCAGCGCGGAGTGGTTGACCGACGGCACCCATCCGTCAGGCTTCCAGCCGGTTGGCGGGACGCGTATGGTGAAGACGCCGAACATCATGAAGATGAAGTAAAGGACGCCCATGGTGACCATGGTGTAGGGAATTGAGGGCTGGCCGGCGGCTTTGAAGTGAGCCATCAGATTGCTGGCAAGTGGTCCGCCGATCATTGCGCCGCCGCCGAAGCCCATGATGGCGAGGCCAGTAGCCAGGCCCGGACGGTCAGGGAACCACTTGATCAGCGTGGATACCGGGGAGATATATCCCAATCCAAGACCGATTCCACCGACGACGCCATATCCCAGATAGATCAAAGCTAGTTGATGCGTGCTGGCTCCAAGCGAGGCGATGATGAAGCCTGCGCCGAAGCAGATTGCGGCATAGAACATGGCACGACGAGGGCCGGCCTTCTCGAGCCACGCCCCGAACAGTGCGGCCGAGATACCCAGGAAGGCGATCGCGATTGAGAAGATATAGCCGACTTCCTTGAGATTCCAGGCGGAGCCATCGGCTGCGTGCAGAGCCAGGAGAGGATTCTTGAAGACGGAGAAGGAGTAAACCTGCCCGATGGAGAGATGGATTGCAAGGGCTGCGGGTGGGACCAGCCATCGGCTGTATCCTGCGGGGGCTACAGAGCGGTCACGATCGAGAAAAGCCAGGGCCATTGAGAACCTCAGGAGTTGATAGGTCGTACATCGTCGAACAAAAGGCAACTACGAGCGGCAAATTTCATGAATGTCTAGATGCGCAAACCACCATACATGATTCGAATGGCATCGATATCATCAAAATGTAACAGCGGGTTGCTCGGGTTGAGTTGTATAGGGTACCTTCACCTTGCTGGACGAAATCATGGAGGATTGTGCGGGAGATGTCTGAAGAGAGTACGGATCTGGATTCAAGTCTGCGAGAGAACCGCGTATTTCCGCCGCCGCCGGAGTTTGCCGCGAAGGCTCATGTAAAGAGTCTTGAGCAGTACGAGGCGATGTACAGGCACAGCGTGGATCACCCGGAGGAGTTCTGGGCCGAAGCCGCTCACGAGCTTGAATGGTTCACGCCGTGGACCAGGGTGATGGACGGCGAAGGGGCACATGCAAAGTGGTTTGTCGGGGGCAAACTCAACCTCTCACATAACTGTGTCGATCGTCATGCTCTGGGAGACCGCAAGGATAAAGTCGCGTTGTTGTGGGAAGGCGAGCCGGGCGAGGTCCGCAAGCTAACGTTTGGGGAGTTGCATGAGCAGGTGCAGCGCTTCGCAAATGTCTTGAAGTCGCTGGGGATCCGACGGGGCGACCGAGTTGCGATCTACATGGGTATGGCACCAGAGCTTGCGATTGCGTTGCTTGCCTGCGCGCGAATTGGTGCGGTGCACTCTGTGATCTTTGGCGGCTTTGCGGCTCATGCTATTTCGGACCGCGTCAATGACTCCGGCTGCGTCGCCATCATTACGCAGGACACGAGCTATCGTCGTGGTTCCGAGGTGCAGTTGAAAGCAATTGTCGATGAGGCGCTGGAGAAGTGTTCCACGGTCAAGCATGTCGTCGTCTTCCGCCGCTCGGGCTCTGCGGTCAAGATGCAGCCTGGCCGCGATCTGTGGTGGCACGAGGAGATGGAAAAAGCTTCGGCGGAGTGCGCTGCGGAGTGGATGGACTCAGAGGACCCGCTGTATCTGCTCTACACCTCCGGAACTACCGGCAAGCCGAAAGGTTTGCTGCATACTACCGGCGGCTACGCTGTCCAGACCTGTCTCACCAGCAAATACATCTTCGATCTCCGCGATGATGATGTGTACTGGTGCACCGCAGACATTGGCTGGGTTACAGGGCATAGCTATGTTGTCTATGGCCCACTGCAGAACGGCGCGACCGTAATGATGTATGAGGGCGCACCCAACTGGCCGGAGTGCGACCGTTTCTGGAAGATCATCGACGACCACAAGGTAACTGTGTTCTACACTGCTCCGACGGCGATTCGGGCCTTCACAAAGTGGGGGAACGAATGGGTAAAGAAGCACTCTCTTGACTCTCTGCGGCTGTTGGGCACGGTAGGCGAGCCTATCAATCCCGAGTCGTGGATGTGGTACCACCGCATGATCGGCAAGGAGCGCTGCCCCATCGTTGACACCTACTGGCAGACCGAAACTGGGGCCATCATGATCGCTCCAGTTCCCGGGGCTGTGGCAACCAAGCCGGGCTCAGCCACAAGACCATTTTTTGGAATTATTCCCGAGGTGGTTACAAAAGAAGGCAAACCTGTTCCCGATGGCCACGGGGGACTTCTGGTTGTACGCAAGCCCTGGCCTTCCATGGCTCGAACCATCTATGGCGATCAGGCACGCTACGAGGTGGCTTACTGGAGCGAGGTTCCGGGCAGCTACTTTACCGGCGACGGCGCGCGCCGCGATGCGGATGGGTACTTCTGGTTGATGGGACGCGTCGATGATGTCATCAACGTCAGCGGCCATCGACTAGGCACGATGGAGGTAGAGTCGGCGCTCGTCGCCCATCCGAAGGTTGCGGAGGCGGCTGCGGTCGGCAGGCCCCACGAGATGAAGGGGCAGGCGATTGCCGTATTTGTCACGCTGGAAGGTGGTCACGAGCCCAGTGAGGAGCTGCGGCAGGAGTTGCGTCAATGGGTCGCGAAAGAGATCGGCGCGCTGGCCCGGCCGGACGATCTGACCTTCACCCAGGCTCTGCCGAAGACACGCAGTGGGAAGATTATGCGGCGTTTGCTGCGCGAACTCGCAACCACCGGCGAGGTGAAGGGCGATACCACTACGCTTGAAGACTTCACCGTGATCGCGAAGCTGCGCGAGGGCGATGAGTGACGGGCCTCTAACGCAGGTTGGTGCTGGGTTTGGTGGGGAGAGTGAAGTGGAAGATGGTGCCTTGGTCGGGCGCGCTGGTGGCCCAGATGCGTCCGCGGTGCTGGTTGATGATGCTGCGACAGATTGCGAGGCCGAGGCCTGTGCCACCCATCGCGCGTGAGTCCGAGGCATCGCCTTGCTGAAAGCGGTCGAAGATGTGTTCGAGCTTATCGGCGGGGATGCCTCGACCCTGATCGCGAACCTCGATCAGCGCTTCATTCTCGTCGAGATTGCGCGCTGTAAGGTGGATCTCGCTGCCCTCGGGGGAGAACTTGATCGCGTTTGAGATGAGATTGTTCAGTGTCTGCAGAATGCGGTCGGGATCGGCCCAGACGTTGACGCCATGGGCGGCGAAGAAGATGCGGATGTTCGGGCGAGGAGAGCGTGTCTGTTGAACGCCGGCGGCTCGTCGCAGCAGATCTTCGGCGCTGCACATTGTCGAATGCAGTTCTGTCTTACCGCTGCTGATGCGCTCGAGATCGAGAATATCGTTTACCAGACGCACGAGCCGGTCGGAGTTGCTGATGGCGATCTCGAGCATCTGCTGGGTCTTCTCCGGTCGACTGGTGAGCGCACCTCCGGCGAGCAGGCCAAGCGCTCCACGAAGCGAGGTAAGCGGTGTGCGAAGCTCGTGGGAGACCGTGGAGATGAACTCGTCTTTCATGCGGTCGAGGGCGCGGCGCTCTGTTGTATCGGTGAATGCGACAACGACACCTAGAGCTTTGAGTCCGTTCGAGTCGGGAGACTGCGAGTCGATCTGCGGTCTCGCGACATACTCCACCGGGAAGCAGCTGCCGTCTTTGCGCCAGAAGATCTCGTTCGAGATGCGGACGGTTGCGAAGTTGGTGAGGCTCTTACGGATCGGTGAGTCGGCGGAGGCGTAAGGCGCGCCGTCTGCGCGTGTGTGGTGGATCAGCTGATGCATGTTGCGGCCCAGCATCTCCTCCTGCTTGTAGCCGAGCATCTGAGCTGCGGCGGAGTTGACGACCGTCACCTTGCCTTCGAGATCGATGCCGTAGATACCGTCGCCGACCGACTCAAGGATGGAGTCGGATTGCCGTGTGAGAGTGCGAAGCCTGCCTTCTGCGCGAACCTGCTCGCTGATGTCAACGCCGAAGCCGAGAACGTATGGTGCGCGTCCGGGCACGACGATCAGCTTGTTCCGGTAAGCGACCACGCGCATATCTCCGTCGCTGTGGGAGAGGTGGAGGAGGCCCTGTGCTTCTCCCGTCTCGCCTATCTTCTTCAGGTAGGCGGGCATCGCGGCCTTTCTGTCGGGCACGATAAATTCCTCGAGATTGTGCCCGTTCATCTCCTCGATCGTGCGTCCCAGCGTCTCGGCGCCGTGGGTGTTGATGGACAGAAGTGTTCCGCGCAGGTCGTGGGTGCAGACCATACCCAGCGACCCTTCGACGAGTTGGCGGTAACGCGCTTCACTCTCGCGCAGGGTGGCTTCGGCAGCGCGTTGCGTGGTCACGTCGATGCCGGTTGCAATGATGAACGCAACCTGACCCTGCGTGTCGGTCAGTGCGGTCGCGGACCACGCGATGCGTCGTATGCTGCCGTCACGGTTGAGCCATTGATTCTCGTACGCGGCAGGGAAGTGACCGGAGCGTAGACGTTCGAAGGTCTCAATGGCTTCGGGAATCTCCTGGCGCGGGATCAGCTTGTCCCACGCGTAGCGGCCCACAAGGGTGGGGAAGTCGTAACCCGACGCGTTCTCGCACGCGCGATTGAAACGGACGATTCGACCGGCCGGATCGAATACGGCGACCAGTGCGCCTACGGTATCGAGAACCGCCGAGACGAAGTTTCGCTCCACGGTGAGAGCGGACTCTACGCGCTGGCGTGAACGAGCTGCGCGGTCCATCTGTCGGATGCGGCCGTTGAGCTCCAGACGTGTGATGACCTGGCGGCTGAGGACGCTGAGCGCCGAGGACTGAGCCGTGGTCAGCATGCGGGGATGACGGTCCAGCACGAGCAAGGCTCCAATACTTACTCCGCCGGGAGTTGTCAGTGGTGCGCCTGCGTAAAACCGGTAGAGACCGCCCTCGATAAGAATGCCATCGGGAGCGTAGTCGGGGTCGTTGCGTGCGTCGGAGATCTCGTAGACTGTGTCGCCGAGGATAGTGGTCTCGCAGGGCAGGCTGCCGAGCGCAACGTCCTGCGAGTCGATGCCAAAACGGGAGCGTAGCCAGATGCGATCCGAACCGATCAACGAGATAGCGGCGACTGGTGTGTCACAGATCTGGGCAGCCAGGTTTGTCAGGTCGTCCAGGATGGGATCGGGCGCAGAGTTGAGCACCTCATATTGGTTGAGGGCCTCGATTCGCAACGCTTCGTCTTTGACCAGGAGAGCATTCATTTCAACAGTTCGATCGTAGGGTATGTGCAAAGGGTTGCGCACTCCTACTTTTGTTGCAGCAATGATTTACGGCTTTGGAAGGGTGCAACACTCCCCCGTTGCAGGTGGCTCGTCGGCACTCGCGTCCAGGGCGACTTTCCACGTGCCGTTGGGTAACTTCCTCCATACGGTGAAGTAGCGGCCCGAGATCACTACGGGCTCGCCATTTTTGTCTTTACTACGGCCTTCATAGTGTCCCCAGGTAAATCCCATGTCGTTGGAAGGGCCCATCTGGGCACCCTGCGGAGTCCAGCTCAGCTGATAAGTCTTTGGGTCCCATTGGGCCTGTGCGGCGATAGCGGTGCGGCCAAGAATTGCCGGCTTCCCGTTGTTGAGAGTCACTCCGTCTTCTGCGAACCAGCTGCCGAAGGCTTTGCCACCGCCTTCGGCAACCGCCTGCGAAAAGCGGCCTTCTAGTTCGAGCAATACCAGAGCCCCAGGCGTAAGTGTCGGTTGGGACAGCGGGTTGGAGACGATCCCGGGACTCTGTGCCAGGGAGTCGAAACCGGAGGTGGCAATGATCGCTGATCCGGCAGTGCTTTGAGCGAGCAAAGGAGAAATCAAGGGAGAAGATGCGATAGCGCAAAACAAGATGCTGTTGAAGGTTACGCGTAGCATAGTGTGTATGCTACCAGCGCTCGAAAAGGGTATGGAGAGCATTTGCTTTCTGTTGAAGACTGGTATTCTTCGCACCTGATGTTAAAGACGAACTTTGAGCGCTTTCTGTTGCTTGCGTCTGCGATTTTCCTCTCTGCCGGAATCTCGCTGGGGTTGATTCGTGGTCCCGTCGTTCACCATGCGGGAGTCACCCTGCGATGTGTCGCCATCGTGCTCCTGGCTCTGTTTGCACTCCAGCGCCGCTCCCTTACGCCGTGGATCTTTGTTGCGATGGTGGCGGGGGCCGAGCTCGGCTTCGATGCGCCCGCGCTGGCGATCAGCCTCCGCGTCTTCAGCGACATCTTTTTGCGGCTGATCAAGACCATCGTCGCGCCGCTGATTCTCGCGACATTGGTGACCGGCATCACCGGTCATGGTGACCTCAAGAGCGTGGGCCGGATGGGGATCAAGAGCCTGATCTACTTCGAAGTCGTCACTACGCTGGCGCTGGTCATCGGTCTTGCGGCGATCAACCTGAGCCATGCCGGAGTGGGTCTCTCTCTGCCTCCGGCTACCTTCAGCGAGACGATCGCATCGCCACCGCCTACTCACTGGCAGGATTTTCTGCTCCACGTCTTTCCGGAGAATATCGCCAAGTCCGTCGCCGAAGGTCAGATCCTCCAGGTGGCTGTCTTCGCGGTTTTTTTCGGGATCGCGCTGGCAAGCCTCGATGAGAAGAAACGTACTCCGGTTTTGCATCTGTTCGAGAGCTTAAGCGAGGTCATGTTCAAGTTCACCAATGTTGTCATGTACTTTGCGCCCATCGGAGTAGGAGCAGCGATGGCCTTCACCGTCGGCCAGATGGGCCTTGGAGTGCTGGTGAATTTAGGTAAACTTCTCCTGACGCTGTACGGCGCGTTGGTAGGCTTCGGCCTTCTCGTTTTGCTGCCGGCGGCACTGCTCTTCCGTGTGCCCGTTCGGCGATTCCTCGCGGCTGTTGCGGAGCCTGCGACGATTGCCTTCGCCACCTCCACCAGCGAGGCGGCCCTTCCACGCGCGATGGAGTCGATGGAGGCTCTTGGCGTCCCTCGCCGAATTGTCGCGTTCGTCATCCCTGCGGGCTACAGCTTCAACCTGGACGGCTCGACGCTTTATCTTGCGGTTGCCAGTATCTTCGTGGCGCAGGCAGCGGGAGTTCATCTTTCGCTTGGCCAGCAACTTCTAATGATGGTGACTCTCATGCTGACCAGCAAAGGAGTCGCGGGTGTTCCGCGTGCAACGCTGGTCATCCTGCTTGCGACGGCGGCCACCTTCCGCCTGCCTACCGAGCCGATCTTTGTCATCCTCGGCATCGACGCGATTGCCGATATGGCCCGCACGGCCGTCAATGTTGTTGGAAACTGCCTCGCCAGTGTCGTAGTAGCCAAGTGGGAGGGAGAGTTCGGCACTGAGCCGATCTCGCCAGTGGTTTTGGAAGGTATGGCCGAGTGACCGGATCCTGAAATCCAAAGAGCCTGAACTCCAAAGTAAAACAGCAGGTGCCGAAGCACCCGCTACGCTTGCAGAGAAGCCTTTGCCGTGATTACATCGCTGGAGGGTGATGCGGATCGATGTGTTCCTTGTCGACTGCCTTTTTCGCGGCTACAGGTCTGGACTTCACCGCGCCGTTCGGGTTGACCGAGTCACGCAGTTCCTTCGACGGCTTGAAGAAGGGAACCCGTTTCGCCGGAACATCGACTTTGGCTCCAGTCTTAGGGTTTCGGCCCGTTCGGGCATTTCGCTGACGGGTCCGGAAGCTTCCGAAGCCGCGAATCTCGATCTTGTCACCGGTTTTCAAAGCTCCGATGACAGCATCGAAGAGCGTATCGACGATAACCTCCCCGTCACGGCGGGTCAGGTCTCCAAGGGCGGTCACTTTATCAACAAGGTCGGCTTTAGTCATAGTGGGTTCCTTTCGTACTGGGGGGAGGGCGATAGGGGCCGGGGAAAGCAATCCGTTGTTGTTGATTGTAGACGGGATGGAGGCTAAAAGGTTGTGCAAGAAGTCAAAAGAATGAGTGCAGTGAACATTGGCCATATGATGCAAAATCCGGCCTTCCGGTCGAAGGATCAACAAAAAAGAGCCCCATTATTTCGGGGCTCTGTCGTGTCCTGACAGTATCTTAGCGAGGTAAAGACTGAAGGACCGTACCTTACTTCCACATAAAGTAAAAACCGGGAGCATGGTTCAGCATTTGGCTGGGGTTCGGGAACAGGTCTTCGCCGTCGTCGGCGAGCAGTGCAAACAGCCCTCGTTTATTTTTTGCCGGGCGCACCACATTTGGTTCCCCGGAGATTCCTGCCTCCCTGGCAGTCTCCATGAGAGCCACTCGGTAGCCGCCGACCTTGTCGATCAAGCCAAGTGGAAGTGATTGCTGCCCCGTCCACACCTGGCCGGTCGCCAGCGGTTTGATCTTCTCGTCCGAGGTATGACGCCCCGTCGCGACGTCATGCACAAACTGCGTGTACATGTTGTCTACCAGAGACTGAAAGTAGGCCTGTTCCTTGGGAGTGAGGTCGCGGCTCGGGTCGCCTGCGTCCTTCAACTCTCCGGCGTGGATGACCACGTTCTTCAACTTGGCCCAGCGCAGCAGGTCACCGTAGTTGGTCCATTCCATGATCACTCCAATTGATCCGACAACCGAGGCATCGTTGGCATAAATCCTGTCGCAGGCGCTGGCGATGTAATACGCCCCTGACGCGCCCACCGACTCGATCGAGGCGATGACTTTCTTATGGTTCTCCTGCCGTACCCGGAGGACCTCGTGGTAGATCTCCTGCGAGGCAGCGGCACCGCCGCCGGGCGAGTTGATGTGGAGAAGAATGGCCTTTACCGACGAGTCATCCCCAAACTTGCGCAGCTGACTGTCGATGGTTTCAGGAGACAGGATCGCACCCGAGATGTCGATTACGGCGATGCTGTTCGAAGCTAATCCCAGGCCAGCCGAACTTCCGGTGACCGAACGTGCCGTGATCCAGACCATGAACGTGACGAGTAGAAATACTGCGGCCAGGGAGCCGGCGATGATCCCGATGTAAAACCACGCGGAGCGTTGGCGCGGAGGCGGGAAGCCTTGTCGTGGCGGATAAGGATAGGCGGGAGGATAGGCAGGAGTTTGTGTGTAGGGAAACGATGGCGGCGGCGGTGGGGGTGTTGAAAAGTCTTCCGGCATGCTGTGGAGTTTAGCAGGAGACTCGATGGCGGTGGAGTCGCGGTTCGAGCACCGAGGAGGAGGGAGAAATGCAGGCAAAGTGAAAAATAGAGCCAAAGGAGGCAGTTCACGCGTCAAACATTGCAGTATGATAAATCGCGGCACCCTCCGCATATCTCTTTGCAATCAGTAATTGAAAGAAAGTCTGGCGATCGCTATGGCACATCCACAGTTGAGTATCGTAATTCCGGCATACAACGAGAGCGCTCGTATCGAGCATGCTCTGGATAGGGTGCTGTCGTGTGTCGCGGAACAGGGTTGGGATGCGGAGGTGCTGGTCGTCGACGACGGTTCAACCGATGATACCGCTGCCATAGTGCAACGTTGGATGACGGAGCATCCGCGGCTTCACCTAGTGCAGAATCCCGGCAATCGCGGCAAAGGCTACTCTGTGCGTAATGGCCTTCTCCAGGCCGCAGGTGAGATAGTCATGTTCACGGACGCTGATCTCTCGGCTCCGATGGAAGAGGCCGAACGCCTTATCGCCGCTCTGAACGATGGGGCAGATGTGGCAATCGGCTCCCGCTGGCTGGACCGGACCCGTCAGACGATCCACCAACCGCTCTACCGGCAGTTCTTCGGCCGCTGTTTCAATTGGGTCACTCGTACCGTCATGGGCCTGCCATTCAAAGACACGCAGTGCGGTTTCAAGGCGTTCAAGCGCTCCGCAGCTCAGGTCATCTTTCGGCTGCAGACCATCGAACGCTGGGGCTTTGACCCCGAGATCCTGTTCATCGCCCGCAAGCTGAAGTATGTCATCCGCGAGGTCCCGGTTACGTGGGGTCATGACGAACGCAGCCGCATGAGCTACCTGAAAGACGGCATCAAGATGTTGGAAGACATGGCACGCATTCGCGGTAACTTCATGGCCGGCCGGTATGACAAGGCCATCGCCGCTATGAAGGACACCAGCGCGATGGTGACTCCCCAGGTAGAGCAGGTTGTCAAGGTCAGCAGCGCTGAAGTCCGCTAGATCCCCTATGTGAGTGCTTCGTTCGAGGGTTATTGCTCAGTGCGGTCGATCGGGGTGAAATCAAACCCGACAAAAAAGCGCTATCACGCACGTTTTGGCGTACGGAGCTTTTGGGATTTCTCTAAGTTGTTGATTTTATGGTGGGCACAGCAGGATTCGAACCTACGACTTCCACCGTGTGAATCGACTATTTCATTGTCTTTCAAGCACTTACAGGACTCCGGTGCTGCCTACCTAAGCTCCTGTAAGTTCGTCGACGCTCAAGAATCGGCGTATCGCACAACGTATCGCGTTAGCCGAAGCTAAGGGAAGGCGGCCGCGTAACAGTTTGAACGATGACGAAAAGCGCGTTTTCCGTTACTAATCCTCTAACCGACCTCAGCCCAATCTCAATAAGAGTGCGTTGGCCTGAAGTCATCAATCCAGCGGGAGCAGGCAGATCGCTACCGCAAGCTGACTTATAAGGACCGCGCTATGCGGACCTTTCGGTCATTCACTTCGCACCCAATAGGATGGGTTCAGTTTCAAGGAGCTTCAAGGACTTCACCATTTCTGCAGTACCGCTTTTGTACTTTTTAAAATGCGGAGATTGGAGATGTGTTTCATAAGCGGCCGCGTTCGCGTAGATCTCGAACAGCCTGATCTGTGTCGGGTGATCCTTTACGGACGCTGCATTACAGCGTCAAGACGCCCGGTTCGACGCGAATGGAGGTCGCGATCTCTTCGCGAAGCGCGGCCTTGTACGGCTCGAGGTTAGCAGGATCGATCTCTAACTCCGCAAGACGCACCACGCGGTCCTGGCCAGCTTCCGCAGACAAAGACAACTCCTTCAGAAGCAATGGTCCTACGAACAGGGCGGTACTGACCATTGCGAGTGTCTTAGCTCTCATCCTAATCTCCTTCGAGCCTTATACGATGAGCGGTTCAGCGTGGCGAGATTTCAACTATAGCTAACTGCATCGGCCAACATCTCTGAAGTGCGTAGGTGTACCAGTTCTAACGCATCACATAGCCGCCATCGACTGAGATCGACTGGCCGGTAACGTAGCTGGCTGCATCGCTGCAAAGCCAGAGAACGGCATCCGCAATCTCCTCCGGGCGCCCCATTCGCGCCATCGGAACGAGAGTCTTCAGCATCTTGTCCAGCTCTTCTCCCTGACCTTCGGCGATCATCTTGTCGGACATGGGCGTTTGAATCATGCCGGGGCAGACGTCGTTGACGCGGATTCCACGCGTCGCGTATTCGAGAGCCGCACTCTTCGTAAACCCGATGACGCCGTGCTTCGCGGCATGGTAGGTTCCGCGCTGGTTGCCGCCGATAAGACCTCCGAGCGAAGAACAGTTCACGATCGCTCCGCTGCCTTGTTTGCGCATCTGCTGGAGCTCGAACTTCATGCAACTCCATACGCCGCGCAGGTTGATGCTCATGACGCGGTCGTAGTCGTCCCGCGGGGAGTCAGCGGTTTCGGCGAGAACGTTCTGAATGCCTGCGTTGTTATAAGCGGCATCGAGCTGTCCAAACTTCGCAACGGTCTGCTTTACCATGGCCTCGACCTGTGCGTCATCCGAGACGTCACAGCGAACGGCCAATGTTTTATGGCCTTTGCTTGCGAGATCTTTAGCTGCGGTCTGGACTTCCTTTTCATTCCAGTCGGCCAGCACTACGGACGCTCCCGCTTCGGCGAAGGCCTTCGCCGTCGCAAGGCCGAGCCCCGACGCAGCACCCGTAACGAGCGCGACTTTGTTTTCAAATGTAATGTTCATTCGTTTCTCCGTGTTTTGATTGAGCGTTAGTTTGCGTTAGCGATCGATAAGCTTCGCGTGGGTTGCGGGGTAGCGTTCGCCTTCGACCTTGATTGCCGAGGAGGCTGCTTCGAGCGTGTGCACATCTTCCGTAGTGAGTTCGATGGATGCAGCGCCGAGATTTTCTTCGAGCCGCGATAGCTTGGTTGTGCCGGGAATTGGGGCTATCCACGGCTTCTTTGCGAGGAGCCACGCAAGGGCGATTTGTGCAGGTGTGGATTTCTTCTGCTCCGCGAACTTGGTGACTACGTCGACGAGTGCCTGATTGGCCTTGCGGTTTTCCTCGCTGAAGCGCGGGACGACGGCTCGGAAATCTGTGCTGTCGAACTTGGTGGATGCGTCGATCTTGCCGGTAAGGAAGCCTTTGCCGAGCGGGCTGAAGGGAACGAAGCCGATGCCGAGCTCTTCGAGTGTAGGCATGACGGACTGTTCGGGCTCGCGCCAGAAGAATGAGTACTCGCTTTGCAACGCGGTGACGGGCTGCACAGCATGGGCGCGGCGGATGGTCTTTGCACCTGCTTCTGAGAGGCCGAAGTGTTTGACCTTGCCTGCTTGAATGAGTTCCTTGACGGCGCCGGCGGTGTCTTCGATGGGAGTGTTGGGGTCCACGCGATGCTGATAGAGGAGGTCGATGGTGTCGGTCTGCAGGCGTTTGAGCGAGGTTTCGACGACTTGCTTGATGTGGTCGGGGCGGCTGTTGGTCGCGGTCCATTTACCGTCATTATTGGGATCGGGCTCAAAGCCGAACTTGGTGGCAATGACGACGTCTTTGCGGAAGGGAGCAAGGGCTTCGCCGACGACTTCTTCGTTAACATACGGGCCATAGACTTCGGCGGTGTCGAAGAAGGTGACGCCGCGCTCCACGGCGGCGCGGATAAGCTTCATGGCTTCGGACTTTTCCGTAGCGGGGCCGAGGCCGAAGCTCAAGCCCATGCAGCCGAGGCCGAGTGCTGAGACTTCGAGGCCGCTCTTTCCTAATGTACGCTTTTGCATAATTTCTCCTTGTTCGGTCGCGCACTGTTCGTACATCTCCAATTTTAGGGACAGATCTTCTATGAGACTAGAGGGTATCTGGTTCAAAGAGTTATGAGTAGAATGCATGAATCATGAAGAACGACTTGGGAGAGCTTTCAGCGTTTGCAACGGTGGCGGAAGAGCGGAGCTTTACACGCGCCACAGCACGCCTGGGTATTTCACAATCCGCGCTTAGCCATTCCATTCGCGGCCTTGAGAAGAGGTTGGGACTTCAATTGCTGGCGCGAACAACGCGAAGTGTCTCTCCGACTGCGGCGGGCACGACGCTTCTCCGGGAACTGACGCCCGCATTGGAGCGGATTGAGCGAGCGCTTGCGAATACCCGGAAGCAGAAGGAAACTCCATCGGGTCGGATACGGCTTGTCATCCCGAGGACAGCGACTAAGGCGATGATTTTGCCGAGGCTGGCTCAGTTTGGTTCAAGTCCTGAAAGAATGGTGCCCATCATTCCCGGGATATTTCCTCTACTATCCCAGTCGTCGGAATCAACCTGCTGCGTTTGCCGCGCTTATTGATTCCCTTCGACCAGATTGTTAATGCGTTCCCTCCACCTATTCCCGAATGGTCGGCAACTCGAGAGGCATGTGTTCCCTCCTGGAAGAGCGACAAATCGCCAAGTCACTCTTTGAGAACCAATCGACCAATAAGTCGGGTTGTTGTGCGTGCGGCACAATATTTTTCGTTGTGATCCGTTAACACACTTAGCGGCTTGGTTTGAGGCGCTGAGGAGCTATTCATGTCTACAATAGGATGGCACAACGAGCTACGGAATCCATCAGGCCGACGTATCGGCTAGACTCCGTAGATTCACCAGCATCATCCACTCTTTCGAAGACTTACTTGGCTAGCTCGATGGGGGCCTTGCCTGAAATCGCCAAGCGAGGTTAACTTCCGGTTTGGACGTGACTCGGGAGTAGGCTCTCCAGGCCATCTGTCCGACAAGCCGACTTTTCGTCCAAGTGGAAAGTCACGCACTGGAACTTAGTAAACACTACGGCGTTTTCCGATACTAATACTGGAGCTGGCACCTAACTTCTGCTCAATGGGTGCGTTGCTGTCGCCCCTTCGAAGTGGAATCCATGTGCACACGATGCTGACAAGTGGGTTGTCATCGAATGAGATGGCGATTGGGGACTTCGCGTCAAACTGACGCGGCTAGATTAGGTGCACTATTTTCCAACGCTATCCTTCCGCATCGAAGTGACCAAACGCGTTAGTTCGTTGGCCGCATACGGTCGAAGCAATAATCCATCTTCGATAGACATATATTGGAGAGCAGGTATATCAGCGGCTGGCCATGCCGCTCCCCAGGCGACGTTCGGAACTCTGCTCTCGCAAATCCTGTCCATGCAGATTGCATAGCATCGGCGATTATTTGATCCGTTTCGTCATACTGGCCGTCAGTGGTGAGATTTCCAAACACATATCGGATTTCTGCTGTGTGCAGAGCCAAATTCCTGCTGGCCCGCTCTCCGGGCGAGACTCGAGCAAAGTTGTAGTAGTAGAAAGGGCGACGGAGCGCGGCAAAACGGGGGGCTGTCTGGAATGAAGGTTCCCTGAAGACGATCTCGGTAATCAACCAGTCGAGGCATTCATAGGGTGTCTTACCGGACCGCCGGAGGATATCCGTAACCTGCGGACCATGCGGGCCGCAGAGCAACGTTGTGATTTTTTCGACACCTTTCCGGCTATAAATTCCGCCGGGTTTGAGGAAGTTGAGGAGCGCTATCGCTATATTTTGGGGAAAAGGCAGTTGCGGTCCACCGGGTTTGACGAAATAGCGCGCTTCATTCTCCGTGCATCCAAACATGATCGGTACATCATCGCCCCAGCCGGGAAAGCTATCTGCATCTACTAGCTCATCCGGCACTGAGACCCGCATGAGATCAGCGGGTGTATGGACCCCAACCCCACTGACACCGCACAAAGCTTGAGATGCCTTGCGCAAGACATCTGTGGAGGTCTTGCGCAGATCATTCATCGTCTTCGCACCGACCATTTGTATCAGACGCTCGTAGCTAGTGAATCCATGTTGGAATCCTCCATCAATTGCTACCGTCGACCGTAGGCTTTCAAGAAAGCCGAGACCGCTATCTCTACCCATTCCTCAATATCTGCGTCCGTTTTAAGTAGTGGGGACAAACCCAATGTTGATCGAATCACTAGACCGCCGGAGAGCGAACCTAGCAGCTGCTCCGTCGCGAATTCAACATTGGGGATCTTGAGAGCGCCCTTCTGCACCTGCTCGGATAGGTATGTCTTTAAGATCTTTCTTCCTCTGCCCGGACCCATCTCGAAGAAGCCCAATGCCAGGTCGGGAAACAACTCAACTTCGGCAATCATCATGCGTAGAAGTCTCTGATAGTCGGAATTAACATAGGTGTCTACGATCGTTCTGCCAAATCTCCTAAGAACATCCCCTGGTTTCCCCCCATCAGTAAAGAAGGGCGAGACCGGGGACAGGAGTTCCTGCGCACGCGATTTCATCAAGCCCGTATTTCGCGCCTGGAAACCCTTGCTCTGCAACTGGGCTTGGGCATGCAGGGCATGCGAAGCCCTGAGTTCCAGGCAGCCTCGCGCAAGGTCACATCTGCGACAGATAATGTCAAAAACAACACCGGCGTCGGCCTATCGGGAATAGACGCTGGGGTTGGTGCGAGTTCGCCCCTTTTGACCTCACCAGGGAACCGGTATAGAGTCTTAAACCAATTCAAAATGCGGAGCGCCCCCTATGACATGGCAAGGTGGAAAAAGAGGGCGAGAAGTCGGGCCCATATCGCCCTTCGCACGATTGAAACCGCTGGCTGCAGATCAGGATGACCCCGAAAAGGGTTTGAACAAGCTGGCACAAGCACTCACAGGTTTTGGAAAGCCGATGCTGCTACACGTTCGCCTGGTTACGGGTAACGAAGGAGAACGTGTGGAACACTGGGAGATAAAGGCCGGCTCCAAGGATGCAAAGGTGCAGCGGAAGGAATCCAAGAAACCTGACGTGATTCTTGTGATGCGTCCGGAGACGTGGACCCAAATCGCGCAAGGGCTACTTGCGCCTTACGATGCTCTCTTCGCCGGAAAGCTAAGAGTGGGTGGCGATTTTGAGATGGCGAAAGACATCACAAAACATCTGACCGACCCCAGGGCCACGTATGTATCGCCTTGCTGACAAGGAGTCCGAGAGATGGCAGAGACGATTGGAACGATCACCAATATCCACGTGCACAGTTATTTGCCCGACGCGGTTAATGCTTTTGACGTCTGTAAGCTGACCGTGCTTGAAACGACCACGAACCACAGCTGGCTGTTCTACCTGTGGAATGCGCGTGACGACGACACTCCAGTGCATCGTGTGACTCAGAGTCAACGACTGGCACTGGCCAGGGAGGCAGCTTTCCGGAAGCTGACGGTGCATGTCTTTGCTGAGAACGACTCAGGCCTGGTGGACGGAATACAGGTGGATATGTCATGACCATGCGGTGATAAGGACGGCACATCCATGATCACGATCAGAGACGTAGGACCGACGCGCAATACGTTTGGATACTCGACGGGACACTCTGCGAGTGGACGGATGACGTGTCTCGACGGGTCTGCAGATGGCAGCCGCTTGTATGCGGGAAGTTTTGCCGGGGTGTGGCGGTCGGACGACGGCGGACAGAACTGGTTTCAGCTGACATGGCCGCAGCCTCCGTTCGGAACGGTGCAGGGCGAGATTCCGGGGGCTTTGTTTGCTCCGCATGTATTCGACCTGGCGATATCGCCTGCGGACCCGAACATCGTGCTGGCGTCAGCGCTGGACAGTCAGTTCGCGGATGGGAGAGATGGGATCTACCGGACCACAGACGGAGGGGTGACGTGGACGCTGGTTCACAAGACTTCCTTTCCTGCCAATGTCGCGTTTGCTCCCGATGACGGGTCGCTGGCTTATGCTGCAATGGGGTTCGATGGGATAGGTTTGAGTTCCAACGGGGGAGCTACGTGGTCGATAAAAGCTGTTCACGCGTGGCATGTCGCGATTGCGCCACTGGAGGCGAATGGGACGAGACGTATTTATACGGTTGGAGACAGCATCATCTCGTATTCCACGGATGGTGGAACGACGTGGACGCAAGATGCGGGAGTTTCGACTATCAATCTTGTGCGTAATGCCTTGAGTACTTTTCGCAAGTTCTGCGATCCGACTGACGGGGGGCTTGGAGGATTCGGCGGCTCGACGGATATCTCGTTTTTGGCCGGAGCGGGTGGGAGGGTTCTGGCGATTGAACCGGGGAATCCGACGAGAGTGTATATGGCGACGGAGGGAGCGGCCAATGGTCCGAGCTTTTATTATGGGAAGGTGGCCGATGGAACGATTTGCAACACGGTCTGCGAACGACTGGCGGGAGAGGCGAGCCTGTGGGTTGGTGACTTCAGCCAGTTCAGCGCAACGAATCCGATGGCGCAGTGGGTTCAGCTTCAGGGACCACCGGTTTACTTTGGGACGACCTCTCCGAGTGGCGTAGCTATCGTTCGGACGAAGAAGACCAGCAGCGGGTTTCTATTGTTCTTTTCGGATTGCAGCCATGTGCATGTGTCGGCGGGAACTCCGACGACGGTGACTTCGTGGCATCGGCTGGACGGCGAAGATGCTTCGGTGGCAAGACAGGCGAATCCCCATCACGGCAACGTTGTTTTCGTGCATCCGGACCCGCACGGAATTGCTTTCACATCTGACTTTGAGGTCACGATTACGCCGGCGACGGGTGTGGATTTTCCGTACAACCAGTGCAGCGTTCTCGACCAATACATCGGCGGGACGATATGGATGGCGAATGACGGAGGGGTGCACTGGTGCGCGGACGGGGGAAAGAATGCGAACAGTTGGAATTGGCCGCTGGGTTTAGAGACGCTCGATCCGGTGAATATTGCGGGGCTGTTCGGCATTGGGAATACTCCGGCACTTTATTTTGGCTGTGGCGACAATGAAGATTTTTTCAGCCGCAACGGCGGGGTGAATTGGGGCGATCCAGGGTCGGGGTGCGGAGATTGCGATACGTGGTTCAGTGACACAGCGACGGCGGATCGAGTGATTCAGTTTTTGCCAAAACGGCAGCCAGATGATCCGAGCGTGGTGGGATGCATCGGGGTTATTGTGAGCGGGGATTCGTCGCAGTATCCCGATGCGAGCGATACCGGTAGCAAGACGTTTCCTCCATCGACGCAGCTCGTTGCGGTGGGTCCGCCGCCGAAGTTAGTGGCGTATGCATCTTCAGGGCGGGTGCTGCGGGGTTATCGGCCGGTTATAAAGACGCTGGCGACGGAGGCGGCGCTGGCGGACGGAGATTATCTATTCATCAACCAGGATTTGAATACAAGGGTCTCGACTCTGCTGCGGACGAACTCGATCCGTTCGATTAAGCTGATGAGCGATTGGCTCGACACGACAAAGGCTGCGGCGGTGGGTCCGGCGTTGCCGATGGGCGTGGATCTTGTGCAGACAAGCGGCGGGCATTTTACGACGGTGTTCTATGTTGGAGACGGTACCGGCAAAGTTGGAGACGGTACGGGCAATGTGTGGAAGCTGGATTCCAGTTCCAACACATGGAAGCAGATCGTTCCGAATCTTACCGCGCCGACGCCAGTGGGCTCCGCCCTGAGATGGTTTGCGGATCCGTATGATCCGAATGGGATTTATGTGCTCGATTCGAATGGGGTAAAGGTATCGGTGGATGGAGGTCTGAGCTGGTTCAGCGACGCCTTGTTGACAAACGCACTGACGGCGGGAGGAATGCTGACGATTTCGGCGTCGCTTCTGCAGGATATGCAGTTCTCTAGGGGAGAGCGTCAGACGCGGTTTGTGTTCGGAGCGGCGGGCGTCTCGTGCACCATGGATTTCGGGATCTCATGGTTTCCAGTCCTGAATTCGATTGCGCTGCCGGGCCGGCCGGAGTCGGGATTCTTCGATCCGATTTCGGACCTGACGGACCGAGCAGTGTACGTGGAGTGCGAAGGGCGCAGTGTGTTGCGCATCGGCGGGCTACCTGAACTGCCTCCGTTCCAGCCGCCGCCGGTCTTCGATCTGATGCAGTTCGCCGCACTTGATTATTGATCATGAAATCTAGTCGCGGCGCTGACGAGCGCTGGCGCTCGTTTGAAGAGAGGTGCCCAGGTCGTACCCCCGTCCCGCGTGAGCCAGACTCCGCCCCACGCCGTGCCGATGTAAATGATGTTTGTGTTGACGGGAATTGCGGTGACCTGACTATTGGCGACCTCACCAATGAGCCGGGCAGTCGATACCATTGGCCGCGGGCGCGCGCGTACAGTTCCGGCGTTGCCGGCAGACCTCCTCGGGATCATCGAACTACTCTCGCCCTTTGCCTTCGGAACGGTCGTCGCCGCGATTGTCATGTACTTTAACCATTGACTTCCCCCCCCTCGGTTTTTTCTGCATTCGGAAGTCACCTCTCAGTTGCTAGGCTGATCGAACAAGCCGAAGATGTTTCCTCCAAGTGCGTCCGGCAAATCCAAACATTAAGACAGATACTGTGGCCCACAATAGGGCAACTCCCCACTCTGCGGAGCCATCTCCGGCATCAGGCGCTAAGCCGAACAGCACCTCCATCCAGTCAGGCAAAAGAATGGTGAGCGAGAGCAGTGCCGCGCTCATCAGTCCCAAGACAATTTCCACCCAAATCCTCTTGGGTAATCGGTTCCGCACGGGCCGCGTTCCTGGTTCGCAAACCGGTTGCATCAGAAGGCGATTATGATCGCCGGAAAGACAAGAGGTCTTTTTCTGCAGCAATAGCTTCATGTCGACTCCTTTTTTGCTCAGGTTGGGGGGATTATCTGTGAGCCTAGAAAAGGAACGACAGGATGATACACCTCTGCCAAATTGGACTACAACAGCGGGCCTTAGAAAGGAGGCCTTAGTGCTTTTTTTAATTGTCGGTCTCCGGTTTCTTGCTGTCGGCTGGCGCGTCGTCCCCCGCAGTGTCGTTTTTTTTCAATAAATTTAAGATACCGACCTTTCGCGCCAGTTAGCAGCGCGCCCCCTCCCGATCGAAGTTTTATCCAAACTGATGTAGTCATCAGCGGATCACGCTGCGGCCATCTTGCGGGGCAGCCTCACAAGACGGATTAGTTATCATCAGCTCCACTATCTTCGCTTTACTCCAGATGGTCGGCAAATTGGAAGTTGGTGACTTATTCTCACTGAGTGATAAATCGCCAATGCACTCAACAAAGAGCCGATTAGTACAATAGGTCGGCCAGTGTTTACAAATCCAGTCCACGTGGACGTAAAACCGGCTTTCCTCCAACGTCGCACACTCATTGACAAGTGGACGACTTGCCGACCACACAGACAATTGGATTACTTCCGAGTGGGCAAACAATTCGGAAGTTACATCCGGCTGCTATGCGCCGAACCGTTCCACTGCTTTCTCGTTCCAAACCACGCCTGTTCCGACAACCCCGTCGACAACGGCCATTCCACTTGCGATCTGCAGCGGTTCGGCAAGAACCAGATTCCACCAGTCTGCGTACTCGAGGAAATGGGCCGTTGGGGTTGCACACATGAGCTGTGCGCTAATCTCGGGCCAGAGATGATTCGAAAGCGGGATGCCGGAAGCCTCCCCGAGGGCCGCAGCACGAACCCATCCCGTCACACCGCCAATTTTCATCACATCCGGCATCATGTAATCTGAAGCGCGCGCTTCGATTGCCTGACACATTTCATGCGATCCCCACCAGTTCTCCCCACACTGGATCGGGGTCTTGATCTCACGTGCTACCAGCGCATGACCTTGGTAGTCATGTGCCAAGACTGGCTCTTCCACCCAAGTGAGCCCTTCCTCATCAAGCACTCGGAGCCGCCGTACTGCTTCTGGTGGCGTAAGCGACTGGTTATAGTCCACCATGATTGCCATCTCACTACCGGTGGCCTTCCGCATCGCCCGCACTACTTCAAGATCTTCCTCTACTGTTGCATAGCCGATTTTCGCTTTCACTCCTTTGAAGCCACGCTTTGCCCAAGCTTCGGCCCCCTGCGCCGAACCTGCGACGCCGTCGTACCCCACCGCTCCATATGCGGGAATCGGCTTTTCAGTAGCGCCGAGCAATCGCACGAGGGAGGTGTTGTGGCTTCGCGCCAGAGCGTCCCACAGCGCCATGTCGATGGCAGCAACCGCCATGGCAATGAGTCCTTGCAGACCGAGAAGCCGAAAACGCTTTGCAAACTTATCCGCGATCTCAGCCGGCGCGAGAGGCTCATCCTTTACGAATGACTCAAGATTTTTGATCAGATCAGCAGTTGGCTTCAAGGCAGCAACGGCATATGTGAAAATCATGCTGTGCCCGACTGTGCCGTTGTCCGCAAAGATGTCGGTCAAAACTAGCGGAGATTCGGAGATTGTTCCACTCGCCGTCTTATGTGGCTGCGCCATCGGCACGCGCACGGCACGAACGCGAAACTCGCGAATCTTCGGATAGGCCATAAATCGCCAAGATTATACCTTCCACGGTTAGAAGCGAACAATTTCGCTCTGGCACAAGACATATTGTGAAGATTTGCCAGTTGACGAGTGACCGGCAAAACGAATTAATCCACTTGGCCGAGAAACCGGCTTTCCGGCACGGTGATTGCTGCCAATCGACTCGTTACCGCCTTTTCGATGCGCGCTAAAATCGCCAATGCACTCATCGAGGCACCCACGCTTCTCTAGGCAATCGGCAACGGTTCGACCGCATATCCACATAGCAGGCATTATTTCCACAAAAAATGAGAATAAGAACCGATGACTTTCAGGCAGATCGCGAGTATCTTACGAATCAACGGAGGAGAAATCTTCCAGTAGGAGAGAGTAGACAAGGACCATCGGGAGAACCAGCAACGGGGCTCACGAAGCATTCAGGAAACTGTCTGCTTATGGATGGAATTCGAGAAAGCTCTTGCAGCGAATGTGATGACGGACGAGTATTGGAAACGCGAGCTTCGCTCACAGGACCAAATCATTCTGAAATCGCAATCAGTTGCGATCTGGGTGCCGAACCGGGTCTTCGAAAAATCGGAAAGCAGGGGCGAGATCTCGAAAGAGAATTCGCCCCTTCGCTTTTATGAACCTTTAGTGAGCGAACTGAATGGTTCGACGAGTAAGTTGGCCTGTTTTCGCCATCCGACCATTGTTCACTGAAACTGAAAACGGGCGCGTAGCTAACGGCCACTCAATTCAGAAGTTCTCCATCGTTTGGCTTGGATCGGTTCGGTCAGCAACCGAAACAGATGGGGGTTGGAGTCCCGTAGGAAAATTTCAACCGACGACGAAAATGTTCCGCTCCCGTGTGCCGACTACTACTTGAGGTCGTAGGCCAGCAGGGCTTCCTTCTTGCCCATGCCGTTGCAGTCTTCGTTATTGGCGGCGAAGTGGGAAGGTGGTTCAGGAGCTGATGCGCCACGCGAACTTCCAGGCGACGATGAATGTCTATACGAGGGCAATCACAGCGGCGAAGCGAGATGCGCAGAGCCGGGTCGTAGATGTTCTCATGGACCGCCCTAAGCCGGCAAAAGTGAGGAGAACCAACGTACTTTCAACGTATCGCGCTTTCGCTCGTTTTTCTCTAAGTTGTTGATTTTATGGTGGGCACAGCAGGATTCGAACCTACGACTTCCACCCTGTGAAGGTGGGGTCGAACCAGACGGCTGCACATTCTAAAGGGCTTATTAGCCGGCATAGTCGGTAAAAACCGGCATTCCGGGCTCTGTTTGGCATCAATTTGGCATCAATTTGCCAACCAGTGGGCGTGGGCTGACCGTGGGGGTTCAGCCCGCCTTTCTCATAAGCGAGAGACTGCTTTGAGAGTTCCTTCGGATAGTAGATTTTCCAGTTCGGGTCAAAGTCTGTTGCGTAATGGAGATAGAACTTGAAGCGCATAGGCACCTCCTTGAGTGAAATACAGGTTCTAGAAGATAATTTCCAATTTCCAAACTGGAAATTTATGCATGCCCATTAGTTGGCTGATCGAGTCCGCCTCAAATCCTCTGCCAGAAGAATTGCGTCCGCGATTTCTCGCATCGATTTTCGCCGTTGACGGCTCTCCTTTTGCATCATTTGATAAGCATCTTCCTCGTTCAAAGATAGATCACGCTGCAAGACGCTCTTTGCGCGGTCCACAGCCTTACGCGTCTCCAGCCTGGAGGTCAGTTGTGTATTTTCCGTCTCCAGCCTCGCTCGTTCAATCTCCGCACCCACTAGAAAACCTAACGTCGAAAGCAGCCTTACCTGCTCATTAGTGTGGCGGTAAGACATACGGTGCTGCAGATTGATCACCCCTACCACTCGTCCTGCACAGAGAATAGGCGTACACAACATGGCCTCAAAGTGGTCTTCAGGAATATTCTTGAATGCCTTGAACCGCGGATCACTCGAAGCAGCCGAAGCGATCGCCACAGGCTGCCGGTGCTTCGCTACCCATCCCGTTACCCCTTGCCCCACCTGCACACCAATGTGATCGATCAAGTCCGCGTGAGGATTTTTCGATGCACGCAACATCAGGTTCTCGCCCTCCAGCACATAGAGAAAGCACGAGTCACACGGAATCACACTCGCAATAAAGTCGACGATACGATCCAGCACCAGATGCAGAGAGTCCGCTGCCGCCATGCGGCTGCTGATCTCATGCAAAAAGTCCATCTCTGCCAGGCCATCACGAAACCCAGCCATGGTTGAGGTAGACTCAGCCACACGTCGCACTCCTGCCGGTCGCACTTGTTTCGCACCATCTACCCCGGCAGGCTGCGAGACGACAGGCCCCATCTCGCCATTGCGCTTCTTCTCCAGCAAACTGCTGCAGTATTGCGCCGCTTCATTCACCAGGAAACCCATCTTCGGGCGCGATGGCTCGAAGTCCGGCTCGATCCCGTAGTGCGCCAGTTCTTCCGAAGTAGTAGGTCCGATTGAGAGCACTACGGTCTTCCGCAGTGTCTCACGCAGCTGCTCGTGTACTCCCATTTGTTCCGCAACCCGAAAGAGATGGATGATCTGTACTGCGGTCATGAACAGCACAACGTCCACCATCCCGTTCAAGATCCCCAGCACGCACTCTCGCAGAGGTTGCAGGTCTTCCGGCAAAGCCCACTGATACACCGGCACCTTCGTCAGTTCGCGAGTGCGACTGCTCAGTTCAGCCAGCAGCTCCGGATTTGAGGCGCCATACTCCTGCACTACCACACGCATCTCACCCAGGGAATCACCAAACGTTCCCTCGATCGCCTGCAGAAGTTCACGCCAGGTGCTTGGCTCTTCCGATGTGACATCCACCGCAACCTTCAGGTCACGAAGCACGGAGCTTGGCTTCGCACCACGCGCGGCAATCTTCACCTTCCGTAGTGCCGCAAGAAACTCATCTCTGTCATATCGGGTTTGAACGATCTCCAGCATCGCACGTACACCGACGCCCGTCATGAAGAGGATCAGGTCGTAGTTGCCCTCAAGCAGCTTCCCAGCAAACTCCAGCACATGCTCGTTCGATTCCAACCCTACTTCACGCATCGACGGCACAACAATCGGCTCGCCGCCGTATGTGCGGATCAGCTTCTCGACCTCTTTCGCTCGACGAGATTCGAGCGAAAGTACGCGAAGTCCGTTGAAGCTCGCATGCGCCACGTTTCCTCCATTGCCAGCCTTATCAAGGTCGTGGCCTTTCATCCCTCATCGGGACATCGTCCGCAGACTGCGATGTCCGTTCAAGTACATCTATTCCGAGCGGAAGACCATCTTCTGATAATAGACGCGGTTGTCAACAGGAGCCTAGCTGCACACATGCTCGGTTCACACCGGCTGCCTCAAAACACAATGCGTCCAGTCAAAACCAGCCCGTGGTTGTAGGTGTGGAAGCTGGATGTCGCAATCTGCATCCCGGTTCCCAGCACTAACCCCAATCTGTCCTTCGGGTCTTTGCGAAACTTGATCTTGCTTATCATAAGTCCAGGCGTCATAAACACCTGACTCTTACCATCATTGGTGCTGCCGCCGTGATAGTAGCTTGCATTCGCTTCCACCTCTGGCCAGAAATACTTTCCTACCTTGTACTGCGCGGTCGTATTCCACTGGATCGTTCTGCCAATCTGTGGCACGGAACTCGTCGGCAGCACTACACCCAGGGCGGACTGTACGTCGAAGTTGCCAAAGCCTTTGCCGAGCACACCCGTGGGAGTTATCGTCGACACCGCAGTCCCATTTTTGTAGCTTCCCGTAGGCACAGAGAACGTTACCTGCACGAGCGTCGAGTAGTTTCCCTGTTCCACATTTGCCGCAAACGGTCTATATTTCGCGATCACCGAGAAGTCTCCAGCGCCATCCGCCGCCTTCGGCGTATTGTGCTGGATGTACGGCGGCAGATTGATGTCGAACTCTGTCCGCGCAAACGGAATGAGGTTTACACCCTTGCCGTTGTCGTAGTTCCACGTAAGAGTGTGAGTAGACGTGTATTGACGTAAAAAATCCGTCCGCGCCAACTGCACAATCGTCGAAGGAGAGCCTACCACTGGCACGGGCCACGCCGGCTGCGCTGCGGAGGTTGCACGTACTCGGTCCTCCCAGGCATGAAAGAAGTTCGACTGTGCCAGGACGGTTGAAGGGAACAGCGAGCAAAGAAGTATAAGCAGAACAGCAGGCTTCATCAGGAGTCTCCACGAATCGTTTGGCGCTCCGAAAGACACAAATGCACATGAGAGCGCCAGTGCGTATCCATGCTTCGACGCAGGAAAGGGGTGTCATCAGCCCACGCCGCAGCGCAACACTCACTGCGGGTCTTAGGCCTATGCAAAAAATTGAGTTGAGCATGAATAGACGCTTAGGAAGGGCTCACCAGCTTGGGTGGTTCCCGAACGCTTGATATCTCTGTGACACATCAAGGTGTCATAGTGTGATGAGGATGTGCGTATTGTGGCACGGACACGCGATTCAATCAAGGCACATCTGTAACATCCCCATCATCTTGCTTCATTCTCGCGATTCATACTTGCACTTAGGCCTGTTTCACGCTAATCTCTGCTCATCGGCGATTCCGTCCGGATCGCTCGATACAATTGTCGGCACCAGGACGTGTCCGGCGCAACACCTACTCCAAGTTCATCCCAAGCTCCACGAAGAGCCCTGATCGTAATCCGCAGCTTTCCCCTAAGGGATCATCTGCTGCGATTCATTCTGGCTTGCGTCCGCTTGTCTGTACCGAGTCTTCTTGCAGACCTGCAGCTCGCACAAGCACACCGTTGTCCTGCGCACACGGCTTGTCGCTTCAAGAGGATCTTCGGTATGAGCAGCAACACCGTTATCAATTCGGCAGAGTTTACCAGCGAGCAGAAGGAATATCTTCAGGGTTTCTTCGCAGGCATCGGTCAGCGCGGGTTCAGTCCTTTTGTCGGTCATACCGCCGAGGGGTTAATCACCAACGATCCAGCATCTGGCCTACCTAACCAAGCCATCGAATCTGAACCACTGTGGTTCAACGCTCCCGTCTCCGATCTCTCCAGAGAAGAGCGTTGGAAGTTCGAGCAGGATCCATTCACCATCTGGGAGAAGCTTCTCCAATACTCCAATCAGAACCAGCCCCCAACTGAGGACGACCGCTTCCGCATCAAGTACTTCGGCCTCTTCTACGTCGCCCCCGCGCAGGACTCCTTCATGCTCCGCCTTCGCGTTCCCGGTGGCATCCTCACCACTCATCAGCTACGCGGGCTTGCCAAGATGGCGCAGGACTGGGGCTCCGGCCGCGCCGACCTCACCACCCGCAGCAATCTTCAGATTCGAGAGTTCCAGCCCAAAGATATCGTCCGTGTCCTCAATCGCGTTCAGTCGCTGGGCATGACCTCGCGTGGTGCCGGCGCTGACAACATCCGCAACATCACCGCGTCTCCCACTACCGGTCTCGATTCCCAGGAACTGCTCGACGTCGCCCCTCTCGCCGATGCCCTTCAGGCCTACATTTCGAACTCTCCCGACATGTATGAGCTGCCGCGCAAGTTCAACGTCGCTTTCGATAATGGCGGCACAATCTCCGTCGTCGCTGACACCAACGACATAGGCTTCGTGGCCGTCGAAGTCGGCGAAGGTCGCAGCGTTCCTGCCGGCATCTACTTCCGCGTCCTGCTATCTGGCATCACTGGCCATCGTCAATTCGCTGCAGACTGTGGCATCCTCCTGCGTCCCGACCAGGCAGTCTCCGTGGCCGCAGCAATGATTCGTGTCTTCACACAACACGGCGATCGCACCAACCGCAAAAAAGCTCGGCTCAAATACCTTATCGACGCCTGGGGCGTTGAAAGATTCCTCAGCGAGACTGAAAAACTCCTCGCCTTTCCCCTCATTCATATCCCTGCCGGAGAATGCGAGCCACGTCGTCCAATCGATCGCACCGCGCACATCGGTATCCACTCGCAATCGCAGCCCGACCTCAACTACATCGGTCTCTCCATCCCAGTGGGCCGCCTGCCAGTTGCGCAGATGCGCTCCATTGCCGACATTGCAGACCGCTTCGGCTCAGGCGAGGTTCGCCTCACGGTTTGGCAAAACCTTCTCATCCCCAACATTCCTACACACCAACTCGCGACTGCACAGCAGGACCTCACCATCGCTGGCCTCAACTACAAAGCGGGCACCGTCCTCAGCGGTACAGTAGCCTGCACTGGCAACCAAGGCTGCCGCTTCTCCGCATCCGACACCAAGACCCACGCCGTCTCCCTCGCCAACCTCCTCGACGAGCGCTTCCCCATCCTCGACCAGCCCATCAACCTCCATGTCACCGGTTGCCATCACTCCTGTGCTCAGCACTACATCGGTGACCTCGGCCTTATGGGGGCTAAAGTCGGCGACGACGAGGGATACCAGGTTGTCATCGGTGGCGGTGCCGATCAGGACCAGGGCCTGGCCCGCGAGCTCATCCCAGTCATCCGCTTCGCTGAGCTTCCACCCAAAATGGAGAGTCTCTTCGCGGCCTACACCCAGCTTCGCAACTCAGAAGAATCGTTCCTTACCTTCACCCGTCGCCACAGCATCGCCGAACTCCAATCGTTCTGCAACCTGCAGGAAAACTCCTAACCATGCAGATACCTCCCTACATTCCCGACAATGCACCCTTCACGCCCGAACAGCGCAACTGGCTCAACGGATTCCTCGCCGGCCTTTATTCCACCGCTGGCCCTGTCGCAGACCCGCCGCCTGCCCTCAAAATAGCCGTACTCTACGCCTCGCAGTCCGGTACCGCCGAAAGCCTTGCGCGCAAAGTCACCAAAGATCTCAAAGAGAAAGGCCACATCGTCTCACTCATCTCCCTTGAAGGCTATACTCCCGCCGCGCTCTTCGCAGAGCGTTACGCCATCCTCGTCGCAAGTACTTACGGCGAAGGTGACGCACCCGATGCTGTCCAGCCCTTCTATGAGCAACTCTGTCTTGAACACTTCCCCTGTTGCGGAAATCTCAACTATGCGGTCCTTGCGCTTGGCGACTCCAGCTATGAGCACTTCTGCAAATTCGGCAAGGATCTCGACAACAAACTAGCCGCTCTCGGTGGTGTACGTCTTGCTGACCGAGTTGACTGTGACGTCGATCTCGACGCCTCTTTTGCTCAATGGAAGACCGCTGTCTACGCCTGCCTCGACGAAACGATCGCGGCTCACCCCGCCCGCACTATGCGCTCTTCCTCGGCCGTCTCTGTAACGCCTGTCATCCCGGCGGCCTCCAGCGACACCGACGAACTCCCACCCACTCCTGCCCACAACCGGACCAACCCCTATCTCGCCCCTCTCGTCGACAAGCGTCCCCTTACCCACGAAGTATCAAGCAAGCTCACCTTGCATCTCGCTTTCAACATCAGCGACTCCTCTGTCACCTACGAAGCCGGCGACGCCTGTGGAGTCATTCCCCAGAATGATCTGCACTCGGTCGGAGAGATCCTTCACAGGCTCAATTTCAGCAGCCAGGTTCCTGTTCAGCTTCCCAGGTCTGGAACCACTACCCTTCACGACGCTCTCCTCAACCATCTCCAGATCACCCGCCTCACTCGAAAGATGATCGAGGCCTATGTCACCATCGGAAAACAGACCGCTCAGTGTCACACACTCTCTGCTCTCCTCGCCCCGGAGCAGCAAGCCCACCTCGAAAAGTACACCTACGACCGCGGTCTCATCGATCTACTCCATGACTACCCCAACATCCTGCACGATCCCGCCGATCTCGTCGCTATGCTGCCCAACCTCAGCCCCCGTCTCTACTCCATCTCCTCCAGCCCATATGCCCACGTTGGCGAGATCCACACAACCGTCGCTGTCGTCCGCTATCATTCGCACAACCGCGACCGCGGCGGCGTCTGTTCCACCCTTCTTGCCGATCGCGTCCCGACCGGCGACCGTCTGCCTATCTACATTCAGCCTAATAAAAAGTTTCGCCTGCCGAAAGATACAGACGCCCCCGTCATCATGATCGGTCCAGGCACCGGGATCGCGCCGTTCCGTAGCTTCCTGCACCAACGCCGCGTCCTTGGCCACACCGGACGCAATTGGCTCTTCTTCGGAGAGCGCAGCGCCACCACAGACTTCCTCTACCAGGACGAACTCCAGTCCATGTGCTCGGACGGGCATCTCACCCGCCTCGATCTCGCCTTCTCTCGTGATCAGGACCGCAAGATTTATGTCCAGGACCGCATGCTTGAGCAGGCCGCTACCTTCTACGCGTGGCTGGAAGAAGGTGCCAGCATCTATGTCTGTGGGGACGCCTCCCGAATGGCCAAAGACGTTGAATCTACCCTGCACGCCATCGTCGAACAGCAGGCCGCCCTGTCCCGCGAGGGCGCCACCGAATACATCAGCCAACTCAAAGATCAGAACCGCTATCACCGCGACGTCTACTAGCCCGCGCTCTATCAGTTCACGAGGAAGCCGATGCCACTCCCGCTCCACGAACTCGCGCACACCGACCCTACGAACTCCATCGTGCGCTTGACGGAGAACGGTCTCGAATTCTTTTCCCTCGCTACACCACAAGTCGAAGTTAAGACCACGCTCATCCCGGACCGTCCTCTCGAGCCTGGCGAGCAGTACCGCTTCCACTTCGATATGACCAAGTGCATCGGCTGCCGCTCCTGCGAGGTCGCCTGCAACGAGCAGAACAACACCCCCGCCGATCTTCGCTGGCGGCGCGTCGGAGAGATCGAAGGCGGTACCTATCCCAACACCGACCGCTTCTATCTCTCGATGGGCTGCAACCATTGCCTCAGTGCCGACTGCATCAAGGGCTGCCCCGTTGATGCGTACACCAAGGACCCCCTCACCGGAATCGTCCTCCACTCCGCAGACGCCTGCATCGGCTGTCAGTACTGCGTCTGGAACTGCCCCTACTCCGTCCCTCAGTTCAATCCCGAGCGTGGCGTCGTCGGCAAGTGCGACATGTGCCACGGGCGCCTCACCGACGGACTCGAACCCGCCTGCGTCAACGCCTGCCCTGAGGCTGCAATCGAAATTGAGATCGTCAATCAACTCGAATGGCGCAGCGACTACGCCGCCGGCAATGCACCCGGCATGCCCAACGCAGGCGTCACCATCTCCACGACACGCATCACCCTCCCCGAGAACGCTCAGGCCACTCTCGAACGAGTCGACATCGAGACCCTCCGCCCCGAACATCCCCACTGGTCTCTCGTCTGGATGACCTCGCTCATCCAACTCTCCGTCGGAACCCTCGTTGCCGCACTCCTCTCCCACCACGACGCTCCCATCGCTCTCACGCTGATCCTAGCCCTCACCGCATTCACGCTGAACATCTCCATCCTTCACCTCGGCCGCCCCGCCTATGCCTGGCGAGCACTCAAGATGTGGCGTCGCTCCTGGCTCTCACGCGAAGTTCTTCTCTTCGGCCTTTTTTTCATCACCCTCACCGCCCTCACAGCAGTCACATGGCTCAGTACGCTGCATCTCGCCCCGGATATGGCGCTGATTCTACTGGCGCTGAAAGTTCTCGCATCAACCTTCGGGATTGCAGGCATCCTCGCTAGTGCCTACATCTACCTCGTCCCCGCGCGACCCGCTTGGAACACTCCCCACACTCCCCTTGACTTCGCCCTCAGCTCCGCCGCTCTCGGTTCTGCCGCCGCGCCAATTCTCATCAACACAACAAATTTCCTCAGAGCATTCCACGCCTTCACTCCCTCATCCTCTGCGAACTTTCCCCTCTGGCCCCTTATCCTCTCCTCCGCTCTGTGGGGCCTGAATCATATCGTCCGCACCATCCGACTCCACCACGCATCTGTATACGAGCGCCGCGCCACTGCCACCCTCCTCAATACCCACGACCTCCGCGGTATCTTCCTTGTATCCTTCGCCTTCATGGGCCTGGCAATTCTGCTCTCGCTCGCAGGCATGCCCCTGTTCGCTCTCCCGGCAGCACTCGCCGGAGTTATCTCAGCTCGCTATCTCTTCTTCGTCTCGGTTGTACCCCTCAATATGGCGCTCACCTTCGTCAGGAGCGTCCACGCATGAGCTCCCTCTTCACCCGATTCAAACGTCTCGTCGGCATCGATATCCGCAGCGACAAGTACACCTACGCCAAAGATCCCGACTTCGGCTACACCGCAACCTCACGCATTCCCGAAAAGTGGGTCAAGACTACCTGCGGCTACTGCTCCGTCGGCTGCGGCATGCTGCTCGGTGTGCGCGACCACAAGGCCGTCGCCGTCCGCGGCAATCCCGACCATCCCGTCAACCGTGGCAAACTATGCCCAAAGGGCCTCTCCGAGCATCACATTCTCGCTGCTCCCGGCCGCGCCAAACAGCCTCTGCTCCGAAAGAATGGTGTGCTCACTTCCGTCTCTTGGGACGAAGCCCTCGACACCATGGTCGAACGTTTCCGCGATATCCAGAAGCGTCACGGCAATGACTCGCTCGGCGTCGTCGGAACCGGCCAACTTCTCACCGAAGAGTTCTACACCCTCGGCAAACTCGTCCAGCTCGGCCTGCGCACTCGCAATCACGATGGAAACACCACCCTCTGCATGGCCTCCGCCGTCTCCGGCTACAAGCTTTCCTTCGGCTCCGACGGCCCGCCCGGTTCCTACGCAGACATGGAGTCCGCCGATGTCATTCTCCTCATAGGCGCCAACATCGCCGACAACCACCCCATCCTCTGCCACCGCGTCGACCGTGGCCCTGGCACCAAACCACGCAGGCTGATTGTCGTCGACCCGCGCGTCACCAAAACCGCGATGATGGCCGACCTCCACCTCCCCGTAAAACCGCGCTCCGATATCGCTCTGATCAATGGCATTGCTCACATCCTCATTCGCGAGGGATTGATCAACTACGACTACATCGAGCAGCACACCAACGGATTCGAAGAGTTCGCAAACTTTGTCTCCGCCTTCACACCAACGCACGTCGCCCTCATCACCGGCCTCACCGAGACCCAAATCACCGAGACCGCTCTCCTCTACGGCCGCGCCAAATCCGCCTTCATCGGCTGGACAATGGGTGTCAACCACTCGACGCAAGGCGCAGTCACCGTTGCAGCGATCAACAACCTCGCCCTGATCACCGGCAATATCGGTCGCACCGGCGCTGCCCCTTTCTCCATCACCGGCCAATGCAACGCCATGGGCACTCGCGAGGCTGGCTTCACCTCATCCCTCCCCGGCTATCGCAAGTTCGACAACCCCCAGGATCGCGAAGCCCTCGCCCGCATCTGGAACATCCCCGTCGACCGCATCCCCACTGCCCGCGGCTTAGCCTACCCCGACATCATCGAAGCTGCCGTGCAGGGAAAGATCAAGGCCCTTTGGTTCATCGCAACCAACCCCGCTGTCTCCTTCCCTAACTACAAGCTTCTCGAACAAGCCCTCCGCTCCGTCGAGTTCCTCGTCGTCCAGGACGGCTTCCACCCCACCTCCACAAGCGAATTCGCTCATCTCGTCCTGCCCGCCGCTATCTGGGGCGAAAAAGAAGGCACCTACACGAACTCTGAGCGTCGCATCTCTAAGGCCAACCCTGCCGTCCCCCCTCCCGGCGAAGCCCGCCCCGACTTCGACATCTTTTTAGACATTGCTGATCGTTTAGGAGTTAAAGCCGAGCTCTACCCAAACTGGACGTCCCCGCACGACGCTTACCAGGAATGGCAACGAGTCTCCGCTGGCCGTATGTGCGACTATTCCAACTTCTCGTGGCAACAGATCGATGACGCCAACGGCCTGCAATGGGGCGGCGAATCTCTCTACCGCGACGGCATCTTTCCCACCACAGACGGTCGCGCTATCCTCCACAACGTGCCCTGCGATCCATTCAAGGAGCAGCCCGACGCCGAGTTCAGCTTCATCCTCAATACCGGCCGCACCGTCGAACACTGGCACACCCGCACCAAGACCGCCGAAGTCGATCTTCTCAACAACATGGTCCCCAACGCTTGGCTCGAGATGAACCCACTCGATGCCGCCAACCTCGAACTCAAACCACATGACCGCGTCACCGTCCGCAGTCGCCGCGGTGCTGTTGCCGACCTCGAACTCCGCATCACCGGGATCGTCGCCCCCGGCCAGGTATTCATGCCCTTCCACTTCGCCGAGACCAACTCCAACATCGTCACCCTCGGCGACTTCGACCCCATCTCTCGAGAACCCAACTTCAAACAATGTGCCGTCCGAATCGAACGCACCCCAATGCGAGACCGCCGATCTCCGCGCCGGAAATAAGCACACCTACAAGACCACGTTTAGCCACCAGAATCCCCACAAAATACCACGATGGAGAGACCCAAACCATGGCAAATATGAAAACCTTCCTCAAGTCGGGCCATCCCCCAACTCTCTTTGCAGCCTTTCTTTACTTCGACTTCTCCTTCGCCGTCTGGGTTCTCAACGGAGCCATGGGCCCCTTCATCTCCGAACAATTCCACCTCTCCCCCGCACAGATCGGCCTGATGGTCTCCGTCCCCACTCTAGCCGGGGCTTTCATGCGTTTTCCACTCGGCGTCCTCTCCCAATACATTGGGCGTAAAAGAGCCGCGATTGTCGAGATGTCCGCTATCGTCCTCGCCCTCATCTACGGCTTCCTCTTCGTCAAGTCCTACAACGACGTCCTCGCCATGGGTGTCCTCCTCGGTATCGCAGGTGCAAGCTTTGGAGTAGCTCTCTCTCTCGGCTCAGGCTGGTTTCCCAAGCAGTACAAAGGTCTCGCGATGGGCATTGCAGGAGCTGGCAACAGCGGTACCGCTCTAGCCGCTCTCTTCGCACCGCGTCTCGCCATGCACTTCGGCTGGCAGCCCGTCTACGGATTTGCGGCAGCCATGATGCTTCTGCCGCTCCTCGTCATGGTCATCTTCGCCAAAGAGCCGCCCGACATCGAGCACCAGACTCTCCGTCAACATCTCTCCTGCCTCTTCGAATCCGACGGCTGGATCTTCAACCTCATCTACATCATCACCTTCGGGGGATTCCTCGGACTCGCCACCTTTCTGCCCTCCTTCTACTACTCGCAGTTCCACGTCACTAAAGTCCAGGCCGGCAGCCTCACCGTACTCGCAACTCTAACCGGCTCACTCACCCGCGTTCTCGGCGGCTGGTTCGCCGATCGCATGGGCGGAATTACTACGCTCTCCGTCGTCTTCCTCATAGCTGTCGCCGGACTCTTCGGCTTGATGACCACACCACCACTCATCGCCACCACCTTGCTCTTCATGCTCTGTTTTGCCGCGCTCGGGGCGGGCAATGGGGCAACCTTCCAACTGGTCCCTCTTCGCTGGCCACTTACCACCGCGGTCGCCGGTGGCATGATCGGCGAGATCGGGGCTCTGGGCGGCGGTATCCTCCCCAACTTGCTCGGACAATCCAAACAACACACTGGCTCCTACCGCGCAGGCTTCCTGCTCTATGCCGTCCTCGCAGTTGGGGTACTTCTCGTCATACGGATCGTTGCCCGCTCCTGGACCCGTTCCTGGATAGCTCCCGGCGGTCGCGCCATCGATGCTGCGCCTATCGATAGCGCTGTTTTGATCGTTGGATCAGGACGCAGTGAAGAAATTCCTGCTTGAGTCGATGAAGTTATCAATATTGCCATTGCCCGCGCCAGATACCGCTCAGCCGGCACAGCGCCAATCTCGCCCCGGCTCGAGGCTTGCTGGAGCGCCTACCCCAAAGCTCTGAAGATAGGATATCGGCGAGATGACTCTTGCAGCGTAATGTGCAAAGCAAGCGCTGACCTAGGCAGCAAACTCTGATTAGACTTCATGTTGGCTGGTCCCTGCATCTATTTTTGGTTTGACTAGTCTCGCCGTCGAAGCCAGTCTGCCATTGCGCCCAGCAAAGCCGTGTTCTCAAAGTGAGACGATATTTTCAGAACACCTGCCAGCCCAAGTGGTCCTGATCGCATTGCGGGCAAGAAAGTCTCCGAGCTGCGAGAAATGGAGCCGCCTAAAATGATTGCATCGGGTGCGAAGGGCAGAAGATAGATCTCGATAGCCAGACGGAGCTCTTTTCCAAAGGCCAACATCGTATCAGCCGCGACAGCATCGAAGTTGGACTTCACCGCAATCTCTTTTACCGATCGATATCGCCCGCTGCGATCTTCATGCAGTTTCATGATGCCACGGGTGGAAATAAATTCTTCGACTGTGCGGCCCTTCCAAGGGAGAGCATAAAGATCGCAATTGTTGGGAAGAATTTCAGCTGCGGGCACCGCTCGTCCATCTATCGCAAATGAGGCGCCGATCCTCGCAGACCGATGGCATCGACCTGCCGGAACTTCACGGCATCTCCGGCGATGTTGGCGAGAACCGCGACCGTCTTTTCGATTTCCTTAAGAAGCAGAGAATTGCACTCACCTATACGGAGAAGATTGCACCTGCACTCGGCATGAGCTACGGCGGACGTATCGCCATCCTGCCCGGACAGTCCAAGGCCGAGGAGTTCTCCACGCTGGTACATGAGTCGGCGCATGAGATGTTACACAAGGCCGAACGCCGAACGGCGACCACCAAGGTAGTCCGCGAGACGGAGGCGGAGGCGATTGCATTTGTGATTGTGAGGGCTGTCGGCCTCGAAACCGGAACCGCCTCGGCGGACTATATCCAGTTGTACCACGTCAATGCCTCGTTGCTGGCCGAGATCTTGGAGGTCATCCAGCAGGCCTCCGCCGTCATCCTTGCCGCATTGGAATCGTCCGCAACCGCAGAGACGATGCCCGATGCAGAACTGGCGAGGGTGGCGTAATGCAAACCATCCTCGACATCCTCAGGAAGGCGGTGGTTGGCAAGTGCGGTACGACTTATGCGCGTGCCACAGATACGGTTTGCGGAAACCAAGGTTTCTGAAGCGGAGTGGAACATCGGGATCGCATGGCTCCGCCAGGGGTCAGCAGACCATGTTGATGGAAAATGTTATACACATGGCCCGCAGGTCTTTCTTTCATCCACAATCAAATGATTTGTCTGGCTTTGTATGCTTCGCGGATGTATAGGAATGCGACTCTCGATTGTCGGTGACAGCGCTTAGCGTAAATCGACCTGCGTGGATGCGAAGAGGAAGCCGAAACGATCATTTACCGGTTCCATCGCAAGCGCTTGGAATCTCGACTGGCGACTTCAGGCCGGATGCACTCTTCCAAAGCCATAACGGCTGGAAGAGTGCATTGGCGATTTGTCATCAACCGAGAAATAGATCGGTAACTTCCGTATCGCCGACTAACTGGGATCTGGCTAGATCACCGACGGGCGGGAACACCCTCGGTGAGCGAAATGCCCTACCTACTTTAGTGATGCGCGCCATGTTAACTGGATCGACGCTACTTCAGGCTCATTGGTTCTCGACAAGAACCGTATCGTTCCAACGCCATAACTAGTCCAGATTGATCCAGACCGACTTGGACTCACTGACTGCGTTCAGCGTATTCAGACATTTATCGCGGCCGATACCTGACTGCTTGAAGCCGCCCCAGGGTTGCGTCATATCTCCCAGGTCGTAACAGTTCACCCACACAACGCCGGCCTCTAGGTCGCGAGCTACTTTGTGCGCGGTGGTAACGTCCGATGTCCACACACTCGCCGACAAGCCATAAATGCTGTCATTGGCGATGGCGACAGCTTCATCGATTGTCCCAAACGGCAGCACGGCGGCCACCGGCCCAAAGACCTCCTCACGCGCGATTCGCATCCTATTGTTCACCCCAGTGAACAACGTGGGTTCAACATAGGCTCCGTGGGTATTGGTCGATGCCTCGGTAGGAGCTCGGTATTGACTGTGATGCGCGGCGCTCTTCGTTAACGGGAACATTCCTTACGCTTCAACGGCGCGAACACTAGGGAATTGTTGACTTTTGGTAACAGGCCGATGCACTCATTGACGATGTTCTGAGCGTTCGCTCTCAATGCTGTTGATGGGCTCTAATCGGAAACTGCCCTGCTTTCCTCGACTGCTAACGGCTGAGCCGCCAGGAGTGCCTGACGAGCAAGGTCTCTGTAGGTTTCTCGTAACTCCGCAGGCTTGTGGATCACGATGCGCCGTCCCATGCTGAGCAGCATGGCGGCGAAAAGCTTTAGACGATCACGCCCGCAGCGCAGGCGCGTACCATCCTGATCCTTCTCGGTGGTCACTCTCCAAGGTGCAAACGTGCGTTCGGCTTCCTCGATGGACATGTCGATCCAGACGTCGATCTGGTAGTCCGATTGGATGAAAGGCATGCGCTGATTCAGGTAGCTTCGCGGGTCGAATTTGGCGGGACGCTTGAAGGTTGCTTGACGGACCTCGAGGTCCATCACGCGATCGAGACGGAAGGTGCGGAGAGCCTTGCGCGAGAGGCAGTAGCCGATCAGATACCATCGCCCATCGGTGTGCAAAACCGCATAAGGCTTAATTTCGCGGCGCGAACGGGCGTCGGTATGAGATCGATAGGAAAAGCGTATGCGGCGGCAGGCGCGTATCGCCGAGGCCGCCTGGATGAGGGAATCGGCGGAGGTAGAAACGACCCAGGGGCCGGGTTCGACGGCGACCACATCTTCAACGGTCAGAATACTTTCGCGCAACGCGTCGGGCAGGACGCGCCCCAGCTTAGCGAGGGCGCCTTCGGTGGCAGGTGCAAATGCGGACAGGCCAAGCTGACGCAAAGCGCGAAGCCCTAGCGAGAGCGCGAATGCTTCCTCGTTTGTGAATAGCAGCGGCGGGAGGCGAAAGCCAGGCCGCAGGCGGTACGACCCTCCGACGCCGCGGGAGGATTCAATGGGAATGCTGAGATCCCTGAGGCGAACGACGTAGCGCTGAATAGTGCGAAGGTCCACTTCCAGGCGTTCGGCCAGTTCTGTTCCGGTCACATGGTCGCGAGCTTGCAGAATCTCGAGGACGGTGAGGACGCGCATGATTGGGTCGTACATAGAAATCTGATTATTCACCAAAATTACGACAGAAGTTGTCGGGAATCCTGCTTAGTCTTGAACACAGCCCAAATGGGGCGCGAGGAGAAGGAACGTGGCTACTGAGACGACACAAGTGAACGTGCTGACGGCAGAGGATGTTTTGAAAAACTGGCAGGGGCACAGGAGAGTGACGCGGAGGACGATTGAAGCTTTCCCGGAAGATAAGCTGTTTCAGTTTTCCGTGGGCGGAATGCGGCCCTTCTCGGAGATGGCGTGGGAGTTCATCCGCATGGCTGTGCCGATCGTGGACGGCGTCACCACTGGCAAGTGGGAGGAGTACAAGGGGTCAAAGCCGGAGACCAAAAGTGAGCTTCTGCGGCTATGGGACGTGCAGACCGCAGCCTTGGACGAGAAGTTCTGGAAGATTCCACCTCACCGGTTTAGCGAGGTGGACAAAGCTTTTGGCCAATGGGAGATGCCGGGGCAGGCGACGATCCAGTATGCGATCGACAATGAGATCCACCATCGCGGCCAAGGATACGTGTATCTGCGGGCGCTGGGAATTGCACCACCTCATTTCTGGGAACGCGACTGATCGCGTCCCTCAGCCAAAAAGCGCGTTTGCAGATCTACTGTCTGGAAACGCGCATTGGCGATTTGGCACTCACCGACGTCGATCTATCTGTGTGGGCATTCATTGAAGGCCGTGGGGCCGATTGGCGGGTGCCTTTCGAGTCTTAGCAAGAAAGCTGAGCCGGAAATGCCTTTCACGCTGGTGAAATTAAGCACTTAAATGCCGCACGCGACTAGTCAAGATGAAAGACTTCTGTCATCGGTGCCCACCATTCATCTTCCACTCGTGACGCCAGAGGGGTCTGCATCGGATTCATGATTGACCACCACTCCTGCGTCTTGGGGTGGGCGGCCATTTTCCGCATGTCCGCACTAAAATCTTCGCCGGTATATTCGAAGTAGCTAAAAAGGACGCCATCGCGCAAAAAGATAGAATAATTGCGGATATTACATTCCGTGATCTTGCTGAGCACTTCGGGCCAGACTGACCGGTGATGTTGCTTGTATGCAATCTCGGCTTCAGGCCTGAGACGTATAGTCATTCCATAGCGGCGCATTAGGTTGTCCATTTATTAGAGGCATCCGTGAGATCGGTTCAAGTGATTAATGATCGCATTGATTGACGGTCCGGATCAGCCTCCTATAGGCTATTTTAAGCACTCATAGTCACCTATGCGCAAACTTGTTGAATCAAGCGACAACGAGACATTGGTGAAACACTCACTGGCGGAACGGCTGCGCGGGGAAATTATAGCTGGCAGGTTGCGACCAGGAGTACGGATAGTGGAAGGTACCTGGGCGCAGAAGTTCGGCGTGGCGCAGGGCTCGATTCGTGAAGCGATCAATATTTTAGCCCAAGAAGGATTCGTAGTTAAGGCCCCGGGGCGCAGCGCACGAGTGGTGAATTTGAGCGAAGAGGACGTACTGGAGCTATACGCGCTACGTGGTGCGCTTGAGGGGTTGGCCGCGAGGCTTGCGGCTGAGAAGAAGCCAGATATCTCCAAACTGGAACGTGCAATCAATACGATGCGGCAGGCCGCCAAGAAGAACCGATGCCAGGATCTGCTGGATGGAGATTTGGAATTCCATCTAGAGCTTTGCGGTCTATCAGGAAATTCTCACTTGCTGGAACATGCGCGCAGGATACTCCTGCCGTTTTTTGCGTTTGTACGGATCAGGGTCCTAGCGAGTGGGCAGAGCACGTCGGCGTGGGACAGAGACCTTGAGGCGCATCAGCGAATTATCGACCTCTTGCGAGAGGGCGAGGGTGATGTCATCGAGCAATACGTTCGAAGGGTAATGACACGATTCGGGATGACTGCTTATGACAATTGGGAGAAGGGACCTCCGGCATCGAAGAAGCGTTCGAAGCGCTAAGAACGGAGTACCGCAGCGTAGCAAGCCGTATGCGGTTAGAAGTGTGCGCAGTAGTGGCAGGTAAGACAAGTGTTCAACGCCAGACAGTGGCTTGCGGAGAAGAGATGATGGCAGCTTGCTCGATAGGTCGCATTTCAACATTCGATGC
>NZ_JACHDY010000004.1:300000-445122 GCF_014201315.1 Edaphobacter lichenicola
ACTGCACCACAACCGCCGGCCAACTCCTCACCTGCATCCTCGACGCCGCCGACAAGTTCACCGCCGGCGCTCCTCAACACGACGACATGACCCTCCTCGTCTGCACCATCGCCCGCACACCCACCCAATAGCCCGTTCGTCAAGGCTGAACTCGGCCCTCCACCGGCGTGTCAAACCCGCTCGCACCCCGCAAAGACGCAATCAAGAAAAATTGGTAAATCCTTCGTAATCCCACAGATGGGTCATATCCTTGATTCACTCCGCAGTCGCCTGAGCAACAAAATCAAGTAGAGTGAAGGCAGGGCAGCCAAAGTTCAATCTGATACAGCACTGACGTCCCCTTGATGTCGCTCTGGATCTACCCTGATGTCCCTCTGATCTATACGGTTCGACGCTCTATGTTCAACAACATTCCTCTCGTCCATTCCATCACCCGCGTCGCCGGAGCCGCGACGATCCTGCTCGCACTCACCGGCTGCGGCGCCATCGTCAGCAGCGCTCCCGCGCCCCAGCTGCGAGTCGTCACCGCCTCACCCGACGCCGCAAGACTCGACATCTACCAGGGCTCCAACGCACTCGCGCACAATCTCGGCTTCGGCACCGTCACCTCCTACATTCCCGTCTCGTCAGGCAGCGACACTATCGCCGCAAACACCGCCGGAACCAAGCAGCTCCTCTCCGCATCCAAAACGAACTTCGCGTCGTCCGGCCAATACACCGTTCTCATCGGCAGCACCGCAGCCAGCCTGCAGCAGCTCACCCTCACCGACCAGAACCAGCCCGCACCCACAGGCCAGATCGCGCTCCGTTTCCTCAATCAGGCCACCCACTCCGGCCCCATCGACATCTACCTCGTCCCCGCCGGCCAAAGACTCATCGCAGTCGCCCCCACCGTCACCAACACTCTCTTCGGAGCCAACACCGGCTACCTCAACCTCCCCGCCGGCGCCTACTCCCTCGTCATGATGCCCAGCGGAACTATTCCGCCCACGCCGCCTCTCGCGATCTACACCGGTCCCCAGGTCACCTATCCCTCCGGCGCAGCCCGCACCATCATCCTCATCGACCCGCAGCAGGCCTCCTCCCCTGGCCTCCAGGTCATTACCGCCAGCGACTTCGATCCCGCCGCCAACTAGAGCAAAGTAGCAGTTGGCGTAGAGTCTGCCTGCCCTTTGTTTGTCATTCCCGAAGGGAATCTGCGGTTGCCCCCCTCCACTCCAACAACAAATCCGCTCTAGCTTCGCCGCCCACTCCTCTAGCCGAACGATCCCTCCACAAGCCTCGCGCATACCCGCAGAACTCGCTAAAGTCGCGGCATTTTGAAAAAATATACTTCTCCGATTGACCACAACACCCGCAAAGTCCCTGTGTCTATTCCCTCCGTAAGCGGCAGCAGCAAGATCAAAGCAGCCGCAGAAAATTACAGGAGCGCCACCATGAACCTCACCAAACTTGCCCTCATCGCCACTCTCACTCTCGCCCCAGCCGCCATCTTCGCGCAGACCCCAACCCCCGGCCAGAACGACTACAACATCAACCAGCGCAAAGCCGACCAGCAGCAGCGCATCGGCCAGGGCGTTCAGAGCGGCCAGCTTACCGCCGGAGAAACCGCTCGCCTCGAGCATCAGGAGGCTGGCATCAACAAGGAAGAGCGTGGCATGCGCGCCCAGGACAACGGCCACCTCACCAGATCCGATCGCCAGACCATCCACAAGCAGCAGAACCAGGAGTCCCGCCGCATCTACCGCGACAAGCACAACAACAAGGTCCGCTAAAACCACGCAATCTCACCTGAAACCCTGAAGACTGAATCAATCTGCTTCGTTCTCTCCATGCAGCAAAACAAAGGCCGCCGAGGAACTCCTCAGCGGCCCTTTGTTTCGTCCTGAAGCCTAGTAGCGGTAGTGATCCGCCTTGTAAGGCCCTTCCACCGGAACGCTCAGGTAATCCGCCTGCTTCTTCGAGAGCGTCGTCAGCTTCACGCCGATCTTCTCCAGGTGCAGCCGTGCAACTTCTTCGTCCAGCTTCTTCGGAAGAATGTAGATCCCAATCTTGTACGTATCCTTGTTCTTCCACAGATCAAGCTGAGCCAGCGTCTGGTTCGCAAAGCTGTTCGACATCACAAAGCTCGGATGGCCCGTCGCGCAGCCCAGGTTCACCAATCGACCCTCAGCCAGAACGAAGATGCTGTTGCCGTTCTCGAACGTGTACTTGTCCACCTGCGGCTTTATGTTCAGCTTCTTCACGCCCTTCAGCGCATTCAGCGGCTCCATCTGAATCTCGTTGTCGAAGTGGCCAATGTTGCACACGATCGCCTGGTCCTTCATCAGCTTCATGTGCTCCACCGTGATGATGTCAACGTTCCCCGTGCAGGTCACATAGATATCGCCACGACCAAGAGTCTCCTCAATCGTCGTGACCTCATAGCCCTCCATCGCAGCCTGCAGCGCATTGATCGGATCGATCTCCGTCACGATCACTCGCGCCCCCAGCCCACGCAGCGAAGCCGCCGAGCCCTTGCCCACATCGCCATAACCGCAAACCACCGCGACCTTGCCCGCAACCATCACATCCGTCGCGCGCTTGATGCCATCCACCAGCGACTCGCGGCAGCCGTACAGGTTGTCGAACTTCGACTTCGTCACTGAATCATTGACGTTGATCGCCGGAACCAGCAGCGTACCCTTCTCCAGCATCTTGTACAGCCGGTGAACGCCCGTGGTCGTCTCTTCCGAAACCCCACGCCACTCCTTCGCCACATCCTGCCAGCGCGTCGGATTCTCCGCATGCACCTTCTTCAGCAGAGCCTTGATCACATCCTCTTCGGTCGAGCTCGAAGGCGAATCAATCCACTTATCGCCCTTCTCCATATCCACGCCCTTGTGGATCAGCAGCGTCACATCGCCGCCATCGTCGATCACAAGCTGCGGCCCCAGCAATCCACCCTTTCCGTCAGGGAACTTCAGCGACTCGTTCGTGCACCACCAGAACTCCTCCAGCGTCTCGCCCTTCCACGCAAACACCGGCACACCAGCCGCCGCAATCGCAGCTGCCGCATGGTCCTGGGTCGAGAAGATGTTGCAGCTCGCCCAGCGAACATTCGCGCCCAGCGCCACCATCGTCTCAATCAGCACAGCTGTCTGGATCGTCATATGCAGCGAGCCGGTCACGCGAACGCCTGCCAGCGGTTTCCCCGCAGCATACTTGTTGCGGATCGACATCAACCCGGGCATCTCCTGCTCGGCGATCTCAATCTCCTTCCGGCCAAACTCCGCCAGAGAAATATCGGCTACCTTGTAATCCACCCCTGCTGCCGCCTTATCGACTGTCGCTGTTGCCATATCGAAAAACCTCAAAATGCTGAATTTTTACCTACTCCAGAATACCATTCCAACCCCTTGAGAGGCTGTTTGAGAAACATGTCCTGCCGGACGGGCCTCCTGCGCGGAGCGCGGGCGTTCGCACGCCCTTTTAGAGCTTCGCGTGGTCCTCCCGTTGGTCGGAATCATCATCCCTCGCGACCAACGGGAGTGCCAACCGAAGGGGTATACCCATCACGAAGTGATCGCCCCGCGCGCAGCGGACCCGTCCGGCAGGACAAGCCTCTAACTAGAGATCCTTCTCCACACCCCGCGGCCTCCGCACCACCAGGGCCAGCCCCGCCGCCCCAAGCGCCATAGCACTGACAAGATAGAGCCCCCCAACAAAGCTGTGCGTAGCATCGCTCAGTCGCCCCGTCATAGCAGGTCCCACAAATCCACCCACCCCACCGACCATCTGCAGAATCGCCACAGCTCCAGCCGCCGCCGTCCCGGTCAACATACTAGTCGCCAGGGTCCAGAATGGCCCCATCATGCTCCAAAGCCCCACCGCCGCCAGCGTCATCGCACACAGCGCCACCACCAGCGCATGCGCCCACGCCGTCCACGCAAACCCCACCGCCGACAACGTCAAGCACCCAGCGATATGCCATCGCCGCTCCTTCCGTTTATCCGAACTCCACCCCACCACCACCGTCATCACCGCAGCCGCCAGATAAGGAAACGTCGCATACCGCGCAATCAAAATCGCATCCCTCTCCCCACCACGCGAGAAGCTCTGCAGAATAAGCGGCATCCAAAGATTCACGATATACACGCCCACCTGGCTCACAAAGTACACACCCGCAAGCACCCACAAAGCCGGCAGCCTAAACGCATCCAGCAGCCTATGGTGCGTCGAAGCACCAGACAGCTCCTTATCCCGCTGCAACTCCCCCTCAAGCCACGTGCGCTCCTCAGGCCGCAGCCACCCTGCCTTAGCAGGCCCATCCTTCAGCACAAACAAAACCGAGATCCCCAGCAGCACGGTAGGAACTCCCTCCGACACAAACAGCCACTGCCACCCCGCCAGCCCACCCACACCATCCAGCTTCAGCAGATAGCTCGACAGCGGCCCACCCACCACTCCCGCCAGCGAAGTCGCCGTCATAAACTTTGCCACCGCCCGCGCCCGCTCCTGCGTAGGAAACCAGTACGTCAGGTAGATAATCATCCCCGGAAAAAATCCCGCCTCACTCACCCCCAGCAAAAACCGCAGCACATAGAACGACTCCTTCGAGTGCATAAACATCATGCAGGTCGAGATCACGCCCCACGAGATCATGATCCGCGCAATCCATATCCGCGCACCCACACGCGTCAGCATCAAATTGCTAGGCAGATCAAACAGCACCGACCCCAGAAAAAAAATCCCCGCACCCGTCCCATACACCGTATTGCTGAAGTGCAGATCCCGCTGCAAATCATAAGCAGCAAACCCCACATTCACCCGATCCAGATAAGCCACAATATAGAGCAGAAAAATATAAGGAATCAGCCGCCACGTAATCTTCGAATAAAGCGCCCGTCCATCCACCGCAGCCGTCGATTCCATCCCTCTACTTTAGCCTTTTATATTTGGCAATCAATGACGACGTTAAAATTGCTGATAGCGTGTCGGGCCTTCCAATCAATAGAATCTTCCAATGTTCAGCTTCGGTAGACTGTGGCGCAAGTTCATGGGCGTGGAGCGACCTCCGGCTCACTGCCTGCAGCACTCCAAGCACGATGGGCATTGTCATGCGTGTCATGCGGCTGAAAAACAGGTAGCTAGGACCTGGGGACGGTTTTGGCCCACTGGCCCTTTGTCTGGGCTATCGGAGACTGCACCTGGATCCGATTCCGCTTCTTCTACTCCATCTCCACCCTCTGACTTTACGGGATTCGGTGGTGGCGCAAGCGGTGGAGGTGGGGCTAGCTTTTAGCGCACCTGTAACTCATCGAGCCCCGCGCTCCTAACGCACCGGCGGAATAATCTGCACCCGCTTTGACTCTAAATACGATCGCCACCCCGCAAAGGCCAGCAGCACAAACAGCCCTGCGAACCCAAGTGCCACGCCGAGTGCACCCGCTACTCCCAGCAGCGTGACCCAAAGCGGGTTCGTCTTCTCGGAAAAATAGGCGAACGCCGCAACAATATCTCCAAGCACAAGTAAGAGGGAAAGCAGCATCACGGCTATACTTGCTATGATCCAGCCCTTGAAACCATCCGGCAGCGATTTGCTCTTGGCAACACTCATCACGCCCGCTCCGCCTCCAGCAGCCGCCTCTTCCGCTCCACCCCCCAACGATATCCAGTGATCGCCCCATCCTTTCCCACCACGCGATGACACGGCACCGCAATCGCAATCGGATTCGTTCCGCAAGCCCCCGCCACCGCACGCGAAGCCGACGGCGCACCAAGCTGCAAAGCCACCTCCGAGTAACTCCGCGTCTCTCCACGAGGAATCGCCTGCAGCGCCTTCCACACCCGCTGCTGAAACGCCGTAGCCCTCACATCCAGCGGAAACGTAGCCGCCAGCGGATGCTCCCCAAGCTGACTCGCCACAAACGCAACCGCATCCGCCAGCCAACCAGTATTTCCCTTAGCCACCACCAGCTGCGCCTTCGAAAACTGCTCCCGCAGCCCAGCGATCAGTTCTTTGTCGTCCCTCCCAAAAGCAATCGAGCAGATCCCCACATCCGTCGTCGCCACCAGCATCCGTCCCAGCGGACTAGCTGCCGTGCAGTATCGAATCAGCAACCCAGCCCCACCCTCCCGCATCACCCGCGGAGTCATCCCCAGCGTGGCCGCACTCTTCTCATACAGCCTGCTGCTCGAACCAAACCCAGCCTCATAGATCGCATCCGTAATCGGAGCCTTCACCTTCCTCGGCTCCCTCACCTTGCTCTTGAATCTCTCCAGCCGAGCCTCCTTCGCATACTGTCCCGGACTCACCCCCAGCACCCGCTTGAACCCACGCAGAATCGTCAACCGCCCCACGCCCGTAGCCTTCGCCACATCGGCCAGCCGCGTCCGTGTCTCAGAGCCCGCATTCTCCCGCAGATACTCCGTCACCGCCGCAATCGCACCCGCCTGCGGATCAGCCTTCGCCTCAGCCCTATCGGGTTCACATCGCAAACAAGCACGATATCCAGCCGCCTCAGCCAGCGCCGGGGTAGGGAAGAACGTCACATTCTTCCGCGAAGGCCGCCGGCTCGCGCAACTCGGCTTGCAATAAACCTTCGTAGACTTCACGGCATACACAAACTGCCCATCCGCGCTCACATCCCGCCCCAGAACCTGCTGCCACTGCTTGCCGGGAAAGTAACTCGGAACCGCCACATCGCTCTTCGCTGCACTCGTCATCGGAATCGTCATTGTCTCTGTCATTCCAGTATCCTCCCATCCACTGGAAATCCGCACACTCCGTTTCGTGTCTTCAAAGTAGCGCAACCTTGCAGTGCAATCTTCGCGGCGTAAACTATGGTCGATGAAACCGCGAACCCGTCTCCCCCTCTCCCTCTCCGCGACTCTCCTCTTCACAGCTCTCGCCTCCGCGCAAAGCCCCACCGACCCGCCTCCCACGCAACGCCCCATCCTCACCGTCACCGGCAAAGGAGTACAGATCTACGCCTGTCAGCAAACCGACTCCGGCCCGCAGTGGATCTTCAAAGCTCCCGACGCCACGCTCTATGACAAATCCGGCACGCCCATTGGCACCCACGGCGCCGGGCCCATGTGGGTCTCGAACGACGGCAGCATCGTCAAAGGCAATCTCCTCCAAAAGACCGACTCACCCGAACCCCAGGCCATCCCCTGGCTGCTCCTAAAAGCCGCCGGCACCACCGGCTCCGGCATCATGACTCACGTAGAGTTCATCCGCCGCTCCGACACCCACGGCGGCATCGCGCCCACCATCGGCTGTGACGCCCAGCACCTCACCACCACCACCCGCATCGATTACTCCGCCACCTACACCTTCTACTCCGCCAAACCCTGAACCGCCCCCGCCGAGCCGCGATTTGCCGCCGTCACTATAGGCTCCTGCGCAATCGTGCCCGGCAGACTCGGCACCGTCGTCCCATCCTCGAGCACCTCATAGCTATCCACATAAAAGTTCGTCAGAATCGCATTTCCGAATGAAGTCGTAATCGCCACATCCGCCGCATCCCGACCCGCCGCCATCAGCACCCGCCCAATCCTCGGTTCGTTATGCCGCGCATCCATCGTCATCCAGCGCCCATCGAGAAACACCTCATACCACGCGCTGAAATCTCCCGCCCCGCTAAACGGCGCGCGAATATCCCCGAGATATCCCGTCACATACCGAGCCGGAATATTCTGGCAACGCGACAGCGTAATCGCCAGATGCTGATAGTCCCGGCATACTCCAATCCGCTCCGTGAAGACATCCATCGCCGTCTTCGTCGGTCGCGCCGTCTTGTAGTTGAACATCACCTTCTCATGCACCCAGTCGCGAATCGCCGAAGCCTTCGTCCATCCCGGCGTCATCCAGCCAAAGAGATCCTGAGCGATCGGCCCAAACTTGTCCACCTCGCAGTACCGGCTCGCCAGCAAGTACTGCAGCACCTCCGACGGCAGATCCTCCACCGCAGCCTGTTGCGCATACGCATTGATCGGATCCGCCAGCCCCTCCATCTCCACAACGTTCATCCCGCTCAATCGAATCTCACCCGCCGGCGTCATAAACCGCGTGCACCGATTCCCAAACACATCGTTATACTCCGACACCGGAACATCAGCCTTCGTCTCGCGATCAATCTGTTCAACCTTCAACGCATTGCCCGCCCGCACCTGACCCTCCAGCGACGGGTGCAGATGCAGCATCGCCACCATTGGCGTAGGCATAGGAAGATGAAATTGAATATCGTATTCAGACTTAACAAGCATCAAAAACCCTCTTCTCGACTGGGGTTGGTACTAATGGGATGCAATTAAGCGATAGCCAGCAGTCTACTGCATCTTCTCCCAGACCCCACAACCAAAAAACAGAGCTATGCTAAGCAACAGAGCAGGCAAAATAGGCACACAGGGTGCGCAGTCTCCGAAAACGCTTTGACGATTTCGCTGGCGCCTTTTCTGGGGCCGGACATCTAAATTTTGAAACCGGTCGGTGGTGCAGGACGCAAAATAACGCGGAGGTGTCCCCATGGCTGAATCTTCTGATCTTCGGCTGACGAAAATGCCGCTCAACAACAGGGGCGGCCATATTCCCGCACTCGGCTTTGGCACCTTGATTCCCGACGCAGCCGTGACAATCACTGCGACCAGAGACGCTCTGGAAGCCGGATTTCGACACTTCGATGGCGCGGAGCGATACCGGAACGAGCGTGAGGTGGGCGAGGCCTTGCAGGCAGGACTTGCTGCTGGAGGGATTGCGCGCGAAGACATCTTCGTCACCACAAAGTTGTGGAACTCCAATCATCGGCCCGAGCGTGTCGAACCGGCCTTCGAGGCGAGTCTGGACAGACTCCGGATCAACTATCTGGATCTCTATCTCATTCACACTCCGTTTGCCTTTCAACCGGGAGACGAGCAGGACCCGCGAGATGAAAACGGCAATATCCTCTACGACAACGGAGTGACTTTGCTCGACACATGGAGAGCAATGGAGGGTCTCGTTGACGGCGGCAGATGCCGGGCCATCGGACTGTCGGACATCAGCTTGAACCAACTGTTGCCCATCTACGAATCCGCAAGAATCAAGCCTGCGGTGGTCCAGGTCGAAGCCCATCCGTATCTGCCGGAGACGGAGCTCCTGGAGTTCTGCAAAGAGAAGGGGATTGTGCTTTTGGCCTTCGCTCCATTGGGCCACGGAATGCGCCCGGGGCTGCTCGAAGATCCAGTCATTTCGGCAATTGCCGCACGGGTTGGAAAGACGCCGGCACAGGTGCTGCTGGCATGGGCGGTGCAGCGCGGCACGGCTGTGCTTACCACACCCAAATCTGCGGCTCGCGCGCGAGAGAATTTTGACATCTCCACCCTTCCGGAAGACGCGATTAACGAGATCAATCGCATCCAGATCAGACAGAGGCTCAACGACGTGGTAAATACCGGCAGCCCAGGTTTCATTCCACGAGTTAAATCAGCATGAAAAGCCAAACAACACCTGGAGCAGCCCCATGCAAGAAGAACAGATACGCGAAGCATTGAACGCGCATTGGCGTGCGTCGGCAGCCGGCGATGCAAACGCGGAGCACGATATTTACGATGACAACGCCATCTGCGACTATCCCCAGTCAGGCGAGCGCATCCTGGGGCGAAATAATTTGCAGGCCCTGCGGAGTCATCACCCCGGCAAGCCGTCAGGTTTCAACGTCAAGCGAATTCTCGGAAAAGGTGACCTCTGGGTCACGGAATACACCATCATCTACCAGGGGCGACCGGCATACACCGTGAGCATTATGGAGTTCCGCAACGGCAAGGTCGTGCACGAGACACAGTATTTCGCAGATCCCTTCGAGGCGCCTGCCTGGCGAAGCCAATGGGTTCAACGGATCGCGTGACGCCGAATTGAGATCCGATTCGTACCGACAAGTCGGCTTGTGGGAAGTAAGGTTGCTGTCAAATCACAAGCAATCCGAACTCTGAGTCGGTCGGCGAGGTTTTGCTTTTTTATGCTCAGAGAATCGGTGTGCAAAAAACAGGATCGTAGCAACGATCATCAGCAACTGAACGAGCCACCACAAGAAAAAAGGCAAACCCGAAGGCCTGCCTTTTTTCCAATCCATTCAGAAGAAATTAGTTGGAAGCCAACTGCTTGACCCCAGCCTGCTCCGCCAGTGCAGCGGCCTTATCGGTCTTCTCCCACGTAAAGCCCTCGCCCTTGCGGCCAAAGTGACCATACGCAGCCGTCGCCTTGAAGATCGGCTTGCGCAGATCGAGCCCTTCGATGATGCCCTTCGGCGTCAGCGAGAAGTTCTTCCGTACCAGGTCCTCAAGCTTCGACTCATCAATCTTGCCCGTGCCAAACGTATCCACCAGCACGCTCACCGGCTCGGCCACACCAATCGCGTAGGCCAACTGCACCTCGCAGCGATCCGCCAGCCCAGCCGCGACGATGTTCTTCGCCACATACCGCGCCATGTAAGCCGCCGAACGGTCCACCTTCGTCGCATCCTTGCCGCTGAACGCTCCGCCGCCATGCCGTCCCATACCGCCATACGTATCGACGATGATCTTCCGACCCGTCAAACCCGTATCGCCCATCGGTCCACCGACCACAAACCGGCCCGTAGGATTGATGTGGTACTTCGTATCCTGGTCCAGCAGCTCCGCCGGAATCACAGCCTGAATCACGTGCTTCAAGATATCCGCGCGCAGCTCTTCGTTTCCGACATTCTCCGCATGCTGGGTCGAGATTACAACCGCATCCACCCGCTTCGGCTTGTGGTTCGAGTCATACTCCACCGTCACCTGGCTCTTGCCATCCGGCCGCAAATACGACATCAGCCCACTCTTGCGAACCTCGCTCAGCTTATGCGCCAGCTTGTGCGCCAGCGAGATCGGCGTCGGCATCAACTCCGGCGTCTCGTTCGTCGCATACCCGAACATCATGCCCTGGTCGCCAGCTCCGCCCGTATCCACACCCATGGCGATATCGCCAGACTGCTTGTTGATCGTCGAAATCACCGCGCAGGTGTTCGAGTCGAACCCATACAGCGCGTTGTCATATCCAATCGCGGCAACCGTTCCGCGCACCAGGCTCTGAAAATCGACATAAGCCTTCGTCGTAATCTCCCCGGCAATAACCACCAGACCCGTGCAGGTCAGCGTCTCGCACGCCACGCGGCTATAGGGATCCTGCGCCAGACAGGCGTCCAGAATCGCATCGGAGATCTGATCGGCAATTTTATCGGGATGCCCCTCAGTGACAGACTCACTCGTAAACAGAAAACGGTCGCGTTTAGCCAAAACTCCTCCAAAGAGTACCTGCCCGGACACTTAGCCCGGAGCAGCGTGCATCCCTTCATTTTACCCACGCGAGGGGCAACCGGGCAAAGGGACTCATCCATCTGTGTCACACGATCATTCAACGGCCATATTCTGCATCAAGCGGCATCTGCATCAAGCAGCATCTTCACCAAGCAGCAAGGCCCGGCCCGTTTGTAGTAGGAAACTTCTCGTAAGACTCATCCGCCTCAGTCAAACGGCGAAGCTCAGCAAAACGACGAAATGGGATGCAAAATGACTCCAACAGTTCCTTCGAATGTTGCTATTGGATCAGACGTCCATGCAGAGCGAACTTCCAAACCGCCCAACCCAGAACTCCCAGCATCGTCACCATCGAGCCAACGCCCATCCAGCGTATGTTCGTCTTTTGCCCGCCGCCACTTCGGTTTCGCCGCACATTCTCAGCGAACTCCGTCCAGTCGGCATTCTGGCTATCCGCCCCGCTCTCCCGCAGGCTCGCCTCGAAGCGTTCAATCCAAGGCGACTCTTCCAGCCCCACCGCCGCCAGATAGCCGCGAACAATACCTTTTCGGAAGACCCCTCCAGGCAGCTCGCCGTACTCCCCGGCCTCCAGCGCCTCCAAATGGCGCAGCGAAACCTTGGTCTCCGTGGAGACCCGCTCCATCGTGACCTGCCGCCTCTCGCGCTCCCTTCGTAGCTCGTCGCCGAATCGTTCCATTTGGCTTCCGTCTAACCCTTATCGGCGCGAACCTGCTCAACTCCAGTCCAACGCACGTTAATTGATCGAAGAATAGACCTCGGCATTTGTCAAAGTCAAAACTACTTTTGGGGGATGCTTCTTCCGCCTACCATATTGGAACCACGGTAGTTAGAACTGTTTCCTTCGAAGTTATCCCCCAGCATTCCCCTTAAGAGGGATAGCTTTGACGATACCCCGTCCAGTCGCTATCATCGCACTTGAAGCGTCGATCGAGTAATTCCCCGGCTTTTGACGGCCACCCGCAAGCTCCGTACCTGCCAGCACACGCATCGCGGAACCGGTCCAGGTTGAGAAAGAGAATGAGTGCGCCTCCCATTTCCTGAACGCATTCCGATCGTCCCCGTATTCTTCTTTGCGGTGACCCTCCTGGTTATCCAGCTCTCTCAAGGCACCAGCCCTACCTTCGCGCTCTGCTGCTTCGCCTATATTCTTGTCGCCACCCTCGCCTTCAACCTCGCCGGAGGCTTCACCCGCACCTCCGGAGCCTTCATCTTCTTCAACTCGGTCCTGGGCGTTATCGTCGGCCTTTGCATGAAGGCTTATCTGGACGAAGCGGCAGACTCCAATCTCTTCGACCCAGAGCTCACCATCAGAGTCTTACTCGGCGGCATGTGCATGATGCTGGTCGCCGTCTATTTCACCAAAAGATCCGCCCCCCGGCATGCGCTCCTCGGAAAGATGGTCACCGACGCCAAGATGCAGACAGCTACCGTCGGCAGTCTCATCGCCGGCGTCCTGCTCAACATCGCCTTTGTTGCGTTCCCCTCCGGCAGCGGATCGGTCCTCAGCGCTCTCAACCAGCTCAACCGCTTCTGGCCTATGGCGGTCGTCCTGGGGGTCATCAACACAATCCGCCGCAGCGGCGGAAGACGCAGCGTCAACCTGCCGGTTCTGCTCGCCGGATCTTTCATGTTCGCCTTCGGCGTCCTGGGCTTTTCCAAAGAAGGCATGTTATCCCCCTTTGCCTGCTGGCTCCTGGCGGTAGCCTCTCAGAAATACAAACTCAATCGAGCGCAGATCATCGGCGCAGTTCTCACTACCATCTTTGTCTTTCGATACCTGGTCCCCTATGCCCAATACGGAAGAACCTATCGAGAAGAAAACGGCGGAGTCAGCCTTTCCACCTCGCTCTCTCTCCTTTCCAATCTAGGGTACGTCCGCCAGCAATACCTCGAAACCTCCGCCGATTCCTATGAAAACCGCGTTCTCGGCTACTACAACGACCCCCAGGGATTCTTTGACCGTCTTCAAATGATCTCGATCGACGACGCTCTCATCAACCGCACCGCGCAGTTCGGCACCTACGGCATCTACCCCGTAGAGGAAGCCTTCGAAAATCTCGTCCCTCACTTCATCTGGCCCAACAAGCCCGTTTTGCTGAGCGGAAATATCTACGCCCACGAGGTTGGCCTTCTCGGCGAAAACGACGAATCCACCGGCGTGTCCTTCTCCTCCACCTCCACCGCCTACCATCTCATCGGGTGGAAGGGGATCTTCTTCCTCGCGCCTGCCATCTGGTTCCTCCTCTTCTTCGTCTTCGAATCCCTCTGCGGTGATACGCGAGAGACCCCGTGGGGGCTCCTGGTCTTGGTTCTCTACACCCACACCGCCCCCGAAGGCGACATCGGCAACATGGTCTACACCGCCACTTACGCAGCCTTGGGGATCGTCTTTGCCGCAGTCGTCGGTGCCTACGTCGCGCCCCTCCTCGGAACCCTTTTTATCGGCCCTGAAGGTATCGAACTTCGCCGCGGAGCGTCTATCCGAAGCATCGCCGGCCGGCTGCTCCTCCCTCCGCCGCCGAAGCCGGATCAGGCACAATAGGCGTCTGTCCTGCCGGACGGGCCTCCTGCGCGGAGGGCGGTCACTTCGTGACGCGTATACCTTTTCTTGCAACCGACGATCTGCGGTGGCCCTCCCGTTGGTCGGAGGAGAAGTTGATTCCGACCAACGGGAGGACCACGCGAAGCTCAAAAGAGGCGTGCGAACGCCCGCCCTCCGCGCAGGAGGCTCGTCCGGCAGGACAGCGTCTGGACAGCGTCTAAGAGCCCATTCCCATACACTGGTACAAGAATGAACAAATTAGTTGCCGGCAATCTGGTCCACCGCCCCCTCCGCTCGCTCATCAGCTGCCTCGCCATCGCCATCGAGGTCATCATGATCCTCTCCATCACTGCCATCCTGATGGGCAAGCTCAACGGCTTCAAGACCCGCCAGAACGGCATCGGCATGGACATGTTCGTCCGCCCCAACACCGCCAGCAACCTCATCGGCATGAGCCCCGCCGGAGCCTCCATCAAGGTCGCAGACGTCCTCGCCAAAATCCCCCACGTCGTCGTCTCCGCTCCCGTCAACGTCCAGATCAACAGCTCCCTCGACACCATCTACGGCATCGACTTCAAGAGCTTCGACGCCCTCCTCCCCTTCACCTTCCTCTCTGGCACTCCCTTCCAGGGCCCCGACGACGTCATCCTCGACGACTACGCCGCCGCCGGCAAAAAGGTCGGCGACCCCATCAGCATCCTCAACCATCCCTTCCGCATCTGCGGCATCGTCGCCCACGGCAAAGGCGGCCGCAAGTTCGTCCCCATCGACACCATGGGCTCGCTCACCGGCACCGAAGGCAAGGCCACCATGTTTTACCTCCGCACTGAAGACCAGCCCAAGTATCAGGACGAAGTCCGCAAAGACATCCTCGCCACCCCCGGCATGAGCACCTACAACGTCGCCACCGCCGAAGAGTACCTCTCCTCCATCTCGCCCGACCGCCTCCCCGGCTTCAACATCGGCCTTCAGGTCGTCATCGGCATCGCCGTCATCATCGGCTTCCTCGTCATCTTCCAGTCCATGTACACCGCCGTCATGGAGCGCACCCGCGAGATCGGCATCCTCAAGTCCATGGGAGCCTCCCGCGCCTACATCGTGGGCATCGTCCTGCGCGAGACCGGCGTCCTCGCCACCATCGGCATCATCGTCGGCATCGCCGCAAGCTTCGCCTTGAGCGCCGCGCTCGAGGCCCGCTTCCCCACGCTCGACTTCGTCATCAACGTCCCCTACGTCTGGAAGGCCACCGCCATCGCCTTCATCGGAGCCCTTCTAGGCGCACTCTACCCAGCCCTCAAAGCCGCCAGCAAAGACCCCATCGACGCCCTCTCCTACGAGTAACCCGATCAAACCAACCACGTTTCCCGCCACATAGAGCGTAGACTCTCTTCACAGGCGATCTCGCAATCGCAGGTGCTGAAACGCGGTGGAAGCATGCGACTCCCGCTCTTGATTCTGCACATCCTCGGCGGCACAATTGGCTTGCTGTCCGGCACCTTCGCCATTGCCGTCCGCAAAGGCAGCCGCCTGCATCGCGCCTCGGGAAACGTCTTCACCATCGCGATGTTGACCCTGGCCTCGAGCGGCCTCTGTCTCGCGATACTCAAATCGCAGCGCGGCAATATCATCGGCAGCATCGTCACCTTCTACATGATCACTACCGCGTGGCTAGCCGGCCGCCGCAGGAACATAGGCCGACCTGACTGGGTCGCGCTTCTCGTCGGCATCGGCGGAGCCGCCGCTGTCATCACACTCGGCGTCCTTACCCTCCACCATCCCGACCCAAACGCCCCCTCTGGTATGGCCTTCTTCATGGGCGCCGTCCTCCTGCTCGCCGCCGCCGGAGACATCCGTATGCTCACTCGAGGCGGAATCGCCGGCCGACAGCGCATCACGCGTCACCTCTGGCGCATGTGCTTTGGACTCTTTATCGCCACAGGCTCTTTCTTCCTCGGCCAGCAACAGGTCTTTCCCGCTTTCCTGCGCGGCTCTATCTTTCTCACCATCCTCGCCGTCCTGCCCTTCCCCTTAATGATCTATTGGCTCTTCCGCGTCCGCTTCAGCAAGGCTTACAAAGCACAGCCCCCACCCACCCCGATGCCCGCGACTCCTTGAAGCTTCCGACACCTGGGCACTCGCGGGGGGGCCTTTATCGTCTTCAGGTCAAACTTCGCTCCAGTGCGCGGGTCCAACCTCCTAACTAACCGCCGACGATAAGCCTGTGGCGTCCAGCGCTGGTGACCTGGCGCCCTTGATGACAAGCCACAGCATAAACGCCACCTCCCCGAAAGAGGCGGGCTGAGCCCAGGTAAACACCTTGTCGTAGTATTGCGGCCACAGTATGCCGGTAAGGCTCAGGATCACCCACGCCAAGCCATCGATGGCGAGCCAGACGCCCAGCAAGCGCGGCAGAAATCGCGACCGGTACACGAGCAGCGCGAGCGGTAAGAGCCACAGACCAAAAAATATTTCGTCAACAACAAGTCCCTGAAAATGAAGATTGAGGAACAGCATAGCCAGAACATCCCGCTGAGGCTTTTCAACGATGGATAGGAAGTCAGCCCCGCGCATCAGAACGAGGGCAGCAATTGAGTTCAGCTCATTCAGAAACGCGATCGGGATCGAGACAACAACGAATGTCACCATCAGCGAGGCGTACCGCCGGTTGACCCCCTTGAGCAGGTCGTATAAAGCCAGAGCCACAAAGATAAAACCCGCCTGGCTGATAAGTTGGGCCGCGATGCCGAGGCGAAAAAGCGTCTCGCAGGCTGCAATATTGCTGGCCGTTGCCGCTGCGTCTCCGTGCACGATTAGCTTGCTGGGAACATAGACCATGGCGAAGACGCCCGGTATGGAGAAGAGTACATACAGCAGTCCTGCGAATCTGCCTGGGTTCCTCGTGGAACTCATCTTCCCTCCCTTGTTGTAAGCGGCCTGATAAAAGGGTCCCACCCGGGAGACGCCAAAGGCTGTCGAAATGTTACGCCACACAATGAAACCAGGCGATTTCGCACAGTACCTCTTGCAACAGGTCTGATCCGGATTCTGGGCGGATCACGGGCTAACCGGAAACTGACCCACTTCCAAAAAGCCCACCCCTTGACAAACCAGCCGCCCCAAATCCCCCACTTTCAGGCCGCCACCGTCCGCAAAAAAAAATTCACCACCAAAACGCGAAACCCCGCCATTGACGCGCCTTCCACCACAAAAAGACGCTGTCAAAACACCACGTTTCACCACCAGAAAACCACCTCATCACCACCATCCACCAACAACCCAAAATCAGACTGAACCCGCAGGTGCATCCGCCACCTCACCCGGCACAAACCACCACATCGCCAGCTCCGTCGTCAGGGGAGTCAGCGCCAGCGCGAACGGCAAAAAGATCCGCACCTCCTCCATCCTCCCCACCACCAGCCACATCCCCAGAAAGACCAAAGCCCCCGCCAGCATCCCCGCTCCCGCCGCCTCCACCCGCTCACGCTGCCTCACAACCCTCCCCACCGTCCACGCAAATGGCCCCATAAACAGCGCAAAGGGAAGCCACGACACCGGCGAACTCAAATTCGAAAGCAGTTGAAACACGGGGGTATTGCCATAAGTTGCCAGAGGAAACATCCGCCGCATCAGCCAGTACTGAATCCCCAGCACCACCAGCAGCGAAACCACGCTGGTCCCCGCCTGCAAGCCCCGCGGCATCGCAAACCCGCGCCCCAGCGGCGTCAAACAAACCAGCAGAATCCCGACATGCAGCGCAAACGCAACATCGGCGCGGACAAACCCCTGCGCCACCGTCAGCACCAGAAACCCAACCACCGCCACTCCCCCACGCAGAGGAACAGCCAGCAGCAACAGCGCCAGCGCCAAAATCGCCGCCGTAGGCAGCGTCTCAGGCCGTTGATACCAAAGCAGCCACGCAAGATAAAACTGCACCAGCACCAAAAATCCAGCCGCCCCAAACCACTGCCCCGCCAGCCCGGCTTCGCGGTACCTCGCCGACCGCCGCAACACCGTAAACAGCGCGAACACCGCAACCAGGCCCGCGATCACATCCACCACCGTCAACATATGCCGAAGCGCCAGATGTGTATGCTGAGCCAGAAAGTACGCCGAATCAATCACTCCGATCCGGTACTGGTTCGGAGCATTCGCCGTCCCCCCCACCACATCCATCCAAATCCCCGGCTCTGCATGAAACGCCCGACTGTAGCTCCAGTAATCCAGAAAACCCGCCGACAGAACGATAAGACTCAGCAAAACGCTGACGACCTTCTTTGGGCCCTGCTTCATCTATTCTCTTCTCGCTTCCCACTGGGGTTTGAGTGGAAGAATAGCATCCTACCCCTGGCCGTCCCGCTCTGAAGACTCACCCATGTGCAACTCCTCGCACCCATCCGTACTAATTCTGTAATACCCTGAACTCTTACAACATACTTGCGTTTAACCCTCTGTACACATGAAGCGGCCAGGCTCCATCTCGTTCCCCATTCTCCCCGTCCTCGAGGCGTCTCTCCTCCTCGCCTCGGCCATCTTCTTCATCCTGCATGCCTTCCATCTCAGCGCCGACTTCCCCAACCACTCCCCCTGGATGGACTGGGCCAAGTACACCGACGAGGGCTGGTACGGCGACGCCGCCATCCGCCACTTCCAGCGCGGCCACTGGTACGTCCCCGGCGACTTCAACCCCGCCGCCGCCCTCCCCGTCTGGCCCCTCCTCGAAGCCGCCCTCTTCCGCTTCACCGGCGTCAGCCTCACCGCCGCCCGTGCTCTGACGGTCGCCATCTTCGGCCTCATCCTCGCCACCGCCTACCTCCTTCTCCGCCGCTGGCACCATCGCGCAACCCCCGCAGGCCAGTCCCCTCGAAGAGACCTGGCCCCCGCCATCGCTGTCCTCCTTCTGGCGGTCAGTCCCTTCTGCTACGTCTTCACCCGCATGGCGATCCTCGAGCCCCTGCTCATCCTCCTCACGCTCCTCGCCCTCCTCGCCGCCTCCTACGCGACGCCTGCGCAGGCAATCGAACCGATCTCCCTGCGAGACCGCCTCCATCAAGCCCTCCCGGTCCTCTCCCTCGGCCTGCTTCTCCCCCTCATGGTCCTCACCAAGACCACCGCCATCTTCCTCCTCCCCTCCATCGCCTGGATCCTCTGGGCCCGCGCCGGCTACCGCCTCCGCCCCTTCCTCCGCCTCGCCCTCCCCGCCGCCGCGCTCGCCGCCATCACCTGGACCGCCTACTACGCCCTCCTCATCCGCCCGCACTTCCTCAACGACTACCACTACCTCTTCAGCGCCAACGGCTACACCGGCATCACCCCCGCCACCGCCCTCTCCGTCCTGGGCGACACCATCGCCGACGGCCTCTGGATCGGCAACATCCTCTACCCCCTGGCCCTTCTCGCCATCTTCTCCGCCTTCCTCCTCCGCCCCCGCCTCCTCCGTAACCCGCTCCTCCCAGCCCTCCTGCTCTGGGCCGCTGGCTACACCGCCTTCCTCGCCTATCACAACAACCTTCAGCCGCGTTACTACCTCGTCCTCGCGGTCCCCCTCACCCTGCTCATTCCCGTCGTCTTCTCCACCCTCTGGACCCGCAGCCAACCCACCTCCGAGCCACTATCACCCCTCCGCCGCCTGGCCACCGCCAGCATCGTAGCCGTCCTGGCAGTCCTCATCGTCACTGACGCCCGCCAGACCCTCCACTACGTCCGCACCCCCGACTACACCTACACCTCCGCCGCCGCCCAGATCCGCAAGATCGTCTCCGCCGACCACACCCACAACCCGCTTATCCTCTCCATCAGTGGCTCCGACCTCTCCCTCATGACCGGCCTGCCCTCCATCTGCGACGACTTCGGCACCATGGACCTCGCCGTCCGCGTCCAGGCCTACCACCCCGGCTGGTACGTCGCCTGGAATCAGGTTGACGACGACAAGATGGACGCCCTCGCCCCCATCTATCACCTCCAGCGCGTCGCCGCCTTCCCAACCATGGACGATCCCGAGCGCAATCTCCTCATCCTCTACCGCCTCGACCCCGCTATCCCCGGCACGCACCCGCGTCGCCACCGCAAACCCGTCATCCCCCGCCTCCTCCAGACCACCTTCGGCCAGCAGCCCAGCCCCATCCAGCTCGAGCACTAGCAGTAACTCACTGAAGCCGCTTTACTTACTAATCCCCAGCCCAATGCCAAACAGCAGCCTCAAACCCCTACGCACTGGACGGTTCCGCAGCCGCCGCCGGGGCGAACCGGTGATACACAATCAGTCCCATTGCCGGAACCAGCAGGGCGCTCAGCTCGGAGAAGATCCGTATCTCCGGCATCAGCCCCATAAAAAACATGCCCACAAACCAGGTGGGAATCAGAATCGTGCAGCCATAGTAGATTCCAGGGTTCCCAATCCATCTCCTCTGCAGCCATATCACCGGCAGCAGAAACCCAAAGACGCTCAGATACACAGGCCACTGTTGCGGCCGCAGCAGCATATGCACGTTCAGCATCATCCTGCCCACCACCGGAGGATTTGTCACGACCGAGCCGTAGTCATAGATGTTTGCCGCAAATCGGTGTGCCAGCCACAGCTTCAACCCTACCCAGATCGCGCCCTGCACCACCCCATGCGCCGCCAGCCGGAGAGCGTCCTTCGAGGCCACACGGCCTTCACGCGCCCGTATCTCCTGCCACTTCCAGATCAGGAAGAATATCGTCAAGAAGCAGATCGTCTCCCGGTTCAGCACCGCAATCGGATAAAGAACGTAGTAGAGCCAGTCTCGCCCACTCACCACCAGCAAGACGCCGAGACAGAAGAACATCAGGCTGGGCGTATCGTACGGAAAGGTATACGCGAGACCCCACTCCGGAGCCAGGTTTGCATAGGCCATGTAGATCAGCAGCAGGCTCATCCACCGGCTGAAGATTCTGTCCCCGGTCAGTCTGGTCAGCGTCGCCGCCGTCGCCAGCACCGCCCCAAACAGGCTCATTATCGTGATGCCGATCTGCACCAGCTGGGTCGGCTTCTGGAAGAGTAGCGGAGCATGATTCATGTGCTGCACGTGCTGCGCCAGCGCGATCACCCCATGCCGCGTGGCCAGCAGGCGAAACACATACATCATCAGAATGCGATACTGATACGGCGTCTTCTCCACCCCGCGCATGTACGCGTCCAGGTCGAGAAAGTCGATGATCATGTTGTAGGACAAGGCAAAGTGCAGGCAGATTCCCAGGGTAAACCCAACCCAGACCGCCGTCTTCCAGCGGGAGTCTGGCCCCCCGAACCAGACCGCGCTGCCTCCGTTTGCCACGATTGCTCTGCTACCTTCGGTCACCGCGCTCCCCGCCATCCGTAAAATCCCTTCCAACCCCAAATTCGCCCGATGATAGCATCGCATCCCAACCCAACCTGCTCAAAATCGTTGACTTCGCTTCGGCCGTTCGATATTCTATTCACTCGCGCAGTCTCGCGTCTGTACGTCTGTGTCAGCACTTCTCTCAGGCGAGTCAGTTCACCGAGACATCCGTGGTGGATCCACTGGGGAGTAGCTTTCTACACAGCCGCCCCTGAAGCACCCATCCCATAGGTTGTGCGTAGTCCAGCTGTAGTCCAGGCCAAGCGGGCCGTTCCGCGTGTTTGGAGAGAAATTCTCCCCTCCCGCACGTCGCCTTGCTCTGGAAAAACGTTCTTTCGAGCTTTTTCAGCAATTTTTTGTCAACGCACCACTAACCTCGCACCACTTTCTTCATGCACCACGCCGAACACTGAAGACGGCAGAAACAAGGAGTAACCCAACGATGTCCACCACCATTCCGAGTGGCAAAGATATTAAGCGCAAGTGGTACGTGCTTGACGCCAGCGGTAAGACCCTCGGCCGCCTCGCCACACAGGCCGCCTCCGTCCTCGCCGGCAAGACCAACCCCCTCTACACCCCCTACATCGATATGGGCGATCACGTCGTCATCATCAACGCCGAAAAGATCGTGCTGACCGGCCTCAAGTCTGACCAGAAGCTCTATCGCCGCTACACCGGATTCCCCGGTGGTCTCCGCGAAGAGTCCTTCATCAAGCTGCTCGCCCGTCGCCCCGAAGCCATCGTCGAGCAGGCCGTCAAGGGCATGCTTCCCAAGTCCAAGCTCGGCCGCCAGATGGCCACCAAGCTCAAGGTCTACAAGGGAGGACAGCATCCCCACCTCGCCCAGCAGCCCGTTGCCATGGACTTCCATGCCAGTAACGCGCCCAAGGTTCTCACCTCCAAGGTCATGGTGCCGGCGCATCCGGCTCACTCCCTCGAAGGCTAAGCGTCCCCTCCCGCCGTATGGGAGCTAACGAAGTTTGGGGCATCAGCCCCGGGTTTTCAAAAGTTCAAGGAGCACCATGGCAGATCTGATTCAGTACTACGGAACCGGCCGTCGCAAGTCCTCGATCGCACGTGTCTTCCTGCGTCCAGGCAGCGGCAAATTCACCGTCAACAAAAAAGAGTGTGACGTCTACTTCGTCACCGCACAACAGCGCACAGCCGCCAAGCGGTCGCTCGGCATCGCCGACATCGGCGAGACCTTCGACGTCATCACCACAGTAAAGGGTGGCGGCGTCATGGGCCAGGCCGACGCCGTCAAGCTCGGCATCGCACGCGCCCTCATGGTATTCAACCCCGAGCTCCGCAAGGCGCTCAAGGCAGAAGGCCTCGTTACCCGCGACTCGCGTGGTAAAGAGCGCAAGAAGTACGGTCAGAAGGGCGCTCGCGCTCGCTTCCAGTTCAGCAAACGCTAATTGGAGGACAGCTATTAGCTGTTGGCTTTTAGCTTTTAGCTAAGAGCCAACGGCTAAAAGCTAAAAGCTGGCTTTCGCATCACCCGCAGGCTTCAACCCTTGCGGCAAGGAGTCAAATCTCCCGTACGCGGGATCAATCCAGGCACCGGAGCACCGGTCCGGCTGTCTTAAACCAAGGAGCTACATGGCAAATATCACTATGAAAGAACTGCTCGAAGCTGGCGTTCACTTCGGGCATCAGACCAAGCGCTGGAACCCCAAGATGAAGGAGTACATCTTCGGCGAGCGCAATGGTATCTACATCATCGACCTGCAGAAGACCCTCAAGATGTTCAAAGAGGCCTCCAAGTTCGTCACTGATCTCACCTCCACCGGCAAGCTCATCCTCTTCGTCGGCACCAAGCGCCAGGCGCAGGACGCCATCGCCGAAGAGGCCACCCGCGCGGGCATGCCCTACATCAACAGCCGCTGGCTCGGTGGTCTGCTCACCAACTGGGTCACCGTGCAGAAGTCGGTCAAGCGCCTCACCGAGCTCGACGACATGTCGACCGACGGCCGCTACGAGCTCCTCACCAAGAAGGAAGTCATCAAGCTCGAGCGCGAGCGCAAGCACCTCACCACCAACCTCGCCGGTATCAAGACCATGAAGCGTCTTCCCGACGCCATCTTCGTCGTTGACTCCAACAACGAAGCCATCGCCGTCGCCGAAGCCCGCAAGCTCGGCATCCCGGTCGTCGCCGTCGTCGACACCAACTGCGACCCCACCGTCGTCGACTACGTCATCCCCGGCAACGACGACGCCCTCCGCGCCATCCGCCTCTTCACCACGAAGATCGCCGATTCCGCCTACGAAGGCGTCCAGATGGTCTCCGAGAAGGCCTTCGCCACCGAGTCCGCTGACGTTCAGCCCCTCGCCGTCTCCCCCGAGTACGTCGGGGAAGAGGGCGAGTTCGAAGGTGCCGAGATCCACGCCGCTGCCGAGCCCACCGAAGCTGCTCCCGAAGAAGACGAGACCGTCGACCTCGCTGCAGTCCTCGGCGGAAACATCCGCAAGGCTCCTTCCGCCGCCTCCGAGCCAGAAGCCGAGTCCGAGCCCATCTCAGCCCAGGCCGCGGTCTAGCACCAACTATCGTGCCGAAAGGCAGCGCATTAGCCGTGCCGTAACCGTCTCTTGTTATTTTGGTGGGGCGCGGGCATCCAGCCCGCGCCCCCTTTCGCAGAAAACCGCAACTCAAGGAAACTCACAATGACTGAAACCGCCGTAAAGATCGACGCAAAACTCGTCAAAGAACTCCGTGAAAAGTCCGGCGCCCCCATGGGCGACTGCTTGAAAGCGCTGCAGGAAGCCCGCGGCGAAATGGAAGCCGCATTCGTCGTCCTCCGCAAGCGCGGAATGGCCTCAGCCGCCAAGAAGGCTACCCGCACCACCAATGAGGGCGCAGTAGGAACCTACATCCACGCCGGCGGCAAGATCGGTGTTCTGCTCGAGCTCAACTGCGAGTCCGACTTCGTAGCCCGCACCGACGACTTCCAGGAGCTGCTCCGCGACGTCGCCATGCACATCGCCGCCGTTGATCCGCGCTTCGTCAGCCGCGAAGACGTCACCGAAGCCGACCTCGAGCGCGAGAAGGACGTCTACCGCGCCCAGGCCGCAGCCTCCGGCAAGCCCGCCGAGATCATCGAGAAGATGCTCACCGGCAAGCTCGCCAAGTTCTACGAAGAGTTCTGCCTCCTCGACCAGCCCTTCATCAAGGAGGCCTCGCAGACCATCGGCCAGCTCATCGCCTCGAAAGTCGCGAAGCTAGGCGAGAACATCAGCGTCCGCCGCTTCGCCCGCTTCAAGGTAGGCGCCACCGACTGGACCGTAGCCCAGGCCAAGGCAGCCCCCACCACCGAAGAAGCTTAACGCTAGGTGCCGCCTCTAGTCAGAGGCGGCATTATGATAAACGAGAACTTTGACGGGAAATCTGCTTTGACTCGGATTGCATGCGACCCTCTGAAACCTCTCGTTTCAACGCTCTGCTGTGCGCACTGGCGCTGATCGGTTGCGCTTTAGCAGCGCGGCCGTTTGTTGAGACTGGAATTAGCGATGACTGGTCGTATGTCCGGACGGCTCAGCTGCTGGCCCAGACTGGTCACGTCGTTTATAACGGTTGGGCGGCGATGTTGTTAGGGTGGCAATTGCCGGTCGCCGCCCTTTCCTTTAAACTTTTCGGATTCTCGTTCACAGCCGCGCGGATGTCGATGCTGGTCATTGCTGCTGCGACGACGTTTATGATTCAGCGGAGCTTTGTCCAAGCAGGTCTAGCTGAGTGGAATGCTACGCTGGCTACGCTGACCCTGGTGCTGTCACCGCTGTTCCTGCCACTATCGCTCATGTTTATGACCGACGTGTCGGGACTATTTGCTATCGGTGTCTGCTTCTATGGTTGCTTGCGCGCATTAAAAGCCTCGAGTTCGCATAAGAGTGCGGCTTGGATCAGCTTCGCTGCTTTATTCAATGCCGTAGGAGGAACGGCACGCCAAATCGCGTGGCTGGGCGTGCTTGTAATGGTCCCCTCCGCCATGTGGCTACTTCGGCGGCAAAAGAACGTAGTCATCGTGGGAATGGCTGCGCTCACGGTAAGTATCGCGATTATTTTTGGTTCGCTCCATTGGTTTTTGCTTCAGCCGCATACGCTCTCCGAGTCACCTTGGATCAAATTATTCAGCTTGGCTGTGTGTCGGGTGCTGCTTTATCAGCTTCTGCGAATCATCGTGGGTGTTTCGTTTCTGATGCTTCCGGTATTGTTCGGATATCTTCTGGCGCTGCGGCGAAGTCGCCGGCAATTACCTGCTGTACTTGCGATCGTTATCTTGGGAATGTGCCTTGCGAGGATGTTGCAACTACATTCGTTTCAGGGGATTGTCCCATGGCCAATCCCGCCGATCTTTGCCGGTGGCATTGTCTCCAGCGCTGGAATTTGGGAGGCCTCACCGATATTTGGAACGCGGCCAGAATGGTTGTCGTGGCATATTCGACTCATAGTGACGGCAATCACTCTGGTTTCCCTGATTTCGACAATCTTGGTAGTTTGCTTTGGAGTTCGCAAACACCTTGGCAACAAAGGACAAGAGGATATTCCATGGAGGAGCCTGCTCGTTCTTTCGTTGCCGTTTCTGATGGCCTATCTGCTCCTGCTGGCACCAAGGGCTATAAGCACCGGCCTCTTTGATCGGTACCTGCTGCCGATTTTGTTGGTGATTTTGCCGCTCGCAGTGCGATATTATCAGGAATTCATAAGTACACGGCTGCCGTTTTCAACTTGCGCTTTTGTCGTTTTCGTCGCGATTGTCACGGTTGCCGGCACTCACGATCTCTTTGCGATGTTCCGTGCTACGCTTGCTGCGGCTGCGGAGGTGCACGCTTCCGGTGTTTCGGAAACTGCGATTGATGCAGGGTGGGAATACAACGCTCTGACTGAACTAAATGCAGTAGGTTTCATAAGTTCTCCTCCTAACTTGAAAGCAAGCGATCTGCCCAAGGGACCTAACCTGTGCCCGCAAGTATTTGCCGCAGTCTTTCCGCACGTACATCCGCAGTACAGCATTGCTTTTGACCCCAACGTATGCGGAGGACGTGCAGACTTTGCACCTGTTACCTATTCCATGTGGCTGCCTTGGCGGAAGGTGACAATCTTCGTCGTTAAAAACCCTATAGCGCAGCCACACTAAACACGACCCGCTGCACCAGATTCGGTTCGAGTCTTTGGGCTTTCAGTTTGTGTAACAACGGAGGCCGTCCAGAAGGACGGCAGGAAAGAGGGCTCTCGTTAAAATCGCGGACAAGCACATCGCATGTTACCTTCCTGGTCGTCGGATGAGCCACCGCCAAAATCTTCTTGTCAGCGACTATCTTCGCTGGTTGACCGGGAAAGCGAAGAGATTCAAACGATTGCAGCAACCCCAATGGGGGCGATTCCTCTGTGTTGATTGATCTGCTGCCCCAAGATACGTTTTGCAACCTGGCTTTGTTCCTCGCCATGTAGTATCTGGAGAAATACAAACTCGCCAGCCCCGCCACAGAGCAAACAAAAAGAGAGGAGCATCCTCGCTCCCCTTCTTCGCTTCGATCAGCCACTCTTACTCCCAGCGAGCCGTACGCGCTGCGTTATCCACGATCGTGTGCGCATAGTCGATATGCCCGATCGCCCGATCCCTCAGCCCATGCGCCTGCGGAACATCCTCAGCGTGCTCCAGATCCCGATGCGCCGCAAACAGCAGTTCGTTAGCCTTCCGGAACCGGTCATGCGGGCTCAAGCGCGTATCAATCTGGAACGGCTCGTTCAGGCTCTTGCCGTCATCGATCGCTGCGCGTTTGATCTCATCGATCGCCGCATCGATATGCTTGATCGCATCATTATCCTCACGCCTTACCCTGTCGTAGGCCCATCCATCATTCAGATAATGCCGCGCCGCGCGAAGATCGCTCAGTGCATGCAGATAAGCCGGGTGAGGGCCCGGGACCTCTCCGGCCTGCATCGTCATCGGCGCTGCCGCCGCAATAATTCCAGCTGTCAAAACCATCAAACGGACTTTGTTAACCATGTACATTCTCCTTGGGCTACGTCGTATCGTGCCCGCACCCTGCAAGACCCACCTTACCCCGCAAAGTTGTGCACAACGTTACAAGTTCCCTCAAAGTTGTAAACAAAATCCAGCTTCGAGCCGTCTATTGCCACGAATCGAGCCAGCCCGTAATCCTCCCCCCGCACCATGCGATACTTAGTTCTGACATGTACAAAAGAGTCCTCCTCAAGATCTCAGGCGAAGCTCTGGCCGCAGGCAAAGGTTTTGGCATCGACGCCGTCTTCATCCACAAAATCGCCGCCGAAATCGCCGCCGTTCACGCCCTCGGCTGCGAGATCGGCATCGTCGTCGGAGGCGGAAACTTCTTCCGCGGCGTCGCCCAGCAGGCCATCGACATGGACCGCGTCGCCGCCGACCACATGGGCATGCTCTCCACCGTCATCAACGCCATCGCCCTCCAGGACGCCATCGAAAAGCTCGGCCTCTTCTGCCGCGTCATGTCCGCCATCGAGATGCACGAGGTCGCCGAGCCCTACATCCGCCGCCGCGCCATGCGCCACCTCGAAAAAAATCGCATCGTCATCTTCGCCGCCGGCACCGGCAACCCCTACTTCTCCACCGACACCGCCGCCAGCCTCCGCGCCATGGAGATCAAAGCCGACATCCTCCTCAAGGCCACCTCCGTCGACGGCATCTACACCGCCGACCCCAAAGTCGACGACACCGCCACCAAATTCGACCAGATCACCTACAGCGAGATGCTCCGCCTCAACCTCCGCGTCATGGACACCACCGCCGTCTCCCTCTGTCGCGACAACAACATGCCCATGATGGTCTTCAGCATGCGCGAGCCCGGCAACATCGTCCGCGTGGTCAGCGGCGAAAAGATCGGCTCCCTCGTCACAGCCTGAACCTACCTTCAGAAGGAACTGCCCGCGATCCGTTGTTTTTATCCTCCGCAGCGTTTTTGTTGTCCTCTCGCACCCTGAGCATAGTCGACCGGGGGGAGAGATCCGCTGTTCTCTCCCCACCACCCGCCGACACCACAATTGCTCAAACCATGCAAAATAACTCATCCTCTGCAAACTCCCTGCGTCCAATCGCAGGAAATTGCGTCTAGATAAACTAGAGAAAGCAGACTCCGCAGCATCCAACAAGCAGGGAAGACCGTGTGAACCTAAGCCTTCTGGAACCAGAGATCGAGCAGCCGCAAAGCCTTGCCCCGCCGCCCGCGGCCATCACCACCCGCAAGCCGCAGCTCCCGGCGCTCACCGGAATCCGCACCCTCCTCGCGCTCTTCATCATTCTCTTCCACTTCACCCCGCCGCACCTCGGCCTCCTCTATCCCATCATCGACAACGGCTACGTCTTCGTCGGCGTGTTCTTCCTCATCTCCGGCTACGTCCTCACCTACAACTACGCCGACCGCGCCAACACCCTCATCAAGCGCGAGTTCTGGCTGGCCCGCTTCTCCCGCCTCTACCCCATCTACCTCCTCGTCCTCCTCATCTCCTTCCGCATGGTGCAGGACGAGTGGCACGCCCGCTCCCACTTCGAGTTCTGGCAGGGAATCATCCTCACCCCCCTCGTCCTTCAAGGCTGGAGCCCCTCCGTCGCCACTTTCTGGAACACCGTCGCCTGGACCCTCTCGAGTGAAGTCGTCCTCTACGCCGCCTTCCCCTGGCTCATCCGCCTGCCCTGGCCCAAAAGGCCGGCCCAACTGGTGCTTCTCCTCCTCGCGCTCTGGGCCATCGGCCTCGTCCCCCACTCCCTCTACCTCTGGCTCAACCCCGATCACATCGTCGGACCGGTCGACCGCTACAGCTCCACCCAGTTCATCCGCTTCCTCAAGTACACCCCGCTCCCCTACGTCTGCACCTTCCTCATCGGAGTCACCTTGGGCAAGCTCCAGCATGCCCTCACCATCACCTCGCGTCAGCGCCTCCTGCTCTCCTTCGTCAGCCTGGCGCTCGTGGGAGTCTTCTTCTACACCCTCGTTCTCCGCACCCCGTACCTGCTCATCCACGGCGGCCTCATGACCCCCGTCTTCGCCGCCCTGGTCCTCGGCCTCAGCGGGCCTCATGCCATCTCGGCCCTCTTCTCCTGGCGTCCTCTCCTGCTCATCGGCGAGAGCAGCTACTGCCTCTACCTGCTCCACTTCAACGTCTTCCAGCTGCTCCACCTCTACCATGTGCCGGAGCGTCTCCACCTGGCCGCCCTTGACCCCTGGCTCTCCTACGGAATCCTCATTCTGTTAGCTCTGGCAGCCTTCCACTTCGTCGAAACTCCCGCCCGCAAGGCCATCCTCAGCCGCCTCTCCAGCAAAACCCGTCCGCTCTCCCCAATCGCCTCCTAGAGTTCTGAGTCTAAAGTTCGTGGGCAAAACCACCTTTGTAGTTCTATTTTGTGGCCCATTGCTGTCACACTGAGCGAAGCCGAATCCCCACATGAAGCTGGAGAAGCCCCGTATCTGGCCTTTGGTGTCATCCTGAGCGCAGCGAAGGGTCCCGAAGAGCTCAGACCTATCCCGAACCGCCAGTCCCTTTCCCACCCACCCCCCTTCACGCCGTTGTCTGTTCTTTATCCCTCGCCGCGGTTTGTGGGTTGTGACCTTCAGATTCAGGACCCTGGGAGCTCTCCGCAGTTTGCCTGCACCGTGAGGCAGAAGCGGCGACCGCTGATGTTTTGGTCTTGCTTTGTCATCCCGCAGGGATCTGCTGTTGTCGTTGTGTTGCTCTTGTAGTTCTACTTACCCTTGCCATCGATCCCCGAAGATCCTGTCAAGCCCCAAAGAAGCAAATCACCGCGCCAGACAAGGACAAACGCGTGGCGTATTAGTTTCGCTCCCTCCGCTATACTTGAAACAGAGATCAAAGAGATGCCCTCGGACGATAATCCGAGGGCATCTTTGTTTAGAAGAGCCAGGTTTAGAAGAGCCAGCGTGAGAGGGAGGGCAGTCAGAAAGATTATCCGTAACCCATTGATTTCAAATATTTTAGCAACAAACCATTCAGAATGAATAGTTTGCAGACAGTGATGCCTTGTAAATAGTTGAAAACAAAAAACTTACGCACAAGATACCCCTCGGGGGGGAGGGGGGTACCTCATAGAATAAGCATCGGGATAGGGGAGGCAGGAGAGATACGAAAGAGTGACGTTAGAGGCTGCTGAAAAGGTCTGTTTTGCCTAAGGGCACGGCTTTAGCCGTACCGCAAGAGCTTGGGTCGCATTACGGCTTTAGCCGCTGCGGCCGCCTTTCGTCTTCGGAGGGTATTTTTTCATCACCCTCCTTAGCCTCCTCAAGGAACATCTGAAGAAAACTGGATGAGTGCCATTGGTCCAAAGCAACGAGCGCAAAAAAAGCCCCGTTGCAGCGGGGCTTTTCGCTAACACACAGCAGGGAGGCTATTCGACGATGATCTGCGTCGGATGCGATCCATTCGCCACAGCCACGGCACAGCTCGGCAGCGCGCCCGAGGGGAACGGCGTATTCTGCACCTGCTTCAGCGTGCCGTTTTGCGGAGCCAGTTGAAACGCCGAGACATCGCCTTCGAGGCTGTTCGACGTATAGAGGTAGATGCCCAGTGCCGGCTCGATCGCAACGCACGTCGGACCCGTACCCGTAGCCGTCGAAGCAGAACCGACAGCGCCTGTCGGATTCCCCGAGGTCTGATCGATCGTATACGCGCCGACCGTACCCGAGGAGAAGTTCGCAACATACAGGAACTTGCCCCGAGGATCGATCGTCACACCCACCGGGAAGATTCCAGTGGCGAACGGGCTGTTGTTCATCGGAGTTAGAGACCCATCTGAATTCACCGTACTGCCATACAGTTGATTCGTCGCCTGATCGGTAATGTAAACAAACCGGGAAGAAGGATCTTCTGCAATCGCACTCGGTGTCGTTCCCGCGCCGTATCCGGTCGCCACCGTCTTGCCCGTGTTATCGGTGGTAATCGTAGTTCCGGGAGTAGGAGTCAATCCGCCCGTCGAAGGGTTCTGCAGGAAGCCCAGAACCGTTGCCTTGGGTGTGGTCGGTGTCTCTTGATCGATCACATACACATAGTTGGTCAGTAGCCCGTTGTTGGCAGTAGCGGAGGGTGTCGTCGACAGTATGCAGTTCGCAGTGGTGGTACTTCCGGCAGGCAATGGCTGACAGCGCGGACGACCCACCACAACACCGACAGGGGTGTTGCCAACCGGAACGTAGTTCAGAGAGGTCGTGGTTCCAACCGTCGTATTCGTTACCGCCGTTCCCAACGAGCCGTCTTTATTGATCGGAAAGATCGTAATCCCACCCGGCCCAGGTGCACCGGGGCCATAAAGCTGCTGTCCCTGTGGCCCGAGCTGGTACTGGAACGTGACATAAAGGAAGGCACCCGCCGCATCCATCGCAACCGAGGTCGCATTGCTGCCCGTGATGTTGTAGGTGTTCTGCAGGTAGATCTTCCCGTCGGTTCCGATCGAGTACTCGCCAATGGTCGAGTCATCGTGATTGACGACATACAGATTCAACCCGCTCGGCGAGGCCACCAGGGTCACCGGATTCCGGCCCGCCGGTATCGGTGAATCCGCCAGCGGCGTCAACGAACCGATCTGGTAGTCCACCGCGTACGCATTGATGCCACCGTTTGGAGAGGAGCTCGTCAACGGTTTCGCAGTAGTCACATACACATACGCCAGCGTGTAGTCGCGGCTGCACGCCGTTACGCTCACCAACGCAAAAGACAATATCGAGGCCACTGTTCCGCGACCCATCTTATTCCACTTCATGCTTGCCTAACTCCGGGGCAAATCGTTTCCGCCCGTTCCTGCTGTCCCGATACTCAGGATTCCTCGAGACATCCTGTCCTGGTTCTCCAGCTGCCGTACTGCCAGCTAGTCTACGTTTCCGCTTACTGCTAGGCACGTCGCCTGTCCGGTCGCCGTGAACTTCGATCCTCGCTTCAGGTCTTGCAAGAAGCCTTGCGTCGAGATCGACTTACCAGTCACAGTCCCATCTCCGTTTGACGTGTAGATATATTGATTCGACGGGTCCTCTACCATGCAAACCGGCCCTGCGCCCACCGAGTAAGGGTTGTTGCCCGGATCGATCGCCAGCAGAGTTCCGTTCGTCTGGACTTGGAACGCCGAGATCGAGCTGTTCGGATTAGTGGTATCGGTCGTCGACTGATTCGCCACATAGACGAAATTCTTCGCGGAGCCCGCTCCGCCAACCAGCGAGTAAACGGGATTCGCCGCCGGAGAGATATTCGCAACCGGTCCGCCCGTGATCGTGTTCAACGAGCACGTAGTGGCCCCAACGGTGAAGGGAAGAAGCTGTCCCGGGCTGTTCGTATTGGGTGCACCCGCATCGGTGATATACACCCCGCTTCCGCCGGTAATAATCGATGTCGGCCGAACCGCTCCGGAGTTGAACTTCTGTGTCGTCGTAAGAGTCAACTGACCAGCAGTTCCAGTCGCGTAAGGAGAGATGGACTGATCAGCCGAGTTCAACGTAAACAAACATCCGCCCGAGACCGCCATCATCGTCGGCGTCTCGCCAACGGGGAAATAGGTCAGCTGCAAGCCGGTCGCAGGATCCTTGATCTGCTGATTCAGTACCAGCGTCAGTCGACCCGTATTGGGATCGATCGAGAACACCGTAATGTCACCATTGGCGGGAAGAGGCGCACCATCGAGCGAAGGTGCCTGCTGATCGAGAACATACAGGAAGTTACCGGTAGTATCGACCGCCGCCCAGACAGGGGTACTCCCCTGGCTGGTGAAACACTGCTGGAAGGTCAACACGCCCTGTCCGCCAACGCTGAACTCGCTGATGCTGCCGGCACTCCCGCATGGTAGATTCGACGTCGGTCCGTTCCCGCCGCCCTTATTGACCACATAGATGAAGCGGCCGCCAGGCTTCACCACGATCGATACTGGGTCCGCCCCGCCAGAGGTAAACGGCGAGTGAGGCATAGCCGTCAGGTTTCCCGTAAAATCATCGATCTTGAAGCCGGCGATCTGGTTGTACTGCGTTCCAAGAACCCACATGAACCCGATCGTGCCGCCACCGCACGCCGTCATGCCCAGACCCATCGCTACGGACACTACCAAGGCCATTGAAACCCGGCCAATCCTGCTCAACTTCATGCGCTTCCTTAATCCTCGCCAGTGAACGCTTTCCGTCCACCTTTTGCTGCGAGCAACTCTGTAGGGTACGATTCCTTCGCTTATTGTAGAAGCTGTCGCGACTTTGTGCCACTTATGCCCTTCATTCTGGTTGGTCTATCCTCCGCGGATATGGTCACCACGTCATGGTTACCGCCAACTTCATCCACCCAAAAAGCCCAGGCCACAGCCCGGGCCTCTGGTTCACTCCACCTCTACCACACGCGACAGGAGTTCACCGGCATCATCGGCTGGCCCGCTTTACAGCCAAACGCTTTGCCAAACTCATCGAAGTTCTGCACCGTGCCCTTCGCCCGCCACTCGCCTGTGCTATGCGGATCGGTCTTAGCCAGCACACGCGCGTTCTGCTCCGTCTGATTCTGGCACCACAGCTGTCCGAAGGTGATAAAGAAGCGCTGCTGCGCTGTATATCCATCACGCTTCCCATCAACATACCCTGGCTCGGCGGTCGCCCCCTGCTGCGTAAGAGCTGCTTCGAGCGCCTGGAAAGCAATCCGAATCCCGCCATTGTCTGCTGTGTTTTCGCCAAGCGTCAGCTTGCCGTTCAGGTTTTGTCCCTCCGCCACCTTGAACCCGTCATACTCTTTCACCTCGCAATCGGTGCGCTCGGTAAACTTCGCGCGGTCCTCGGCGGTGAACCACGGCCGCACATTTCCCTTCGGATCGTACTTCGATCCCTGGTCATCGAAGCCATGCGTCATCTCATGCCCAATCACAGTGCCGATCCCGCCGAAGTTCACTGCTGGATCTTTGCTGTTATCAAAGAAGGGAGGCTGCAGAATCCCGGCAGGGAAGTTGATGTCGTTGTTCGAAGGGCTGTAGTATGCGTTCACGGTAGGCGGCGTCATACCCCACTCCTTCTCGTCGACCGGCTTGCCCAGCTTGGCAAAATTTCGGGCCCGCTCAAAACTCTGACCCCTCTCTACATTGCCGAGATAATCGTCCCGCTTCACAGTCAACGAGCTGTAGTCGCGCCAGTTTTCCGGATAGCCGATCTTGTTCCGAATCGCATCCAGCTTTGCCTTCGCTTCCACCTTCGTCGCATCGCTCATCCAGGGCAACTGCTGAATGTCCTGTCTCAGCGCTTGCTCCAGCGCCACTACCAGCTTGTCCATGTTGGCCTTCGCATCGGGCGGGAAGTACTCTTTCACCCAATCCTGTCCCACGGCCTCGCCAAGTGCTGTATCAGTCGCGCGTGTGCAGCGCTTCCATCGTGGAGTCTGCTCCTTCTGGCCTTGCAGCGTCGCCGAAAAGAAGTTAAAGTTTTCATCCACAAATGGTTTTGACAAAGCATGCGCCGTGGTCCTCAACGCATGCCAGCGTAGATAGCTCTTAATTGAATCCAGACTCGCAGCATCGATCTCGGCATTCATCGCCTTGAAGTAGTCGGGCGTTGCAACATTCAGCGTGCTGAACTCGCCGATCCTGACCTCCTTCAAATAAGTCTGCCAATCATAATCCGGAGATAGCGCCTCGAGATCCGCCTTGGACATGATGTGATACCGCTTCGCCGGATCCCGCAGCTCGACTCGATCCATCGAGCCCTTGGCAAGCGCCGTCTCGATCGTCATCACACTCTTAGCCTCGTCCGCTGCCCTCTCCGGGGTGTCGCCCAGCAGTACGAACATCTTCGCGACATGCTCGACATACTGACCCCGAAGCTTCTGGCTCCGATCATCCTCGGTCAGGTAGTACGACCGGTCCGGCAACGAGAGGCCCCCCTGGATCGCACTCGCAATCTGCTGGCTCGAGTCCTTCTGATCCTGCTGCACGCTCAATCCATAAAACGCGCCCACAGAGTAGTTCTTCTGTAACTCCGCCACGATCGTTGCCAGTTGCTTTTTGTCCTTCAACGACGCAATCGTCGCCATCGCCGGCTGCAGCGGCTTTGTCCCCAGCTTGTCCGCCAGATCGACGTTCATGCACGCCGCAAAGTAGTCGCCATACTTCCGCTGCAAGGGGGTCTTCGGATCCTCGGCAGCTGCCTTTAGCTCCGTGTACAGCAGATAATTATTGCGTTCCGCTAACTCGTTAAACCTTCCCCACCGCACCTGATCAGCAGGAACGGGATTCTTCTTCAGCCAGTTGCCGCACGCATATTGGTAGAAGTCGGTGCAAGGGTCCACAGTCTTATCGATTGAGGAAAGGTCAAAGATCATCGGCTGCTTCGGCTCTGAAGTTGGTCCGCTCGGTACATCAGTTTCCGTAAATGCTTGCCCCAGACACACGGCAGTAGAAAGTATCAACAGACTTGCTAAAGACTTGGAAATCATGTCGCTCCTCAGAAAAACCCTCTGTAGAAAGCTACCATTCAGAAAACCAGACGATTCTTTGTCTGCTGTCAAAACGTAACTCTCGGTGGTTCTACGAAGACGAAGTGCCGCATCACAAAGTTTCCGGGTCTATGAAACGCAGAAAAAACGGGCTCAGACCGAGGCCCAAACCCGTTGTTCTCGCTATCGCGTCTTCTCTAGAAGATCTTCAGATGGATTGTCAGGTACTTCTTCGGATCGCTCCGAATTGTCGTCACTAGATCCGTGCTGGCCACCAGGAGCTTATTCAAGTTGGTGTAAGCGGCATCATCTTTCACCAGTTTGCCCAGCGTGCCCCGACCATCGTTCACTCCCGACACCAGCATGTTGACCTGCGTCAGCGTATTGCTCAAATCCTGGCGAAACTTGGGATCTTTCAGCATCAGCCCAAGTCCACCCTTGCCAGCGTCGGCATCGGCCAGCAGAGAGTTCGCATGAGCAAGCGTCGAGTTCAGATTTTTATAGAGGGTATCGTCCTTCAGCAGCTTGCCCGCCGTACCCTTGCCGCTGTCGATCCCATCCGCGATGTTCTGCAGCTTCTCAACAGTGCCGTTCAGCCGGTTGTACAGCGTGTCGTCGGTCATTAGTTTGCCAATCGATCCGCGGCCTGCATTGATATTTTTCTCCAGCTTCAGCAGCTCATCGACGGTATTATTCGCCTTGTTGTACAGGTCGGGACTATTGATCAGCTGTCCAATCGAGCCCTTCCCCGACTGAATGTTGTCGACGATGACGTTCATCTTGGCCAGAATCACATTCAGGCTCTCGATCGTTCCCTGGCTCGCCTTCACGACATCGGTCAAGCTAGGCGTCTCCAGAGTCTTCAGCACATCACCATCCTGCAGCAGCGGCCCAACGGCAAACTGGCTGTTAATGTCCACCACCGTATCGCCCAGCACCCCCACCGTCGACAAGGAGGCCTTCGAATCCTTCTTCAGATTGGTGGCGAACTTTTCGTTCATCTTCATCACCACCTTCACCGGCGTCAGCTTGTGCTCCGGCGAGTTGTCGATCGTCACCGACTTCACCGTCCCGATCGTCACACCCTCCAGGTTCACCGCCGCACCTGTCTTCAGCCCCGCCGAGTTCTCGAAGAATGTCACCACCGTCAGCTTATGCGAGAAGATTCCCAGCCCCGACGAACTCGTCATCAGGAACAGCAGGGTTACCAGCACCACCGTCGAAATCAGTACGATCACGCCCACCTTCAACTGCGACCACCGGACCTCCTGCTGGCTGGGCATAGCTCTCCTTTAAGATCTTTTTCCAAAACTTCACTGCCGCGGCGTCGCACTGCCGTCTCCCGCCTGTAGCGCAATCAGGGTGTCAGTAACTAGGAGAATACATTACCCTCCCAGTCAATCACCCAGGAAAACTCCTGGCATCACCTCGCGCTAAAGTGGTCGATCTGTTATGGATGCCCAAACCGCTCTAATGGTTTCAACTTCCTTATGGTTTCAATTTCCTATGACCCACGACCGCTGGGTTAATCCTCCGCTACCACCACCGCCATCGCCAGCTCCCGGCTGTGGGTCAAACTCAACTGTACCCTGCGCACGCCCATTGCCTTTGCCAACTCTGCGGCCCGGCCACTTAGGTGGAGCGTGGGTCTTCCGCTCGCCTCGCGCCGCACTTCAAGCTCTCTCCATGTAATGCCTCGGCTAATGCCGGTGCCCAGGGCCTTCGCCCCAGCCTCCTTTGCTGCAAACCGGGCTGCAAAGCTCTCTGCGGCATTCTTTTTCTTGCGTATGCAGTACGCGATCTCTCCCGCAGTAAAAACCCGCTCCAGAAACCGCTCGCCGTACCGGTCGATACTCTCTTTGATCCGTTTCGTCTCTATCAAATCCGTTCCCACACCCAGCACCATGAAGAAACCTCGCTCACGCTACTTTCTTACACCGCGGAACCAACAGCAGACAAATCATCGCCGAAGACAGAGAGAGTTCCGAAGTGGTATCGCAAGTCATCTCTTTTCAACGTTATCAAACCGTAAGCACTACATGACCACAGTACCCCGCCATAGACTCACGCTTCCCCCCTCCCTTTCCGATGAACACCCTATCGGCAAGCACACTTCGATTCGGCAGAGGCCAACATTCCATGCAATCGCTTGATATTCAGGGCTTCAGCTACGAAGAGCGCCAAGGCCTTCTGCCCTCGCTCACCTCAGCCTTCGCAGACTGCGGAGGCTGGATCCTCAACCGCAGGACCCTCTCGCCCACTACCATGGAGTTCCGGGTCGAGATCCAGCTCCGCGCCGTCATCGACCTCTACGCCTCCATCATCTCCTCTGGCCTCGAGCTCACCCGCGCCGGCCACCTCGGCTTTACCCACCTCTGCACATGCCGCAAAAATCTCACCACCCCGGCCGACCTCGGTCAGATCATCACCATCCGTCTGGAGATAAGCTTTCTTGAAGACGCAACCCTTCAGTCTCTCTTTCTCTCAGCCGGAGAGTGCGCCTGATCATCCCAAGCACTAATGCACGTCCAGCTTCTTCTGTTTCGGCCCCCACAGTCCCATCCGGAACGGCACACCCACCGAGAACTGCAGATTCGGCGTATCCGGCGTCAGCCCTACGCCAAAGCTCAGATCAATCGTCTTCCCCGGCGCATACACATAACTTGTTCCCAGCCGCAACGTGCCTTCCACCAGATACGACGCAGGAATATCCACCCCGTTCAACGTGGTGCTGCGAGTAAATCGTTGATCCCACCCCAGTGTCATCGATACCTCCGGATTCAAGGCCAGGATCGAACCAATCTGGAACCCAACGGCATCCCCCGGATTGAAGTGTCCCACCATCGTCGCCGCCGGGTTATTCGGATCGTTGGCCGACACCGTATGATCGCCTTTCAGATTCGCCGTGTAGGAAAGATTCCCGAAGAAGACCACCGGATCGCTCGACTTCGCCATCGTCAGGTTTCCCTGGATTGAGTTGAAGCCTGTCCCAAGCGCGATCTGGCTGCTCTGAAGGTTGAAGGGATCTTTCCCCGTCGTCGATTTGAATCGCACACTCGCCAGCATGTCGGGAATCTTTCCATGCTCGCTGGTCAGCTGTCGTGAGATGCCAGCAGAGATATCGCCCAACCCAAAGCTGCTCGAGGAGGTCTGGACATTGTTCGCGTCCACCGTCCGAATCAACTCATACCCATAAGGAATCGTGACGTCGCCCTGGAGCTTATGCGGCAGTCCAAGTCGCGCCGTGAGGTTTGGCAGAAGATAGTCTTCTCTTATGCGCTCCGAAGCGATATCGCCCACCACCAACACCGGCAGCAACGCAAAGCCATTCACCGTCACATGGTCCGACGACGCGCTGAAGTAAGAGGTGGTGTTGTCGACCTCCAGGGTTCCAGAAGGCAGCAGCAATCCGCCGCGCACAATCAAAGCCTGATCAAGAGCCTCCGTTGCCTGCCGTTCCGTGCTGTCGTAGGTTGAGGTTGACACCACCGAGTTGATCACACGACTGGTCGAGGCGGCCGGCAGAGTTGGACGTTCGTCCACCTTGGCGGGAGTAGTAAATCCTCCGTTCATGCGCCACTCCAGCTCATTAACTCGTTCCAGCAGATTGCGGATGATCGCATCGCGCTCCCGCAACGCCTCCTGCAGCTTCAGATCCACTGGGTCTCTCGCCGGCGTTGTAGCTTTGGCGACCTCCTGTGTCTGCGGCTGACCGTTAGCTGATGTCGCCTGGGCAGAGAGTGATCCCGCGCTCGCCAGCAACACCACAACTGCTGATAAAACTCTTCGCCGCAACATCGAGCCGCCTTTCCTCTCAGTACAAATAGTTGCTCGGAGCCGTAACTCCGATCTTGCGCGAGATCAGCGATTCATCCGGTACCAGCCGTGCGGCCAGAGGAAGACGCTTGTCTCCGATCATTCGGTCGTCTGGCGGATGCACCACGAAGACGATGCCGTTCTTCCACAAGGTCTGAAACCGGTCGACTCTCATCGTTATATTGCCGAAGCCCGGATCGCCCAGAATCACATGCCCCGCAACAATGCCCTTCACCACAACAAAATGGTCGAAGCCTTTCTCTCGTATCGGGACGATCACAGATGTTTTTTCCTGCGCCAGATCCTGGATCGTCATACCGCTGAAAGCCTCAGCGTGGTATCCTCGCGCCTCGGAAAAGTGCTTCAAGTCGAGTAATGAAAATCCACCCCGGGAGCGCACGCGAGTCGCATCCACGCGATGAAGAAGCCACACCACGATCGAAGTCTCAGTCGTATCGTCCTTGAAGTCATAAGTAAGGAGTGTACTCAACGCCGCGGCGCCACAACTCACATCCCAACGCTGCTTCACCACGCCCTCATCGCGAATCTCTTTCAGGCTTCGGACATTCTTGCTCCCCCTCGCCCCCGTCGCTTCTCCAGTGTTCTGAGCGCGCACGAGGGCAGGGAAGAGAACAAGACTAGCCAGTCCCGCAGCAAGTATCGATCGCAAGCAGTTCATCAGTGTTTTCCAGTCAGGTTGGACTGCACAATGGTCCCTACCGTCGAGTTCAGATTGACGTTCAGGTTCAGCAGCACATTGATGTTGGAGTTCACCGCGTTGATGTTGACCAGCGAACTCAGATTCTGCTGCGCGCTGCCATTCAACGTGAGCGTGCCCATGTTGGTGGTTGAGGTCAGCGGTCCGGTCAACACCTGCAGCGTACCGGCACCTGTCACCAGTCCGTTCGCAGTTGACGCCGACCCTTGAAACTGCACGACTCCATTCGACAAGCTCGCCGAAACGCCCGCTGCCGTAACCCGATCCATGGCAGCGTCGTTCAGCGATTGGCCTTTATGCTTGGTTGAGCTCTGGGCCACTCCTGCAGAAGTTAGCAGCGCAAGACCCGCAATCACTAAAAGACGATTCATACATCCTCCTTGAAGCCACAGAGAAGCGTAGGTTGGGGCTCTCTGATTGGAGAGCCCCTCCCTGCGGCCGTCTTTAGCGAGACTGCGAGATAATGTTGACCTGGCTAAGGGTCGGCGTGGTGGTGATGTTTGTCGTGTGGGCAATGTTCAGTCCATTGGCAACCATACCGCCGGCCGCGTTGACGATGTTCAATGCCTTCGCGTTCTGCTCTGCCGAACCGGCAAGTATCACGCTGTAGCTATTGGTGTCGTCAATCGTCGATCCATCGACGGCGATGTTCTTCGCGGACGCATCGTCGAAGCTGAGTGCTCCCTCTATATCCTTAGTTACCGACTTGCTCTTCACTGCTGTAAAGGACTCCGTGTCTGAAGCGGTCGTCGCAAGTGTCTCCGCATCACTGGTCGCATAGTCATTCGACACACTCACATTATGAGTCTTCGACGAGCTCGCGGTCAGTGTGTTGCTCTTGCTCGAGGCCAGGTTCAGGGTGGCCGCCAACGACGCGGCGTTGGTTGAGGCGCTCGTATCTGTGTTCGACGTGTTGCCGGTGGCGTTATTCGCCGACCCGCCATTGGCTGCGTGCGTATTATTCGAAGCAGCACCTACGGTTCCAGAGGTGCTTCCACCACTCGCAGCGTTGTTGCTGGAAGTCGAACTGCCCGACGTTCCGGCGCTGCCGCCAGTCGCTGCCGTTGCATTGTTGGCTGTGGTGCCGGTAGCCGCTGTATTGTTGTCGTTGGCTGTATTGTTTTCAGAAGCGTTCAACGTCGCAGCAGCAGTCTTCGTTTTGTTAAACGTGTCAGAGAAGCTCTTGGTCTTCGTCAGATCGTTGGTATAAGCAAAGTTATCGGTCGTGCTGGTGTTAAGCGAAGAGTTGAGGCTCGACGCAGAGCTGCTTGCAGCGCTTACATTCGAGTTCTTGACAACCGTTAGCTGGCTGTTCGTTCCCCGCTTGTAACCGGTGAGATCGGCCGACGATGAGCTATCCTGCGAAATACCGTTGGCCTGCGTTACATCGGTTGGTTTGGATGAGGCATCGGACAACGCGCTGCTGTCGTATACGTTGACGCCATTGGCAACAAGCGCGTCAGACGAACTTACGATGTTGATGCCACTGGCACCCATCAGCGCGCTTCCAGACAGATTCACCGTGCCTGTGTTGTTTTCAGTGACGGTCGAGTTATTGGCCGCGATCGAAGAATTCTCTTCGCCGGCGGCGGTAACTTTGTCCATCTGGTTGTCAGCCAGCGCCTGCTTTGTCTGCTTATCGTTGGTGGTTTTGGTCTTGTTCTGGCCGTAAGCGGAGCCGCCGACAAGAACCGATGCGGTAACGAGAGTGCAAATGAGTTTATTCACGTCTGCCTCCTGGGCATTGTTGACCAGCGCGACCGTCTACGCAGCAAGGCCGGCTGCATAGGGGACCAAATTGACGCACCACACTGCGGGCGCGCGCGGAGACTCAGCGGGCGCAGTTGGGACATCACGTAACTATCCGGGGTTAGGGCTTCAACTCAGGCTGAATAGAATCAGCGTAAAACGTAAAAAGCGAAATAACGCATGCGATCTGACTGGTCGTTCAAGCCGATCGCGTTCGTAATGTAGTTCGTGCGTGAAGCCCTTACTACTGATGAATGTCATCTCTGTCTTGCAACAGATAGTGCGCGACAGATGGAGCCCGTTTCAGAAGTATCTTCCAGACTTCCGACGCAGTATGACATGCAATTCATGTGCCAAGTTTATCCCCCGCATTCCACAGGGGATTTCGCGTATCTCATTCGGCATCATGCACCAACTTGCAAATATCGAGGAAAAAGTTATCTCGCTGCCTCTACCACACCGGTAACCCTCTTGCCGGGATCTGCCGTAACTTACGCGGTTTTTTTCTCTCGAAATATCGCTATCTCGGAGCATCGGAGTCCTCAATCAGCGCCCAAGCGCCACCACCGTCTTGCGGTGCAGCACACTGTCTGAGTCCCCAATAATTAAGAACCCCGGCTGCTTCCACCCATGCGTCAAAACCAATCTCAAGCCCGTCGCATCTCCAGCCAGCTTGAAGACCGGCTCGCTCACCACCGAAGCTCCGCCACCCACCTTCGTCGTCAATCCCACTCCATTGACTCCAGCCGACTCCTCCCACCGACGCCCCTGCGCATCCGTCAGGTAAACCTGTATCAAACTATCGCTCTGCGCCGACCGGCCCCGATTTGTAACTCGAACGGTTACTCGCACCAGGCGCCATCCATCACGGACCATAAAGCCCTTCACCTCCTCAACCCCCGCGACCGTAAAGCACATCTCATCAAAGCACTGCGGTTGTCCCACCACTACCACTCTCTGCCTCTGGCCCAGCGAAACCCCTATCAGTATCGCCAGATACACCACCCAAACCCCGGCCAGCCAGGCTATCCCGCGACGCACTCGCGCCCGTTCGCCCCGCAGCCACGACACCCCAACACCCACCACGCCCAGTGCCGTCCAACCCGCCACTCCCGCCAGCAAAAGCTCGGTCAGCCTCACTCCCCACCCCATTCGCGATAGACTTTCTATACGTACATGCCTCCTCATTCTTCCACGTTATCCCCCCAGCCCAACTTCCCTTCCACAACGCCTGTTCACTCGACGCCCGGTGGCAGCGCTGCAACGCCTGTTATCCTCGCTCGCGATCTCGGCAAGACGTACCGTTCCGGCAAACTCGAGGTTCCTGCACTTCGCAAGGTCAACTTCGCCATTACACCCGGCGAGTTTGTCGCCATCGTTGGCCCCTCCGGCTCCGGGAAGTCCACTCTCTTTTACATTCTCGGCGGCCTCACCGGAGCTACCACCGGCTCCGTCCTCATCGACGGCGTAGACTTCGCCACCCTCACCGATGCAGAGCGAACTCGCACCCGCCGCGCCAAGATTGGGTTCATCTTCCAGCGTTTCAATCTCCTGCCCACTCTCTCGGCCATAGGCAACATTGAGATCGCCCACGACATCGCCAATCTCGGCGCCTCGATCAAGCGAGAACTCGACCACCCTCTTCTCACCCACCTCACCGAGATGCTCGGCATCCAGGGCCGTCTCGACCACCGGCCAAACGAGTTATCCGGCGGAGAGCAGCAGCGCGTAGCCATCGCCCGAGCCCTCATCAACCGCCCCGCTATCGTCTTGGCCGACGAGCCCACCGGCAACCTCGATACGAAAAACTCAGATGCCGTTCTAAAGATGCTTCGCCAGTCCAGCCGGGAACTCAACCAGACGGTCCTCATGATTACCCACAACCCCGAGGCCGCCCAGATCGCCGATCGGATCCTCCATATGCGTGACGGCGAAATTACTCATATTGAAACCGTTACGCGTTAGCGTAACTGCTGGGCTTGAATTGCGAGAGCTTAGCGACGATAAGCGAGAATAGTAACTAAAAATCCGGTTACTTTACGCAAAATACCGCTAAAGTAGTGCACTAAGAGCCCAGGTAGACCACTTTAGAATTGAAGTAGAGACTCCTCCCCCTGTACCATGCGCTTGTCGCCACTAGATTTTTGGGGTAGCGATCTGCCGGGGGATTCTGTGACTTACACATACTTTCAACCAGAGCAACAGTTCTCTGACTGCTTCAAGCGCAAGCCCTTTCTCTTCTCTCACAACTTGGCCTCAAACGATCTCTTCTCGACGGCATCCGTGGAGAAGCTAGCTGAAATCTGGAGCCGCGACAACACCAAATCCGGCTTCTTCTACCTCGACAGAAAATTCAGAGAGTGGGGCAGTGAAGATCACAAGGCCAGCCTTGTAGAGGCCTTTCGCCACTCTGACCTCAGCCGCATGAGGATGAAACTCAGCTTCATCCATACGCAGCCAAAGTACGACAAGGTCCTCGAAACCATGACGCAAGAGCTCTCGGAGCTTACTCATGTTGACCTCGGCAAAGAGTATCGCGCGCCCATGGAGACGCTCTTCCTGACCTCGCCAAACGAGTTTACTCCGTATCACATCGACAGCGAAGACAGCTTCCTGCTGCAGATTCAGGGCACAAAGACCATCTACATCTTCGATGGAAGCGACAAAGAAATTCTCAAAGACCTCGATATAGAAAAGTACTGGGCGAAGAACGAGATCGCATTCCGTGAAGAGATCAGGTCGCGCGCCATGCGCTTCGAGATGGAGCCAGGAATCGGCGTCCACATCCCCATGCACTTCCCCCACATGGTCGAAAGCGGTCCCACATCTTCGATGTCGCTCAGCATCGGCTACGAATCAATAGCCTTCGATCGCGACCTCTTCCGCGTCAACCACCAGCTGCGCAAACTAGGTCTCAACCCCACACCTCCGGGCAAGAGCAAGGTCATCGACAACACCAAAATGGCCGTCGTCACTGGAGCCAAGACCATCACCAAGACGCTCAAGGGCCTGCAGCACAAATAATTTTAAGTCTTGTGGTCTGCTAACATCCAAGGCGTGTTCAACCCCTTCCGTCCCGAACCCGAACCTACATTTGCCGACCTGTACCGCCCGATGTCGGAGCTGGAGTTGCAAAGCCTTCTCGCGGACTGGCAATCATTGCTACCAGAGGCCCGCACGGCCCTCGCCGCCGAGTTTGCCTCCCGCCACATGGAATTCATGGAACCATCAGCGACTCCGGAAGATGCTCCCGCGGAGTTTCGCGAGCTCATCACCGTTCGCCGCTATCGCGACCTTTCCGAGGCGATCGTTGCCCGCGCCGTCATCGAGTCGGCCGGCATCTTCTGCTTTCTGAAAGATGAGAATCTCGTCCGGCTCGACTGGCAGGTTTCAAACTTCATCGGCGGCATCCGCCTCCAAGTCGCTTCCTCCGATGTCGAAGCTGCCGAAGAGATCCTGGCACAGCCTATCCCCACCGAGTTCCCTATTCCAGACCAGCCAGGCTTCTCGCAACCACGCTGTCCACGCTGCACCTCCACCGACATCACCTGGGAGCGTCAGGGCCGTAAGGCAGCTCTCGCCTCGCTTTATCTTTTTTCGCTGCCACTGCCCCGCGGTTCGGAGTCATGGCACTGCAACAGTTGCGACCTGCGCTGGCAAGATGACGACTAGTTGTCTCTACGAACGGAAAATTTCTACTCCAACTTCTTATCATTATTGCTGCGGTCGTCATCCGGCAGCACATGGTCGGGATCGACGACGACCTCGCCGATTGGCGCTTTATCCTCCAGCGTCCAGGTATACGTTCCCTTTTGTAGCCAAGTCTCTACGGGCAGTGTCACGCGTAACTTCTCGCCGCTTTTGAACCGCACCTCAACGGGCGTCGGCAGCACCAGCTGTCCGCGGTTGCTGATCGTCACCACCGATCCCTCCACCTTGTCGACGGCAACATCATACTTCCAGTTGTTGAGATACCATCCCCGCCAGAACCAGCTCAGGTCTTCGCCGCCTTCGCTCTCCATCGCACGAAAGAAGTCCGAAGGCGAAGGATGCTTGAACGCCCAGTCCTTGATGTACTTTCGGAACGCCCAGTCAAACCGCTCCGGCCCGAGGATCTGTTCCCGCAGCAGCACCATCCCATACGCTCCCTTGAAGTAGCTCACCGGATGCCCAAGTTGCTCCGGATAGCTGTCCGCCGGCATCATCAACGTCCCAGCCTCCGCATTGTCCAACACCTTCAGGATCATGTCCGGCGGCTCTCCACCAGCCGAATACTCCAAGTCACGCTTTGGCCCATACTTCCCGCCCGCGTACTCCGCCGACTCCTCAATATCGATGAACGTGTTGAACCCTTCATCCATAAACGCATGCCGCCGCTCATTCGAACCGACGATCATCGGGAACCACGTATGTCCAAACTCGTGCGCCGTCAGCCAGAAGAAGAACGGTCCTTTATCCTCGACTCCATCGAAGACCACACCGGGATACTCCATCCCGCTGGAGAACCCCGCGATGCTCACCGCGGTAGGCCACGGGTACGGATACCAGTGCTTCGAAAATCGCTCAATCGTATCCTTCGTATACTCGGTCGACTTGTCCCACGCATCCGGCCCCACGCTCTCCGGCGGATACACACTCATCGCCAGACTCTTCTTCCCATCCGGCAAATTGATCTTTGCCGCATCCCACACAAACACTGGCGACGCGCTCCACACCACATCCCGCGTGTGGTCCATGTGGAAGTGCCACGTCAAAGTTCCACCCTGCTTCGGCCGGCTCGTGGGGTCACTCACCTCCGCGGGCGTGCGAATGAAGACCGTCTTATCGCTATTCCTCGCCTGCTCCAACCGCTCCATCTCGGTCTTCGTCAGCACCTCCTTCGGATTCACCAGCTCTCCCGACCCCGCCACAATCATGGCCGTAGGCGCCGTCACGAAATAGTCGAAGTGCCCATACTCCAGATAAAACTCTGCGCCGATGTAAGGCAGCGTATCCCACCCACGCAGGTCGTCATAGACGCACATCCGGGGATACCACTGCGCCATGTCGTAGATCTCCCCGCTCTTGGTCGCGCCCCAAGAAGTCCGGCCGCCCCACACACCAGGAATCGCATAGTGATATTTGATATGGATCTTCAACTGGCCACCATGTCCACTCAGCGGCGTCGCCAGACGAATCTGCATCCGCGTATCGTCGACCAGATACTCCGCCTTCACCGTCTGCTTCCCCTGCTCGATCTCTACAGAATCGAAGACATACCCTTCAGTAGAAGGAGTCGGCCCAGCCTCATCCCCTCCACGCCTGCGCCTCGCCCCTCCATTAGCAACTCGCGACCGCGAATCCTTCCGATAGATGTTCTGCTCTACCTGCACCCACAGACTTGGCAGCACATCAGGACTGTTATTGGTGTAGGTGATAATCTCCGTTGTGCTCAGCTGCTTCGCCTCGGTATCGAGCGAAGCATGCAACTCGTAGTCCGCCTCATTCTGCCAATAGTTAGGCCCCGGAGAACCGTTGCTCGACCGATATCCATTGACCGGCTGTGGCAGAGTAAGCGGCGCAAACGTCAGTCGCGGGTCATATCCTGACGCCACACCAGCTCCAGCACCAGCCTGCGCCAGTGCCGGCTCCGCATTCCAACCAAGCCAAAAAGCAGTCAACAGCAACACGAATAGACGAACATCGCACCGGATCTGCATCAGGGGTGGGTCTCACTTTCTAAAATCTGAGGGTGTTTTCTAGATCATAGACGTAAGCCACAGTAGGATGGACTCGAGCTACCGGCCTCCCGGCATCAAATCGCGCATAAAAAAGGAACTCCATGCCCTGGTATCAACTTAACGACGCCAACGACCCCAAGCTCGACGCGCTCGCCAAACAGTACAACCTCCACCCTCTTCATCTCGAAGACACCCGCAACGAAGACGAAGGAGTCAAAGTTGACTCTGGCGCAGCCTACACCTTCGCCGTCTTCAAGCCGGTCCGTCTCGTCCCCGACCCCGACAACCCTGGCGAAGAGATGCCCTCCTTCTCACCCATCGACATCTTCGCCGGCAAAGACTTCCTCATCACCGTCTCCGACCCCACCTGCCCCACCACCGAGCAGGCCCTCGCCCGCGCCCGCCGCGACGGCGATGACGAACACCCAGGAAAACTCGTCTCCCTCATCCTCGACACCATCGTCGATCTCTACTTCCCGGCAATCGATCACTTCGACGATCGCATCGACCAGCTCGAAGACAAGGTCTTCGACGATCCGTCCCCCGAGATTCTCCAGGCCGTCTTCGCCATCAAGCGCGAACTCATCGACCTCCGCCGCGTCCTCGTCAACACCCGCGACGCGGCGCTCCATCTCCAGCGTGATCCCAACACCATCATCGACGCCGACAACCAGCCCTACGTCCGCGACACCTATGATCACATCGCACGCCTGCTCGACTCAGTCGAAACCCAGCGCGACCTGCTCAACAACACCCTCGACATCTACCTCTCGTCCGTCTCAAATCGCACCAACGAGGTCATGAAGGTCTTAACAGTTTTGGGTACCATCGTCCTTCCAGTTCTCGCCATCTCCGGCATCTACGGGATGAATCTCAAAGGCCTACCTTTTGAAGACTCTCCCCACGGTGCAGAGTGGGTCGGCGGCATCACCGTCGTCGCCACGGCTGTCTTGCTGTTCATCCTCCGCAAGCTGAACTGGCTTTAGCCGATCGACTCCACCTCATCAAAGCAATCTAAACGCCTGTTGACGACGCAAAATTAGCACGAAAAGAGATTCCCGCGGTCGACCGCTATCCTGCATCTTCTGAAGTACGACGGCAAAGCCGCCAAGGAGATTCGTTAATGACCGACTATCGTGTAAGTCAAGGGGACGTTCAGGAAGATCAAGTAACTGCAGCCATCGAAAGGGTAACGGCGCAGGTGCCATCCAGCGTTTATCTGGCCTTGGCGCTTGGCTCAATGGCCATCTCGGTCGGCTTCCAGGCTGCTAAAAAACACCATGACGCTTTATTCGTGGGCCAGTGGGCAGCGCCTTTCCTCATCTTGGGAATCTATAACAAGCTCGTGAAGCTTCATGGCTCAGACGGTGCTTCTCACGCCTGACCGTTAAGAGAGAAGCCCCGGCACAAGACCGGGGCTCTTTCTTCTACAGCATTCGGCGATTACCAAAGCACACCGTCGATCGGAGTCGTGGCCGGCGGAAGCTGCGTCTCGCCAAGCAGCTGCCGCAGGTTGACTTCGATTGTTCTAGTGATCGAAGTCAACGGAACGTCATAGATCGTGTTCTCAAAAGGATCTTCCAGGTCTCGTCCGATCTTATCCAACGCAAGAAAGATAAACCCCACCAGCGTCGAGCCAAGCGGCGTCAGCCATCCCATATTCGTCACCAGCGCCAAGGGCAGCAGGACGCAGTAGATATGCACGAACAACTGCGGAAAGTAGTCATACTGCTTCGGCATCGGAGTGTTCTTGATCCGTTCCGCACCGCCCTGCGCATCCGCCAGATCGTTCAGACTCTCGTCCATCGCGCGCCACTGCAGCGCGTCAATCCACTCCCTCGTCTGGCACTCCAGCAGCAGCTTACCCATCAGCTGCTGTAGAGCCAACGGAACATTCTTCTCGGCCCGCAGACTCTCAAGCTCGCCGTGCTCCATGAACGGCGCGATCACCGCCCACGGCTCCAGCTTCCTCAGGTGTTGTCGCAGTGCATGCACAAACGCGATCTGCAGATAGACCATCCGCCGCTGCATCTCCTTGAGCTCCGCAGTATCGCTACCCTTCAGCGACAACATCCCAGTGGTCACCTGTCGAGCCCAGCTCCGCGAGTTGTTTACCACCGAACCCCACAGAATCCGCGCTTCCCACCACCGGCCATACGCGGACTGGTTCCGGAACGCGACGATAATTCCGATCGCCGATCCAAAGAGCGCCAGCGGAATATGCGGCATCGCCACCCACTCCCAGTGCAGCAGCTTGTACGCCGCCACCACCGCCAGGTCATACAGCACCAGCAGTAGCAGCGGTAAGCCAACGTACTGCAGCATCGGCATCAGCTGTCGCCCACGCGGAACGATCATTCGCTTTCGCCCTGAATCGTCACCGGCACAAACGTCCGACTCCCGTCCTCCGAGATCCTCACCTCGCCCTTCCCAATGTCGTAGATCCATCCGGAGATCGTTAACTCCCCACGCGCCGCCGCCCCCGCAACCGACGGATGCGTCCGCAGATGCTGAATTTGCAACAAAACATTCTCCTCGGTCAGCCGGCGCATCAGCACACCTGGTTCCTCGTCAGGCTTGGCGAGCGAACTCGCCACACTCAACGCCGCATGCGCGTTCTTCAACCAGCTCTTCACGGTCGGCATCTTCTCCAGCGCTTCAGGGTGCAGCAGTCCCTTCATCGCTCCGCAATCACTGTGTCCGCACACCACGACATGCCGCACCTTCAGTGCCGTAACGGCATATTCGATCACCGCACTCACGCCGCCAAGCATCTCGCCGTACGCCGGCACCAGGTTTCCGACATTTCGAGTTACAAATACATCTCCGGGCTGCGATTGTGTAATCAACTCAGGATCAATTCGAGAGTCCGCACAAGTCACGATCAAAGCATGCGGCGTCTGAGGCTCGCTCGCTGCCTTGACGTAAGTATCCTTGTTCTCAGGATAGACACCCATTCGAAACTTCCGTATCCCAGTTTTTAGCTCTTCCAGTACAGCATCCATAGCTCTCCCTTTCTCATGTCGTCAATCAATCTCATCGCGCACTGCCGCGCAAGCGGCTGGTTATTCCTTCCACTTGATATTGCACCCAATCGAGAATCGTTGATTCGTATCCGGTCGTTTTCCCGCGATCACCGCATCCATCGCAGCCCGCAGATCCTTCCCCGTCACTGGAATGTCGTTGCCTGAATCCCCGCGTCGAGGTCGGCTATCATCGATCTGCCCGCGATATACCAACGCCATCTCCGCGTCGAACAAAAAGAAATCCGGGGTACAAGCCGCGTCATACGCCCGCGCGACCTCTTGCGTCTCGTCGTACAAATACGGAAAGCGGAACCCAAGCCGCTCTGCCTGCTTCTTCATCTCCGCCGGTGCGTCCTGCGGATAAGCCTCCACGTCATTCGACGAGATCGCCGCAATCGCGATCTTTCCCTCGTAGTCCTTCCCAATCCGCGCAAGCTCCTCCTCCACATGCTTCACAAACGGGCAGTGCACGCAAAGAAACATCACCAGAAGCCCGTGCCGGCCCGACGGCGACGTTCCACCTCCGGTCATCCGATTCTCCGTATCAGACCGCCCATCGTCCCAGCTTGCAGCGAAGACATCATCCCGCCCCACAGCTCTTCCGCTCACAACATCTACTAGTTCAAACGCCGGAGCCGTAGCTCCCAACGCGACCATCGTCGACTGTGTCCTGGACATCTTGCCCTCCGCTCCTTCACGATCATAGCCAACTCTGAACTAACACCACTACCGCTGAAGCCGTTTCTTTTCGTCTTCCTCCGCGAAAATTATGTTTTCTGCGATGTCTCTCTCTCTCTCTCTCTCTTTGACAGAGTTTTGTGCGTTGTTTTGATCTTCAGCCACTTTAGATCTTAGATAAAAGATAAACTCACGAGCCGCACTCTCTCCGTTCTCCAGAAGGGCACCCGCCTCACCATCCCCAAACCCACCCCACGTCCCCTATCCTCAAACCAGCATGATCGTCCCACGCACCCTCGCCGGCGGCCGCACCACTCGACATGCTCTTCCGGTCGGCCCGAACAAACTGCCTCTCTGCCGCTGGTGCGAACTTGAAATCCTCGCGAAACGCCGCCGCACGTTCTGCAGCGACTACTGCGTCCACCAGTGGCGTCTCCGCACCGACCCCGGCTACCTCCGCCACCAGGTCCTCGCCCGAGACCGCGGTATCTGCAGCGTCTGCGCCATCGACACCATCGCCGCCTACAACGCCCTCAAGCGCTCTCGAGGCTCCGCCCGCGCCGCCGGCCTACGCCTCTACGGCATGAAGTCCATCACCTCTCGCCGCAGCCTATGGGACGCCGATCACATCCGTCCCGTAGCCGAAGGCGGCGGCCAGTGCGACCTCGACAACCTCCGTACCCTCTGCCTCCTCTGCCACCGTGAAGCTACCGCCCAGCTTCGCCAGCGCCTCCGCCTCACCCGAACCTCTTAGCCCAACTCATCCATAAGCCTGGTACTCCTTCCAGAACTTCGCCCACGGCAGTCGCGGCGGCCCACACACGAACACACTCCCACCCCGCTCTTCATTGTCGACACCCTCGGGATTATCGACGCGCCCCACCAGTCGGCAGTCCGTAAATGCTTTGTCAGCCGTAGACTTCGAAAGCCCCAGCACGATCAACGTCGTAGGCGGCACCGCAGGATACCCACGCAGCCAAGCCGAGTTCGTCCTGCTGATCGGCATCGGCAAACCATACGCCGGCCCCAGAATCTCGACAGCCCCCTGCTCTCCGTAGTTCGCCGTAAACACGCCGACACTCGACCGTTGCTCAGCGGGAAGGGAGTCGCGAATCCCCGCAACCAGGGCCACCATCTCCTTCCACCCCGTCTCCTCTCGCAGATCGCCATTGTTCTTCAGCGCGAACTGCTTCAGCAGCCCATCCGAAGCCAGCGGCACAATAATCGCGTACACAAAGATCCCGTACGCCGCCATCCCCGCAAAGACCATACCCAGCACAACCCGCCGCCATGCCAGGCCAAGACTCGCGACCCATCTCTCCCCAGCCACCGCACCCATCGCCAGCAGCATCGGATAAGCCGCAGCCAAATAGTACCCACGTCCTTTACCAAACAGGAACAGCGCGAACGGAACCACGTACATCCACCCCAGCATCCGATATCGCTTGTCCCGCAAAAAACAGATCGCCCCGGCGATCCACAACGGCGCCGCCGCCAGATTCGCGCAGATCTTGAACTGGTCTCTCACAAAGCCGTTCGCCCGCCCCTGCCGCACATCCCGCACATGGATATGCTGCAAAAAATGCAGCGAGATAAATCCATGCCGCACCTGCCAGATAAAGTTAGGCGCGAAGATCAGCAGCGCAACCGCCACTCCACCCCAGAACCACCCACTCGCAAAGTAACGCCGAGCCGAACTGAGCAGCATTCCGCTCACGATCCCCGCGATAAAAAACAGGATCGAGTACTTGGTCATCAACCCCAGGCCGACAAAGACTCCGATCGCCAGCCACCATCGCGGGTTCTCCGTCTTCAATAGCCGAATCACGAAGTAAGCGATCAGAACCCACCATAGATAGTCGAACGAGGAGTACTGAAACTCCGTCCCCTCGAACACCGGAAGCCCGGAGGTCGCCACCGCCAGTGCCGCCGTCACCTGCGCCAGCCGACCGCCGCTCAGCTCTCGTGCCATCAGCCCCGTCACCACAATGGCCAGAGCCTGCGCGACGACAGAGAACAGCCGCAACCCCACCATCGACACCCCAAATAACTGCAATCCCACCCGCTCCACAAACGGCGTAAACGGAGGATAGGCGACAAACCCCCAATCCAGATGCCGCGCATCGCTCAGAAACTGAAACTCATCCCGATGAAACCCGTACCGCCCATTCGTCAGCAGATGAACCAGTGCAACCACCAGCGCTATCCCCAACAGTGCCAGATTGTCCCACTGCGCTGCCGTGCGTGAGCCATTCGAGGTCCGCATCAAGAATCCTCCGTCTGGGATGTTTTGTCGTCTGTGCAGCGCTACGCAACACATTACACGGGAGTTCCCTCATGCTCGCGAGTTTTGTCCGGAATACACCCAAACTCCTTCAAGCCAATTGCCCTCTTTCCCACATTTCCACCTCCCTCCACAACCAGTTGCACCTTGCCCCTGGAGCCGCTTTGCGCCTACCCTCAAACCTGTCCTTTTTATGGAACAGTAAAGCCGGGAGGGACGGGCTCATTCTGCAAAATCCACAGCAAAAACCGTGGTTTTCTCCGTTTTGACACATTAACCCCGCGTAAATAGGGGTATTCGTACAGCTAACACAACATGTTGTGCTTTATACTTGACACACCCCATAAGGGGCGTTACTTTCACGACTGCAGCCACGCAAAACACGGCCAAAGTTCCTTACATTTCACGACTCAGAACGCCGCCGGCTCTATCCGCCGGATACATATCCAGCGCTCTACTCGTAAGTTTTACCTTCCGGCCGAACGCCTCCGGGAGGCATCGGCAGCTAAGATTTTTCATCAAATTAGAAGGAGTACTTCCCCATGGCGACCATCCCAAACCAGACCCACACTCAAGGTCAGAACGGCACCCAGACCGCACCCGGAGCAGCCGGCTTCGAGAATCAGCGTACCCCCGGTCTGAAGTTTGATCGCCACTTCACCAAACCGGGAATCTCCCCCTACGACGAGCTCGTCTGGGAGCTTCGCGACGCCATCATCCAGGACTTCAAGGGCAAGATCATCTTCGAGCAGAAGAACGTCGAGGTTCCCGCCGACTGGTCCATGACCGCGACCAACATCGTCGCCTCCAAATATCTCCACGGCCTCAACGGCAGCGACGAGCGCGAATCCGGCGTCCGCGCCCTCATCACCCGCGTCGCCGAGTCCATCCGCGACTGGGGCATCGCAGGCGGCTACTTCGCCTCCCAGGCCGACGCCGACACCTTCTACGCCGAGCTCGCCCACCTCCTTCTCAACCAGAAGGTGGCCTTCAACTCGCCCGTCTGGTTCAACGTAGGCTGCGACCGCCTCGAGCCCAACTCCGACGCCCAGAACTGGCACTGGAACGCCACCACCGGCAAGGTCGAGTTCTCCGTCACCGGCTACACCAAGCCCCAGTGCTCCGCCTGCTTCATCAACTCCGTGCAGGACTCGCTCGACTCCATCCTCACCCTCGCCAAGACCGAGGGCATGCTCTTCAAGTGGGGCTCAGGCGCAGGCTCGAACCTCTCCAACATCCGCGGCTCCATGGAGACCCTCAGCGGCGGCGGCACCGCCTCCGGCCCCCTCTCCTTCATGCGCGGCTTCGACGCCTTCGCCGGCGTCATCAAGTCCGGCGGCAAAACCCGCCGCGCCGCCAAGATGGTCATCCTCAACGTCGACCACCCCGACGTCGAAGACTTCATCCAGTGCAAAGTAAAAGAAGAGCAGAAGGCCTGGCACCTCATGCAGGCCGGCTACGATGGCAGCGGTCCCGACTCCGAAGCCTACAGCTCCATCTTCTTCCAGAACGCCAACAACTCCGTCCGCGTCAACGACGAGTTCATGCGCGCCGTCGAGTCAGACGGCACGTTCGTCACCCGCACCGTCAAGGAGCGCACCACCGTCAAGGAGTACAAGGCCCGCGACCTCATGCACACCCTCGCCGAAGCCACCTGGCAGTGCGGCGACCCCGGCATGCAGTTCGACACCACCATCAACAAGTGGCACACCAGCAAGAACACTGGCCGCATCAACGCCTCCAATCCCTGCTCGGAGTACATGTTCCTCGATGACTCCGCCTGCAACCTTGCCTCCTTCAATCTCCTGAAGTTCCTCACCCCCGGCGGCCAGTTCGACATCCCCAGCTACCGCCACGCCATCGAGATCGTCACCACCGCCATGGAGATCATCGTCGACTCCGCCGGCTACCCCACCGAGATGATCTCGAAGAACTCGCACGACTACCGCCCGCTCGGTCTCGGTTATGCGAACCTCGGCGCGCTCCTCATGGCCTTCGGTCTCCCCTACGACTCCGACGCCGGCCGCGACTTCGCCGCCACCCTCACCTCCATCCTCTGCGGCGACGCCTACTGGCAGTCCTCCCGCATCGCCGAAACCTGCCCACCCCTCGGCGCAGCCACCCCGCTCACCCAGCAAGCCTCCATCGAAGGCGGAGCCTGCCCCGGCTTCTACGTCAACCGCGAGCCCTTCCTCGACGTAGTCCGCATGCACCGCGCCGAAGTCAACAACATCGGCAAGTCCAAAACTTCAAGCGCCCGCGGCCCTGAAAACCAGGAGCCCTTCTCCGTCCCCCAGCTCGACTCGCTCATCGAAGCCAGCCGCCACGCCTGGGACGGCGCACTCGCCCACGGCGAAAAGCACGGCTACCGCAACTCCCAGGTCACCGTTCTCGCCCCCACCGGCACCATCGGCTTCATGATGGACTGCGACACCACCGGCATCGAGCCTGACCTCGCCCTCGTCAAATACAAGAAGCTCGTCGGCGGCGGCATGATCAAGATCGTCAACAACACCGTCCCCTCGGCCCTCATCAAGCTCGGCTACTCCGAGTCCGAGGTCAACGCCATCGTCAGCTACATCGACGCCACCGGCACCATCGAAGGCGCGCCCGCCATCAAGCCCGAGCACCTCGCCGTCTTCGATTGCTCCTTCAAGCCTTCCAAGGGAACCCGCAGCATCTCGTACATCGGTCACATCAAGATGATGGGGGCGACACAGCCGTTTCTTTCGGGGGCGATCTCTAAGACCGTCAACCTCCCCCAGGACTGCTCCGTCGACGACATCGCCGAAGCCTACATGGAGAGCTGGCGCCAGGGCCTCAAGGCCGTAGCCATCTACCGCGACAACTCCAAGGGAACCCAGCCCCTCAACGTCACCGCCCAAACCGATGCCGACAAAAAGGGCACTCGCGGCACCAACGCCGTAGCCACCGCAGCAGGGGTACTCACCGCAGTAGCAGCCCAAGCCGAAATCGACGAAGCCGTCGAAGTCGCCAAGGCCGCCACTCGCCAGCAGCTCACCGAGGCCATGGAGAACGCCACCGCCGCCCACGTCCGCATCCACAGCCTCGAAACCCAGCTCAAGCAGATCGCCGATGCCGCCCTCCAGAACTCCGACGCCGCCGACTCGCAGGCCCCGCCCCGCGCCGTCCGTCACCGTCTCCCCGCCGAGCGCGCCTCGGTCACCCACAAGTTCGGCCTCGCCGGACACGAGGGCTACATCACCGTCGGCCTCTACCCCAACGGGCAACCCGGCGAGATCTTCATCCGCATGGCAAAAGAAGGCTCCACCGTCTCCGGACTCATGGACTCCTTCGCCACCGCCGTCTCCCTCGCCCTCCAGCACGGCGTCCCCCTGCGCGTCCTCTGCGAGAAGTTCGCCCACACCCGCTTCGAGCCCTCCGGCTGGACCGGCAACGAGCAGATCGGCTACGCCAAGTCGATCATGGATTACATCTTCCGCTGGATCCAGATCCGCTTCCTCTCCGGACACCAGTTCGACCTCTTCGTCGGCCTGACCCCGCAAAATCAGGGCCAGTCCAGCATCCCAACCAGCATCCCCGTCGAAGGCACCGTCAACGCCCCCGGCAACCGCATCGAGTCATCCAACTTGAGGGGACCCTCCAGCACCTCGGTACCAGTCAACCGCATCGAGTCATCGGTCCTCCCCAACCTTCATGCCTCTGCTGTCATCCTGAGCGGAGCGAAGGATCCCGAAGCAGCCGGCCCAGCCACCAACAGCCTGGACCTTTCTGCCTCGACCTCCCACTACGACAGCCACGAGCACACCCACCCCACCACCCCACCCCAGCAGGGAATCGCGCCCGACCTCAGCGCCCGCAGCGGGCTCGAATCCCCCAACCCCATGTCCCTCGAAGACCGCGGCATCTACCACCCCTCCAACGCCATGAAGTCCATGTACGAGATGGGCGACTCCCCCTCCTGCGCCACCTGCGGAGCCATCATGACCCGCAGCGGATCCTGCTACCGCTGCATGTCCTGCGGCAGCACCAGCGGTTGTAGTTAGCAACTATTTCATACTTTTACTGGAGCTGTGGGTCTACGCATAACGTGAAACTGGTACACCATAACGTGAAACCAGACACACCATAACGTGAAACTGAACGTCCGCCCTCCAGGCCCGCCAATTACCGGACCTGAGGGGCGGTGATTTGTTGATAGAAACCAGTTTTTCGGGAGTTGTGCGCGACGCAACACAAAGGCCCCTCAATTAAAGGGGCCTTTGTTAGGTTTGAGGCTTCCTAGGTTGTTAAACTTCGATTGCTTTTTGATTGTTTCAACGTGTAGATGCCATAAATTGCGGAGGCGATCGAAATTCATGAATTCGAATAAGGCACCCGCTTCCAGGAGTGCGTTTATTGCACTCTTTGAAGTCTGCCTCCATAAAATATGGGCAGCGAGTGCGTTGCAGGAGATTACCTCCGGCTGTGGCCATATTACGCAATTGCGTCGTCGCGCCACTTAATATGGCCTGAGACAAAACAGGGTACTGCGTCCGAATCAAATTGTGATTTGCAATAGCACTGTTGCTGGCACCTGCATGAATCATTACTCCGCCGCCCGACGTCGCATAGATATTCTTCAGATCAAGTCTGCGGATGTCGATTAGTGCAGACGGCTTCTCTACGTTGTCCTTCATCAGGTCGACAAGGTTGGTCCCGCCGGCAAGATATTTGCCACCCGTCGAAATCGCGCTCGAGATGGCGTCTTCGACGCTCGAAGCTCGCTGAAACAAAAAGCTGTTCATAATTGGCCTCGTTGCGACACCGCTCGAACAGCAGCAACGATGTTTGCGTAGGCCCCACACCGGCAGATATTGCCGGCCATACGCTCACGAATCTCATGTTCGCTGAGTTCCATCCTCCCGTTGACTACCTCCCCACGGGTTCCTTCGTACGAGACCATGCTGAGATCGCCTCGTGCGTGCTCTCGCAACATGGCGTGGGCGGAAGAGATCTGACCGGGGGTGCAATAGCCGCATTGGAATGCGTCGTGCTCAAGGAATGCTTGTTGCAAGTCGCTCAGATCATCGCCCTCGGACAGGCCCTCCACGGTCAACACCTTTGACTCGCTTACTGAGGCTGCCAGGGTGTGACAACTGACGACGCGCTCCTCATCGACTGAAACAGTGCATGCACCGCATAGTCCGTGATCGCAACCCTTTTGGGTCCCTGAAAGATCGAGCCGTTCACGTAAAAGATCCAGCAACGTAGTCCGCGTATCGATGATAAGAGCGTATCTCGGTCCGTTGATCGTTAAAGTGATCTTTACTGAGTTTGACGCCGAGCTCACCCTAGGTGGACTGTCTGTGTGCGAAATCCCGCTCATTGGTGTCCTCCGGCCTGGTACGAACTGGGCGCAAACGGCTGCATTAGCTGTTCGATCGTGATGGGAAGTTGTCGCAGGCGCTTTCCAGTTGCATGGAAGATCGCATTCGTGATTGCCGCAGGCACGCCACATATGCCGATCTCACCGATTCCCCGAGCTCCCATTGGGTTAAGTAGGTTATCGGGGAACTCCACGAACGAGATGTCGAAAGCTGGCCTATCGGCGTGCGTCGGCAGATAGTATTCCCCAATGAGTTGTGCAGTCTTGGTGTCGTATAGCAATTGCTCGAGCAGAGCCATTCCAAGACCGAAGGTGACGCCACCCATGATCTGGTTTCTGGCTAGCTTTGGATTCAATACTCTGCCGCAGTCAAAGGTTGCCACCCAACGCGTCACTGTGGCACGGCCAATCTCTTCATCGACTTCGACCTCGCAGAAATGAGCACCGAAGGACTGAAGGCGTACTTCTCCTGGTCGCATGCATCGCTTTGGACGGCGAAGGCGAGCGCCACTTTCAGTGATGGTTGTGCTACTGAAGAGTTGTGCGATACGGTTCGCCTGCATCTGGACGGAGTTTGGAATGGATGATGCCTGCCTCCATCGCCAGATCTTTCGTGTTGAAACTGTAAAATTGGGAAACCGGATTCTGAACGGCCAACTCCAATACGCGGCGTTTCCCACTCAAGAGCGGCCCCATACACTGCGGAGCCAACCGTTGCCGTTGTCTGCGAAGCTCCGCTGTACGGTGCATCCGGATAGTGCGAGTCTCCCGAGTGGAAGATGGCGTCTCCGATTGCCAAGCCCGCAGCCTGAGCAGCGACCTGCGTCATTACGGTGCGAACGCTGTTGCCAACTTCATGTGTGGCAGACGAAAAGCGGACCTTCCCGTCCGCATCGGTGACAACGCTGCACCCCGCGGCCATGCGGCGGCCCGGATACGTAGCGGTGGCCATTCCCCAACCTACCTGCACGCCGTTTCTGCGCATCGATCGCGGTGCTGGAATTCGGTGGTTCCAGCCAAATCGTAAAGCCGCCTGATCGTAGCACTCCAGCAGATGTTTGCTTGACCATGGCTTTCCGCTGGCCTGATCAAAGTCCACATGATTACGCCGGCGAAGATCGACGGGATCTAATCCGGACTCGTCGGCGAGCTCATCCATCGCAGCTTCAAGAGCGAAGAGTCCTGGTGCTTCACCTGGTCCGCGCATGAAACAGGGTGTGGGAAGATTGACACGAGCAACGCGATGGGAGACGACCATGCGCGGCGAACGATAGAGAAAACGCGTAGAAAGGCCTGTAGGCTCGCAGAAACGTCCAACGGTTGATGTTTCGGTGAGAGTGTGGTGTTCACTGCTCTCAATCACGCCGTCCGCATTCGCGACGAGCGAGATGTCCTGCTGTGTGCGAGGTCGGTGGCCCGTGGAAGAGAACATCTGGTCGCGCGTCAGGACCAGCTTGACGGGTCTGCCGATCTCACGCGATGCGACGGCGGCCAATACGACATGCATCCACAAGAAGCTTTTGGACCCAAATGCACCGCCTACCAACGGCGACAAGATATGTATCTTCTCTTCGGCAATGCCGAGGTATCCGGCGAGAGCCTTACGCTCCCCGGTGATCCATCGTGTGCTGTCATAGATCGTCAGGGTGTAGCCTTCCCAGGAGGCGATGGTCGACGAGAGCTCAATCGGATAATGGGCATTGATCGGTGTGCTGTAGCGCACCGAAACACGCACGCCAATGGGTTCGTCGTGAGTTCCACGGAAGTCCTGAAGCTTCTCTTCTTCGAGTTTCACGAAGTGATCGGGAAGATAACTCCCATGCCGTATCTGTCCACCTTTTTCATCGGGTGCGACCTCAGAGGCAAGAACGGCTTCAATATGCAACAGCGGCGGGAGTATCTCGTAATCCAGGTCAAATAGGGAAGCTGCAAACGTCGCGTTCTCGAGCGAATCTGCTATGACGAGTGCCATACGGATCGCGATTGAACGATATTCTTCGGACTGGCTAGAAGAAAAGTGATCGGGCTGGCCGATCAGAGCAGCCGCGATCAAAAGTTCGGGTCGAAATTGATAACGCTAAAGGTTGTAATAACAAAGACTTATGCTCCATGGCTGGTAAGCACAAGTCTGTTGATGGAACGATGGGGAAGGGTAGGGAAGTCTTATTATGGGGCTATGTGGGGTTGGCACTCTCCTGCCCCAACCGTTACTCCTAAGTGGCTAACGGTCACTCTCAATGGGCTAGCCGGAAGTTGTAGAGTGGAAAAGTGGACAGACCATGTACGCTTCAGAGGTTTCGTCTGGAGAAAAGTGAGTCTCGTTGAGTTTAGCTCCTTTGAAGATAGCCTTCAGCCTTTCCCTATTTTTTACCCTTGAGCTATCGAAGTAGAGAATTCGCAGCGGAGCAGCCGGTGCCACGGAAGGTCTGGGTAGAAAGGTTCAGAACCAATCACCGGATTCCTTCGGATGACGGGCAATTCGGAAGTTACCGCCTTACTTCCTGTTTCCCGACCAACCGCCCGGAACTCAGGGTAAAAGGGATGACAGAACTTCTCACTGAGTGCACTCGTCGTGTTGTCGCCAATTGACACCCCATTCCGGCTCAAGCACCGAACCTGGCAAAAGGTGGCCATAAATATCATAAGGCGTGGGTTAAGAAATACGAATCATCCGGCAAGTGCTGTCGGGTGTCGGCGTGTCGCGTCGCGTTGAATCACTGTCAAACTGACATCGTCGCAAAGCGGACCACCGTTCGCGAAGTCTTGTAAGGTGGCAAGGAGCATCATGAGCGTGGCTTGAGCGAACGGCGATTTGGCGCCTCGTAATGCCGCTACGATCCGATCCAGTCCGAATTCTTCGTCTGCAGTGTTACGGCATTCAAGTACACCATCGGAGTATGCGACAAGCGTGTCTCCGGGTTCGAGAATCAGTTTGCCCAACTCGAACTTCGCACCTTCGATAGCACCTAACAGCGGACCACCTCTCTCGAGCAGCTCAGTCCGTCCATCCGCGCGAAGCAATATCGGCGGAAAATGGCCGGCATTGCAGTAGGTCAGTTCTCCAAGATTGCAGTCAACCCGCGCGAGAAATGCCGTGGCGAACGGTGCAACCGGCCGCAGATAGCAGAGGTGGCGATTTATCTCCGAGGCGATCCTTGCGGGGTCAGAATGTGGACGGTCGTAACTTTGCAAAAGCCCCGCCAGATTGGTGAACCACATTCCAGCCGCAACGCCTTTACCGGCGATGTCTCCGTGCGCTACAAGAACCTTGGACCCGCTTTGCAAGAACGACGTGAAATCCCCGGCGAGAAAGCGCGCCGCGAAGACCTCGCTTGCGAACTGTAAACAGCCGCGGCGCAACTCGCGCGGGCCGCTTAGTTTGCGCTGGATCTGTGCGGCCTCGAACAGTTGTAAATGGAGATCAAGTTTCTCTTGCAGAAGCGAGTCCCTCTCGTCCGCTAGTGGCACACTCGATGGTAGTGGCGGCATCGACGCCACCATCGAGGATTGGGGCATGCTGTAACTTTGGTGCCCGCCGTTAGTCCGCAACTTGCCTTCACTTTTTGGTAGTACTCTGCCTTCGTTCATAATCTATGCCTCTTAGATTCTGATCGTTGCTTTAGCCGACGAACCGGTACCCTGTTCCATGCACTGTGAGAAAGTACTGTGGCTGCTCGGGATCGGGTTCAAGTTTTTGGCGCAGACGTACCAGGTGCGTATCCACCGTCCGGGTAGTTGGGAAATTCTCATACCCCCAAACCTCTTCCAGAAGACGATCGCGACTGAGCGTTTCGCCCGAATGACAGATGAAGTACTTCAACAGCTCGAACTCTTTGGAGGAAACCTCGAGAGCCTTGCCTGACCTGAGCACTCGTTGACGCCGCAGATCGACGTCCACGTTACCGAACGAGTGTTGATCCTGATTTTTTGGAACCACTGCCGTGCGTCGCAGCACGGCCTTCACTCGCGCCAACAACTCGCGGATTGAGAACGGCTTGGTCACATAGTCGTCCGCGCCCAGTTCGAGGCCCACCACTTTGTCTAACTCCTGGCCGCGGGCAGTCAGCATGATGATCGGGATCGAACCACGTTGAGCGCGTAGCTGTTTGCATACTTCTAGTCCGCTCATGCGGGGCATCATGACATCCAGGACCACAAGATCGGGAGACTCTTCCAGCGCTCTCTGAAGGCCTTCGATCCCATCGCCCGCTGTAAGTACTTCATAGCCTTCAAACTCGAAGTTGTCTCGAAGTCCGGCCACCATATTGGGCTCGTCCTCCACGACAAGAATTCTCGCTGGCCTCGGTGCTTCTGTTACCTTCGTCTTCTCTTTCTGTCTCATGCCGGCATCCCTTTCGCCTACTGGACCTCAGAAGTCTGCACCGGCAGCGTAATAGTGAACTTGCTGCCTCGGCCGGGCTCGCTCTCAACTGCAACTTCACCGCCATGTGCCTGCACGATATGGCGTACCAGAGACAGCCCCAGTCCGCTTCCCTTGGTGTTGTGCATCATTGGATCACCCACTCGATAGAACTTCTCAAAGATCTTCGGCTGCTCCTTCGCGGGAATGCCGATTCCATGATCGACAACCTCAAGGTTGACGCCGCCAGTGTTTCGGTAGAGGTTTACCTCAAGGTATTTCTCCGTCGCCGAGTACTTCACCGCGTTGTTCACCAGATTCAGCAGCGAACGCGCAATTGCTTCGCGATCTACACTCACTTGTGGCAGATCGTTATCGATCTTCTGTTCGAACTGGAAACCGTTTTGTTCGATTTCGAAACGATATGACTCCAGCGTGCCCCGCACCAGATCGGCCACATCCGTTTCGCGGAAGTCGTACTCTTTCTTGCCAGACTCGATACGCGAGAAGTCCAGAATATTGTTGATCAGCGAACTTAACCGCTCACTTTCTTTGCGAATGATCTCGTAATATTCCTGACGCTTTCCCGGGTTGGAGATGCGTCCCAGTTCGAGCGTCTCTGCGTAAAGGCGGATGAGGGCCAGAGGAGTTCGCAGCTCGTGCGAGACATTCGAGACAAAATCGGATTTCAACTTCGCCAGTGCAAGCTCGCGCGAGACGTTTCGATAGGCGAGAAGCATTCCTCCGCCCATCAGCAGCGAAAGCGCTCCGAGAATAAGGAAGGCCGTCCGAATAAAGTGGTTGCTGATGTTCGCAATCGTGGTTCCGCGCAGCTTAATTCCCAAAATCAGTCCGGGGAACACACCGTCAAAACCGCGCTCAACTTCAGGCGAACCTCCATCCCAACAGAGCGACGAAGCCAAAGGTTCGCGGTCCTTCGCGGTCCGCACCATCATCACCGGTTGAGGATGCGATGTATCGTTATTGTTCTGATTTGGCAGCACATCGTTCAGCGCCTGCGGAAAAAACTTGTTACTTAGATAGTCGGTATCGTAGACAAACCCTGCCAGAGCGGGATGCTCCGCAGTCGAACCGCGCGGCATGAATAGCACTAAAGACTGATACTGCCATTTGTCACTCCTGGGTCCCATAGTGGAGGTTAGGTAGACGCGCCGCCCGTCCATCGCCTCGATCTTCTGTATCTTGGTGATCCAGTCATTGGAATCCAGATCAAACCAATGTCCGACCATGGATGAGAGATTCCTGCGTTCTTCCTCAAATTGAGGATCGCCCATCCGATCAGGCTGAGATTGAATCACAAGTTGGCCCTTCCCGGTCCACAGAAACGCATGGGCAATGTCACGGTGTGACGCTAGGAAAGCCTTGAGTTGGTCGCCCGCGGTCGCATCGGGAAATTTCGCACGGGCTTCCTCGGAGATCTCGTAAGCGCGCGCGTCAATCCGCTTTTCAGCGATAGCTAAGACCTGTTGATACTCCCGTTGAAAGACAGCCTCGATCGATTTTTCACGTTGTATGGTCCTCAGGTGCCACACACCGACCGCGATGAGCGCGGCCGCGGGCAACATAACTCCCAGCATGAACACCAACATGCGGGGGCGATCGGACCATCGGCGAACTTGGAACTTCCGCATATCTACTCTTTCGGAGAGGCGCCCGTGCGCTCTGAGAAACGCCCCATCTCCATCGGATTGAAGAATAAGCAAAAAAACTCGGCGATATGTCACAAGGGCGCAACAAATTGCAAAAAGTTGTGAACTCACAGGACCATCAAAAAAAGCCCAAGAGCAAGATGTTCTAATAATCAGATGTTTACTGAGTAAGTCCAGGGTGGCATGAGTCTTTGGGGTTCGCAGGCCATAAAAGCGACTCGTTCCTCTATTTGAGCTCTTTTCATTGGCTGCACTTGGAGACAGTGTCAGTCACCAAGCTGCAGAACCTCTCCGCTTTGCTCGCTGGAGCGGTAAAGCGCTTCCACCAGCGCCATGGTTTGAAAGGCGTCTTCGTAGTGGGTCGGGAGGCTGGCTGTTGAGCCTTCGACGAAGGCCTGAAGGGCACCCATCGTTCCGATAAAGCCGTCGGGAATGTTAGCTCCGGCAACTGGAAGTGCCTGCCAGCAGTCCTCAGTGCATCCCCGCTCGGCAAACTCGGCTGTGTCGGGAACCCCCATGGGGTAGTCCAGATTCAAGCCCATGCTGATGCGAGCCGCACCACGAGTACCTTCCCACTGGACGAAGCTGTGCTGATGCTTCTGGCCAAAGTTGTGGTGATGACTACTTGCAACGAAAACCCGCATGTTGCCGCCGTAGTCCAGGATTGCGATGGTCTTGGTTGCGGCCAAGTTAGCCGTGTGAGGGTCGTTTACGGTTTTAGCGTAGACGCTATTTGGGTTTCCGAGCCAGGAACGAATCAGGTCGAAGTAGTGGATGCTGTGATACATAATCTCAACTCTTGGGGCGGTGGCGAGGAAGGTCCAGAGATCCCAGGGGGTATAGGTAGTGGTTTGAACCTGAAGATCATGGAGATCTCCTAGCAAACCTGCCCTTGCCAGGGCTGAGATAGCCAGATTGTTAGGGGAATAACGCAGGGAGAAGTTGACTGAGGCCGTGAGTCCCTTGGTCCGGCAGAGATCGCGAATGAGGCGCGCCTCTTTGAGTGTCTCTCCCATAGGCTTCTGCATCAGGACAGCGGACCCATCAGGAATGTGAGGAAGGATATGCGATAGTTGCGAAGCAGGTACGGCGATGTCGTAGACGACATCATCGGGCGCGAACTGCACGACACTGTCGATATTGTCAAAGGTGCGAGCGATGGCGTGACTCTTAGCCAGTAACTCTGCTCGTTCAAGACTCTGATCCATCAAACCTATGACCGAGAACTTGCCCTTTTGGTACGCAGGCAGATGTGCGGACCGAACGATGCCTCCCGCCCCGATGATAACGATAGGGCGGCTGTGTTTGGGCATTGGCGGCGAAGCGTGCGCCTTAATCGCGGAAAGGACTGAGTCCTGGATCATGCTGTAGTCCCCACGGCGGGGGTCTGTGATGAGAACGCCGCAACTACGAGGTAGCAGACGGCGGGGACGAGATATGCAGCAGCCATGCTGCGGGAATATTCGGAGATGAGTCCCATAACGGGGGTCAAGATAGCGCCACCGAGGATGGCCATGACGATCAGTGATCCGGCGAGATTTGTCTCTTCTCCCATACCGCGAATGCCAATGGCAAAGATGGTGGGATACATGATCGACATAAAGAAGCTGGTCATAAGAATCGCGAACAGGCCATACCAGCCGGAGGCCAAGATCCCAATAGCCAATAGCAAAACGTTCAGGATGGCATAGGCCGTCATAAGCTTTGCGGGAGCTAGCCATTGCATGATATACGCCGAGCCGAACCTGCCGATGCCGAAGGCTACAAGGGTTCCAGTCAACAGAAGTCCGGCGGTGCGCTCTGAGACGTGGGTGTACTCCTGGGCGTATGGGATGAAGTAGCTCCATGTACCAACTTGCGCGCCCACGTAGAAAAACTGCGCGACGATGGCATACATCAGCAGACGATGACGAAACAGTCGTTTCCACGAACCGGATGACGGAGCGGCGGCTTCAATTACTCGTGGGATGCGCGGAAAATGGGTGACAGCAATCAGAGTTGCCCAGGCCAGAGCGATGACACCGAGCACTAAGTATGGAGTGACGACTCGCTGGGTTTCGTGATGGAGATAGGCAACGTATGTGCCGCTGCTGAGCATGGATGCTTTTTGCGCTGGTGTCAACTCGATCCCGGAAAAGATGAAACTTGTCCCGATAAGGACGCCGCTGATTGCACCAATGGGATTGAAAGCCTGTGAAAAATTCAGTCGGCGCTCTGCGCTGGTGGCTGGACCTAGCTGCGCGATGAAGGGATTGGCTGCAGTCTCCAGAAAGGCGAGGCCACTTGCCACGATGAAGAGTGCGCTGAGAAAGAAGGCATAGCTGCTGGTCATGGCCGCAGGCCAGAAGAGCATACAACCCAGACCGAAACATAGGAGGCCAGTGATAAAACCCGATTTGTAACCGTACCGTTTGATGAGCAATCCAGCAGGCAGGGCAAGAAGAAAGTAGCCAAGATAGAAAGCGGATTGCACCAACCCAGCTTGGAATCGGCTTATGGCGAACGACTTCATGAACTGGCGAATCAGAACGTCATTCAGATTGTTGGGGACACCCCAGAGAAAGAACAGGCCGGTAGCCAAAATAAAGGGGCGCATGAGGCCTTTTGGAAGAAAGGACGAGATCTCGCTGGTCTCTGCGGTCCGTAAAGGGAGAGAAGGATGCATCAGGCGCTTGCTCCGGAAAGTCGATAGACACGAGTTGCTGTTTCACCGAGAATGGAGGCCTGCTCGGAAGGGGAGAGCGATGCTGTCCATCCTTCGACAATATGCCACCATTCCGAGTAGCTGCTACCGACGGTGCAGACAGGCCAATCTGTTCCAATCATCAGACGCTCTGGGCCAAAGCTCTCAAGCACCACATCGAAATAAGGCCGTAGCAACTCCGGTGTCCACGTCGCTCGGTTCGCCTCGGTGACGAGTCCAGATACCTTGCAGGTGACGTTTGGTCGTTGGGCCAGTTCGCGGACATTGCGACTCCAGAGATCTATTTCATGCCGCGCAATGGCAGGTTTGCCCATGTGGTCGAGAACGAAGCTATGAGCAGGAAACTGATCGACGAACGCAATGCCCTCGGGAAGCTGATGAGCATAGACCAGAAGATCGTAGACAAGGTCGGTCCCAGCGAGATGATGAATTCCTCTCTGGAAGTCAACGCTTGTTAGAAACTGAGAAGGTTCGGCCTGAACGACGTGGCGCAAGCCCTTCAGTAGAGGATTCTGCCTCAGATCGTCAAGAATCGAAGGGAAGTCTTTTGCCGCGATCGGCGCCCATCCGATAACACCGAGGATAGGGGCCTCCTGCGCCATTTCGAGGAGCCATTGCGTCTCGTCGAGGCTTTGGCGTGCCTGGACCGCGACGCTCCCATCCACTTTTGCCTCGATAAGCTGCGAGCGAAGCTCCGAATTCAGAAAGTCGCGGCGGAGGTCTGACATCTCATCAGAGATCCAGTCGTACTCAGCCGGGTCGTATCTCCAGAGATGGTGATGACTATCGATACGCAAAGTGATCACTCCGTTAAGGTGCCAAGTTTCAGCGCCTCGATCTCTGGACGAACTCAGACGCAGGCCAGGATATCATTTACTAGTAAAAACAATTTTCCGCATATAATATTGCGTATTCTGGTCTCTGCTGTATAACGAGAACGCTGTAGTTTGAAAAGCCCTTATCCTGCGAACAGTAATGATGATCTGACGTCAGGAGTCGAATTGAATCAGAGGAGCTCATGAAAGTAGTAACGTTTGCGCAAGGAAACAGAATGCCTCGGCCCGGCGTGCTTGAGTCAGAAAAAGTGTACGACATCACGGAATATGGCTTTCGCAGCACGCTGGAGTTGATTGAGGGCGATGCAGATGCACTCAAGGCTATCCGCGGCGCCACGAGTAGCAACGCGTCATACGCACTTGACGAGATCCATCTGTTAGCTCCTATCCAACGGCCGCCCCGCATCTTTGCTGTTGGCCTAAACTATCAGGAGCACGCCGCTGAATCGAAGATGACGGTACAGGTGGTCCCGACGGTCTTTATGAAGCTCTCGTCATCGGTGACAGGACCGGATACCGAGGTGATCCTGCCGAAGAACTCTGCGCAGCCTGATTATGAAGCAGAGCTTGCTGTAGTAATCGGCAAGCCCGGATATCGCATTGCTGCGCGTGACTGGGAAAAACATGTCTTCGGCTACACGATTGTGAATGATGTCAGCGCGCGCGACGTGCAGCTTGCGACCTCGCAGTGGACGCTGGGGAAAAGCTTTCCTACCTTCACTCCGTTAGGACCTGCAGTGGTTACACGCGATGAGATTGCCGATCCTCATGCGCTCGATATACAGCTTGCGATTGACGGGGAGGTGCTACAGAACTCCAATACGAAGAACCTGATCTTCCGTATTCCTCAGCTCATTGAACACATCTCTTCGCTCACTCCACTCGAAGCTGGCGACATTATCAGCACAGGAACTCCGCAGGGAGTGGGTCTCGGACGCACTCCGCAGCGCTGGCTGCGCGATAACGAAGAGATCGTAATTACGATTGCAGGGCTGGGCGAGCTTCGTAACAGGACGCGAGCCGAGGCTTAATCCATCACCACACGTGGAGGAGACAACGTGGCAGAAGCATTTGGGCTGAATAAAAAATCAGCGTTAGTGACTGGCGGAGCAAGCGGCATTGGAGCCGCGACCTGCCGCGAACTGGACCGTGCAGGCGCAGAAGTGGTGGTTGCAGATCTCAACTTCGAGGCGGCTAAGTCGCTTGCTGACCAGCTGAAGCAGGGAACAGCACTGCACATCGATGTCACCGATGAGGCCAGCGTGAAAGCCGCTGCTGCTAGTTTGCCGAGGCTCGACATTCTGGTGAACAACGCAGGCATCGGGAATGTAGGAACTGTCGCAGAGGTGAGCTACGAGGATTTTGACCGATTGATGAAGGTAAATGTCTACTCCATTTTTCTGGTGACGCAGGCGATGTTGCCTCTAATTCTGCAAGCTCATGGAAGCATTGTGAATATCGGTTCGGTCGCTGGAATGGTTGGGGTAAAGCAACGTTTTGCGTACTGCGCGAGCAAGGGAGCGGTGCTGGCAATGACGCGACAGCTTGCAGTGGATTACCCGAAGGAGTTGCGGGTGAATGCTGTTGCTCCGGGAACTGTGCAAACACCATTCGTCGAAGGCTATCTGGAGAAGTTTCACGCACACGAAAAAGAGAAGGTTCATGAGCAACTCGTGTCTCGTCAACCGATCGGCCGCCTAGGCACTCCTGAGGATGTGGCGTCCCTTGTGCGCTATCTCTGTTCGGAAGAAGCCGGGTTTATCAACGGTGCCGTCGTTGCAATCGATGGAGGGTGGACAGCAGCATGAACGTCAGCGATCCTCGTATTACTCAGGTCCACACAATTGATCTTCGCTTTCCTACTTCGAAGTACAGCATCGGCTCTGACGCGGTCAATAAAGATCCAGACTACTCCTCTGCTTATTGCATTCTGGAGACGGACAGCGGTCTTCGTGGACATGGTCTCACGTTCACGCTTGGCCGAGGAACGGAACTGTGCGTTACAGCGATCGAATATCTTTCGCGCTTTGTCGTTGGACGTCGTTTGAGCGAGATTACGGAGAACTTCGCGGCGTTTTCCCGTCAACTGCTCGAAGATAGCCAGTTCCGTTGGCTTGGACCAGAGAAGGGTGTTATTCATCTGGCTGCTGCTGCCGTGATCAATGCGGTGTGGGATCTTTACGCCAAGGTGGAAGAGAAACCGCTTTGGTTATTGCTCGCAGATATGACGCCAGAGCAGATCGTATCTGCCATTGACTTCCGTTATATCGATGATGCTCTTTCGCCAGATGAGGCACTCGAGATTCTTCGCACGGCGAAGCAGACGATGCCTGATCGTTTGAAGCTGCTCCGCACGCAAGGCTATCAGGCCTATACGACCTCTGTGGGCTGGTTCGGGTTTAGTGATGAGAAGATTTGTCGACTTGCGCAAGAAGCACTGGCTGACGGATGGACCTACTTCAAACTGAAAGTCGGAGGAGATCCCGAAGATGATCTTCGCCGTGGCCGCATAGTACGAGAGGCGATCGGTTGGCAAAACCGCTTGATGCTCGATGCCAATCAGAAGTGGGGAGTAGAAGAGTCCATCACACGCATTCGCGCTTTGCAGGAACTCCAACCGTGGTGGATGGAGGAACCAACTAGCCCTGACGACATTCTTGGGCACGCACGGATTCGCCGCGAGACAAAGCCCACACGCATTGCGACTGGCGAGCATTGCCACAACAAGGTGATGTTTAAACAGTTGATGCAGGCAGAAGCGATTGACGTATGTCAGATCGACAGCTGTCGCGTGGCGGGCGTGAATGAAAACCTGGCAATCATTCTGATGGCCAAGAAGTTCGGCGTTCCGGTCTGTCCACATGCCGGAGGCGTTGGGCTTTGCGAGTATGTGCAGCATCTCTCGGCGTTTGATTTTCTGTTCGTTTCAGAAACGATGGAGGACCGGGTCATTGAGTTTGTCGACCATCTGCACGAACACTTCGTGACCCCGGTCGATGTAAGGAGTGGACGATACTATTTGCCGGAGGTACCAGGCTACAGCATTGAGATCAAGCCGGAGTCGCTCCAGACGTATGCGTTTCCTCATGGAATCTATTGGTCATCGGAGGAGGCTGGCCACTCGGCAAAGTGATGGCAGCACGTCAGGCTGTTCGGCGGTAGGCTGCAAAGGCATCTGCTATTCTGAGTTCGCCTCTCGACCCTTCAATATGGCATCCAGAAAAACCGTGAAGACCGCTTCTAAACCGGCCAAGAATACTTATGCTACGCCAGCTCTGGAAAAGGGGCTGGATGTCATTGAACTGCTCGCTCACCATCCGGGTGCCCTGAGCAAAAGCGCCATCTCACGCCATCTTAATCGCACAGTGTCTGAGATATTCCGCATGCTGGTGTGTCTGGAAAAGCGAGGATACATTGCACAGACCGACGGCGATTGCTACGCGCTGACGTTGAAGCTTTTCTCGCTGGTACAGGAGCATCCGCCGACGGAGAGGCTAATCACCGAAGCTCTGCCAGTGATCCATCGTGTCACGCAACAAATGGATCAATCGTGCCACATAGGCATCATTGAAGGTGCCCAGGTTACGATTCTTGCGCAGGTGAATGCGCCGACGCCGGTGGGGTTTTACGTCAAACTCGGCTCGACGGTGGACCTGATGGAAGCAGCGTCTGGTTACGTAATTCTTGCCCACCTTGGAGACGAAGAGCTTGAGCGCACTCTGACCGAATGGAAGAGCACCACGGGTAAAAAGGTTCCCGAAGATCTAAAGAAACACCTGTCCCGCATTCGGCGGCAGGGGCATGAGACACAACCGAGCTATTTGGTCCGTGGTGTTGTCAACATCAGCTGTCCAATCTTTGATGAGCGTGCCTCGGCCATCGGAGCTCTGACGGTTCCTTACATTCAATACAACGAGTCCAAGATAGGTCTTGCCGAAGGAAGTAAGATCCTGAAGCAGGCCTGCCTGGAGATTACTCATGCTATCGGCGGGAGACTGCCCGTGAATTGAAACTCCGAAGAGACGACGAAGGTCATCGCTTGAACAAGTCCAAAACCAACCCGCACCGCTCTTTAAATCCCACATTGCATGCTCAACGTCCTTACCGGAGCAGCCAGTTAATGCTAAGCAAGAGAGCAATGAGTATCATCGCGAGTACCCACGTCGACCTATACACCCGGTGAGTTGATTTCAACTGTGACCACCGCGTTGGCCCTGTTCCGGATTCGTAATCTGACCGTCCGAATATGCTGACGCCCACGGCCACAAGGCAGGTTACAAAGAAGGCGTATATGGCCGAATGAAAGCTGGCGCTCATCATCGATCCATAGCGCAGATAGCCTGAGATAGAGACAGTCAGGTGCAAGATCGAGGCGCACATTCCAGCAAGGAAGCCAGCAAAAGCACCCCGCGTTGTGATGCGCGGAGAGAGTATCCCGACCAGAAAGATCGCCCAGAACGGTGTGCCGAAGATAGTAAAGATCAGCTGCACATGCTCCATCATGTTGCTGAAGTAGAACGTGATGGAGGAATCGAGAACTGCGAGAGTGGCGGCAAAAACAACCGCACAACGGCCAACGATCAGGTAGTGCTCTTCGCGACGGCCGGGACATAGCTGCGTACGATAGATGTCCTCTGTCCATACTGAAGCGAATGCCGCGACGTTGGCAGCGACCCCAGACAGAAGGCTGGCGGCGAGTGCGGTACATCCGACGCTCAGCATGACTGGGCCGTATGCCCTTTGCATTAGCAACGGGATAGCCTGCTCGTATCGTGCAGTGGTGCCCAATTGAGTGAAGAGGCGTGCTGCGACCAATCCCGGGCAAACGACGAGCAGGGCAAAGAAGAGCTTCGCCAATCCGCTCCACAGAGGCACCTGTTGCGCTGCTAACTCCGTGCGGGCAGTGAAGGCGCGTTGCATCAGCACGAAATCGGTACACCAGTATCCGAACCCGAGTACGAATCCTAAGCCCACGGTTAGCCCAAGAACATCAAATGGACTGGACACAGACGCGGTCGGCATACCCACCCACAGGTGGCCCAGCGAGACTTGGTCCGTTCTGGTTGTAACCAGCAGGTACCGAATACTTAGAAAGCCGATAGGCAGGAGTCCGAGAAGCACGACGGTGAGCTGTAGTATTTCGTTATAGATAGTCGCGCGGAGTCCGCCTAAAAGGATATAAACCAGCACGACAATCGCAGTGGCGACGCCTCCAGTGATGAAGCTCCATCCGACTGCCACCTCGAGAAACTGGGCTACAGCGAAAAGCGACACCCCGCCCAGCAGCAGGAGGGAACAGGCGACCACGCAAGCATTCAGGAGACGCATTTGGGGTCCGTAGCGAATTTCCAGGAACTGCGGCACGCTCCGGATCGAAAGGGTACGGTAGAGTGGCAGAAATCGAAGTGCCGAAAACAGGAGTGCCGGGATAGCACCAATCAGATAGAAGTGAAACGCCACTACCCCATACTGGGCTGCTACCGCGCTTAGCGCTATAACCTCGAATGCTCCACAGTTAGCGGCGACATAAGAGAGCACGACAACACCCGAAGGCAGGGATCGGGTCGCGTTGAGGTATGAGTTTGCTCCCCGAAATCTGCGCCTCGCTGCCCATCCGATCAGGAGCGATGCTGCGAGATATCCGGGCAATAGAAGTTCGAGGATGATTCTAGCTTTCCGTATATTGGCCGCACCTATAACCTGGAGTATTGACGCAGCATTGATCCATGGGCCGCACGCTGACCTCAGCATTGCTTCCAACCTCAAGCGTCAATCCTGCTTCCGGCGAAGGATAGCAGAAGCCTGTAGAGGCGGGTTGAGCATGTGCTGCAGCGAGGAGCTGTCCGTTTTCACCTGTGCTTTTAATTTTTTATTGACAAACGAGATGTGGCTTCTGTACTTTTCTCATCGAAATGTAACCGGATTCATTTTGTAATGCGAAAACATCAACTCGGTACCACTCAGGCAATTCGAATCACTCGAGATTTTATTCAACGCCTCAGTGGCAGAGGTCCTCAGGAATTGCGGAAGTCAGAAGCAAAAGCGCCGAGGTACCAAATCTACGGCGCAGGTTGGAGGCAAATATACATGCGAGGCGAAAACGTGGCTCTAAGATTTGAAAAGCGTCTTCTGGTGATAGGGAAGTCGTGGCCGATGGTCTGGCTGCTCCTTCTTCTATCCCTATGCGGTTCAGCACATGCCCAGGTGGATCAGGGAGCTATCACAGGTGTCGTGCAGGACTCTTCGGGTGCGGCGATCCCAAATGCGAAAGTTACGCTTACGAGCCCGGAAACAGGATTAGTGCTGCAACGCCAGGCCAATGAGAGCGGTGTCTACGTCTTTTCTCCAATCAAGATCGGCGACTACACACTGAGTGCCTCCGCGCCCGGGTTTTCGACCACGAAGCAGGCGAACCTGCACGTCGATATTCAGCAGCGCCTTAACATCGACCTGAAGCTACAGCCGGGCGCTACAAGCGAGACGGTCACGGTGACCACTGGTGCCCCTCTGTTGGAGACTCAGGAAGCTGCGGTAGGACAAGTCATCAGCACAGAGACGATCAACAACACGCCGCTGAACGGTCGCAACTGGGTCTACATCGCGCAGTTGACGGCTGGCGTCGCACCTCCGTTCGGAGGCACCCGCGGCAGCGGTACGGGCGACTTCGTTGCGAATGGTCAGCGCGCCGAGCAAAACAACTTTGTCCTGGATGGTGTCGACAATAACACCAATCTGATCGACTTCCTCAACGGTTCGAGCTTCGTAATGCGTCCGCCCCCGGATGCGCTCGCCGAGTTCAGCATCCAGACAAGCAACTTCAGCGCCGAGTTTGGTCACTCCGCCGGCGCGGTGATGAACGCCAGCATAAAGTCTGGAACGAATGCCATTCACGGCGATCTCTGGGAGTATCTCCGCAATACCAACCTTGATTCGAAGGACTGGGACGCGAGCACCATTTCGCCCTATCACCAGAACCAATTCGGCGGTACGATCGGCCTGCCCTTCTGGAGGAACCACCTGTTCTACTTCGGCGACGTCGAGGCCAATCGAATCTCGGTCGCCTTGCCCACCACGACCACAGTTCCAACAGCGTTGATGCGCACCGGTAACTTCTCTGAACTGCTGAACACCAACCTCAACAACCAGGGTGTGCCGGTTCAGCTCTATGCGCCGAACTCGGGCGGCGCGACCACGCTTTCCTGTAACGGTGTTAACAATGTGATTTGCCAGAACCAGATCGATCCCGTTGCGCAGAAAATCATCAACATGTACCCACAGCCGAACCTCGGCGTATCGGGACTGACTTACAACAACTACCGCGTGAACCTCGCGCGGACGGATAACACGGTGCAGTGGGATCAGCGACTGGACTGGAATATAAGCGCGAAGGACCAGGCCTACGTGCGTTTCAGCTACGCGCACGAGATCAAGACGAACGGCCTGCCGCTTGGGCCGATACTGGATGGCGGCGGCTTTGGCGGTGCGAACGATACGAATCTGGCTGAAAACTTCATGCTCAGCGAATCCCATGCCTTCACCTCGAACCTCGTCAATGAGTTCCGCTTTGGCTACAACTGGATTGTCTCGCAATATCACCAACCCAACGCCAATGATTACGCCCTGGCGGCATCGCTTGGACTGGGTGGCATTCCCAATAACGGTCCCGGACTGGGTGGCATTCCACTGGGCTACTTCGGATACGGCCCGATCCAGATCAACCAGTGGGGCTCTGTCGGCACCCAGGACGAGGCCCAGAACGTCTATCAAATTCTGGACAACGCCACGCGCACTATTGGCAACCATTCCCTCAAGGCGGGCGTGTCGTTTCAATCGATCCGCGTCTTCGATCGCTACGCCCCGAACCCGATTGGCCAGTATTATTTCAACGGCCAGTACACGGGCAAGGTGGGAAGTTCCATCACAACAGGCGCAGGTCCGGCGGACTTTCTACTTGGGCAGATGAACTCCGCCGCCATTGCGAATAGCCCTCCGATTAATGATTCGCAGTGGTACAACGCGGCCTATTTGCAGGATGACTGGAAGGTCACGCCACGTCTGACGCTCAACGTTGGTGTCCGTTATGACCACTATGAGCCATACAAGGAGAACGCCGGCAACCAGGCGAACTTCATCTCGACAGGCAATCTGGGCATCGGTACTGGAACGGGCATCTATCAGCTTCCCAGCAGGTCACGCAATCAGGACCTCGGCGCGCCGTTCCTCGCCGTGCTGGCCAAGGACCACGTCTCGCTGCAGTACGTCGACAATGATCGGCTGGCGACGGGACAGACCCTTAACTTTGCGCCGCGTCTGGGTGCTTCGTTCCGAACTGATGAAAAGACCGTCGTCCGCGCCGGCTTCGGACTCTTCTACGGTGGCCTGCAGAGCCAGGGAAACACCAATCTGGGAACGAACTTCCCCTGGGCGAACGGAGCCAATCTCCCAACGCCGGACTGCGCTTCAGGGAACTGTCCATCGCTGTTGTCGCAGGGCATCTCGCTGGAGAATGGTCTGGTTGCAGCCACCGGGGTTGGACTGCAGAACTTCGTATCCTTTCCTGGCTTGCACGGTATTGATCCGAACATCAAGACACCCTACACCATCAACTACAGCCTCACGGTGGAGCGGTCCATCACCCCGAACCTTGCGGCGACCGTCAGTTACGTCGCCAACTCATCCAGACACCTCTCGACCTACTACGATCCCAACACAATACGCGGTCTTTTTGCTCCCGGCGTATCGACGCAGCAGTACCAACCATTTCCCGACCTCAGTGGCATTGGAACAATCCACTTCGGCGGCGACAGCAACTACAACTCACTTCAAGCCAAGCTGGAAAAGCGTACGTCGCACGGCTTGACCTTCCTTGCGACGTACACCTATGCGCACTCGCTCGATGACACAAGCGACGCGGGCGGACTTTCGACCGCAGTCGGCGACCGCAACATGGCGCTAATTCCATATGGCCAGGAGTGGACGAACTCGCCTTACGACATTCGTCACCGCTTTACGCTGAACGGAAATTATCTACTGCCCTTCGGAAAGGGACGCGCGTTCCTGAACAACTCCCGTCTCGCGGAATATACCGTTGGCGGCTGGTCCACAAGCGTGGTCTTTGCGGTGCAAACTGGCACTCCTTTCACAGTGTCGCCGAGCATCTCTACTGCGAATGGTGGAACCGCGCGTGCCCTCCTCGTCGGTGATCCGTTCAAGTCCGGTGGAACTCCAGACACGACCAATAATCCCAGCTTGACTTCTTGTCCGACAAAGGTCAAAACACGGACGAACTGGTATAACCCCTGCGCCTTCAGAAATCCGTTGCCCGGAAACCTTATTACGGGTTCAACCGTCGTCACGGATTACGCGTCCGCTGTCGCGTTTCTTGGCGGTCGCTCAAACCAAATTTACGGCCCCGGCTATTCGCGCGTGGACATGTCATTGTTCAAGACTTTTCCCACTTTCCGCGAACAATCGCTGCAATTCCGCGCCGACGCCTTCAATCTGCTCAACCACCCAACGAATGGAAATCCTGCGAATACCGGTATCGGACCGCAAGCTGGCCAGATCACGGGAACGAAGTTTTTCCAGAACAACACACCTGATGCTCGGTTCCTTCAGCTCTCGCTGAAGTACGCGTTCTAGCTCGCTTGGAGGGCGGTACTCTTTACGGCCCTCCAAGTCCCTATGTTCTTACGGAGTCGAGTGTTTTCTGACCGGGGAGGGGTCCTCGGACGGTCGGAGGCATCGTCCTCTTTGGGATGGAGTGGAGTCAAACAGATGAGGAGAGGCGGTTGAGTATCGACAGACGCAGCTTCATGCAAGGTAGTCTGGCGCTGGTTGCCCTGCAGCACACGTCCGCAGGCCTTTCGGAGAAGGTTTCAACGGCAATTGCCGAAGAACTCTGGTACAAGCAGCCGGCAAAGCGCTGGCTCGAGGCGCTGCCTGTTGGCAACGGCCGCCTTGGAGGTATGGTCTTCGGCGGCATCCAGAACGAGAGGATTGCGTTGTCAGATTCGACAGCGTGGTCCGGCGCCCCCGCAACAGGGGAGGTCAATCCAGGAGCGCTCCCGCACCTGCGCGAGATACGTGAGCTCTTCTTCGCAGGCAAGTACGATGAGGCGCAAGCGCTATGTAGCAAGTACCTTCCCGGCCGCATGAAGAACTTCGGTACGAACCTGCCGCTGCCGGATCTGCAGCTTACATTCGAGCACGTTGACCAGCCGGTGGAATACAGACGATCGCTCAACCTGGACGACGCTATCGCAGCGGTTCGGTTTCAATGCGGCGGCGTCCAATTCATGCGCGAAATCTTCGCAACCCATGCTGACGGTGTAATCGCAGTACAGCTGACCGCCAGCCAACGAGGGGCGATCTCCTTTCGCATGACCTTCAGTCAAGGCGAGATCCCAAATACGACAAGCACAGAGGGTCAGGACACAGTAGTACTCAAGGGAAGCTGCTTCGAGCATAAGCACAGCAGCGGCCATGACGGGGTGGCAATCCAGATTCGAGCCCAGGTGCTTGCTCGGGGGGGTACGACGTCCGCGATGGGACAGGGCATCACTGTTTCCGGCGCGGATGCTGTGACGATTCTGCTGGCCACTGGCACGAGCTTTCGCGGAGACAACCCAGAGAAGACATCGCGAGAGGTTCTACGAAGAGCCACAGCTAAGTCGTTCGCGCAACTTCGCCAGGCGCACCTTGAGGACTACCGCCCGCTGTATCGCCGCACGTCGTTGGACCTTGGTACAAGCTCCGAGAGCACGCGGCTGCAGCCAACAGACGCACGCCGCAAGGCTCTTGAGAACGGCGGCGACGACCCGGAGCTTGTTGCTCTTTTCTTCCAGTACGGGCGCTATCTCACGATTGCGGGTTCTCGCGCGGACTCTGTTCTCCCACTTGCATTGCAGGGTATCTGGAACGATGGGCTCGCCAGCGGCATGGGGTGGACCGACGATTTCCATCTTGACATCAACACCCAACAGAACTACTGGCCCACAGAGGTCTGCAACCTTTCGGAGTGTCATGCTCCGCTGTTCGGGCTTATCGAAGGTCTTGCCTCTGCGGGAAAGGCGACTGCAAGGGAGATGTACGGCTCACCCGGCTGGGTCGCGCATACGGTCACCAACCCGTGGGGCTACACCGCACCGGGCGGCATAGGGTGGGGCATCGTGGTGACGGCCGGCCTTTGGATAGCCACGCAGATGTGGCAACACTATGAGTTCACGCGCGACGCAGAATTTCTCCGCACCCGGGCGTATCCGGTACTCCGTGAAGCCGCCGAGTTTTTTCTTGCCTACATGGTGGAAGAGCCGAAACATGGCTGGCTTGTGACTGGACCGTCCGACTCACCAGAAAACTGGTACATCACTCCGTCCGGACAACACGCCTCGGAATCGATGGGAAATACGATGGACCGCGTATTCGTCCACGCCTTGTTCAGTATGGTCGTGGAGGCCTGCGCTACGTTATCGATCGACGCCGACCTGCGCTCGCGGGCGGAGGCAGCTCGTGCGAAGCTGCCGTCATTGCAGATAGGCCGGCATGGGCAATTGCAGGAGTGGATGGAAGACTTTGAGGATGCCGATCCGAACCATCGGCACACCGCGCATCTCACGTCGCTCTATCCCGAGCATCAGATCTCGCCGCGCAACACTCCTGCGCTGGCCCGTGCAACCGAAGTCACGATCCAGCGTCGGATGAGCGCTCCGCACTGGGAGCAGAGCGAGTGGGGCCGAGCGAACTTGGTGGTCTACTACGCACGATTGTTAAAAGGCGAAGAGGCTCACCGGTATCTCGTAAGCCTCATCGCGAAGGCAGCGGACGACAATTTAATGACCTACTCCAGCGCGGGTGTGGCCGGAGCCGATTCGAACATCTTTGCTATTGACGGTAACACTGCTGGAAGCGCCGGGATTGCCGAGATGCTGCTGCAGTCTCAAGAGGGCGAGATCGAGTTACTACCTGCGCTGCCAACACCGTGGAGAAATGGAGCCTTTCGTGGTCTCTGCGCACGAGGTGGTTATGTGGTCGCTGTGAAATGGCGCGACGGCAAACTTAGCTCAGCTACGATCGGCGCGAGACGAAGCGGGTCAGTCCCCGTCCGCTATCGCGACCGAATCACTCAAATTCATTTGCAAGCCGGTCAACAGGTCCGATTGCGGCCGGAGAACTTCCTCGATCAAGCGCCCGGCGCCTCCGACTCTCCCACCCAAACGTAGGAGTTTGTATTCATGCATTGTTGCACAGCTATTTCGGCTCTACGGCTACGTATTGCCACTCTGGTACTGGTCTTATCTCCTTGCGTCGCCCTCTACGTGAGCGCCCAAACCACGCCGGCTACCATCCAGTTCGATTCCACCTCCGGTGTGTTTCGCATCGATGCCGCTGACAGCACCTATGTGTTCGGTATTAATGAAGTACAAGGGCTCCAGAACCTCTATTGGGGCAGGCATCTCGCTGCAAGCGATCGCTTCGCCGCTGCACACAGTATGCCGGAGGCTTCATCGTTCGACCCGTCAGTTACTGTCACTCCACAGGAGTATGTAGGGTGGGGAGGCGGACTCTATGTCGACCCGGACCTGAAGATCACCTTCCCGGACGGCAACCGGGACCTTGTGTTGAAGTACGTCTCGCATCGCATCGATGGAGATAGCCTTTCCATCGTGATGAAAGACATCTCGCGCGATGTATACGTCATGCTTAACTACCAGGCGGATGGGGAGACGGGAATCCTTCGCCGCTCTGCAACGGTAGAGAATCGCACCGGCGCTCCGTTCACGGTGGAGCAGATTGCAGCAGGCACATGGAGTCTCCCGCGTGGCACCGACTATCGGCTTCGCTATCTCACCGGCCGCTGGGCGGGCGAATGGAACGTGCAGGAGCGGCACATTGAGCCGGGTAAAACCGTACTCGAGAGCCGCCGCGGTACAACCGGCGCACAGAATAATCCGTGGTTCGCCATCGACCGCAAAGGCGCAGGCGATCAGGATGAAGGTGAGGTATGGTTCGGCGCTCTCGGCTGGAGCGGGTCATGGCAGATATCAGTGGAGCAGGACCAACTCCAACAGGTGCGCGTAACCGGCGGCCCGAATGCCTTCGACTTCGGTTATCTGCTCAAGCCTCGCGAAAAGCTCACCACGCCGGACTTCTATGGAGGCTACTCTGACCACGGCATCGGTGGTGCATCGCGGCTGATGCATCGTTACGAAATTGACTCGATCTTGCCTCGCCATCCCAAGCTAAAGCTGCGACCCGTCCTCTACAACTCGTGGGAAGCAACTGGCTTTGACGTAAATGAGGCTGGCCAGATGGCGCTCGCCGAAAAAGCTGCAAGCATCGGCGTCGAGCGCTTTGTGATGGATGACGGATGGTTCGGCGAACGCAAGAACGATCATTCCGGCCTCGGCGACTGGTACGTGAACCAGCAAAAATTTCCCCATGGCCTCAACCCGCTCATCGACAAGGTGCACTCGTTAGGCATGGATTTCGGTCTTTGGGTTGAGCCTGAAATGGTGAACCCAAACAGCGATCTTTACCGCAATCATCCTGACTGGGTATTGAACTTCCCAGATCGTCCGCGGACCGAGGGACGCAACCAGCTGGTGTTGAATCTGGCCAGGCCCGATGTGCGGGCGTATATCTACAGTTTTCTCGACAAATTGCTCACACAGAACGACATTGCCTTTCTCAAGTGGGACTACAACCGTAACTGGTCCGAACCCGGCTGGCCGGCGGTTACCCCCGACACAGAGAAGAACGTCTACGTCGACTTCACCAACAACTACTACTCCATCCTCGCCGAGCTGCGGCAGAAGCATCCGAAGGTGGAGATCGAGTCTTGCTCCGGGGGCGGCAGCCGCGTTGATCTCGGGATCATGCGCTACACCGATGAAGTCTGGCCTTCGGACAACACTGATGCTTACGATCGGCTGCTCATCCAGAACGGCTTCACCTATGCATACTCGCCCGGAGTGATGATGGCCTGGGTGACGGACTCACCCACCTGGGTGAACAGTCGGTCACTCTCACTCGAGTATCGTTTCCTGTCGTCCATGCAGGGGTCGCTCGGCATCGGAGCCAACCTGAACAAATGGACGCGCGAAGACCTGGACGAGGCCCGGAAGATGGTCGCTGTATACAAGTCCATTCGTGAAACGGTTCAACGCGGTTCTCTCTACCGGCTGATTACTCCGGAGAACAACAGCGAGCAATCCGTCACGGAGACTGTTTCACGTGATGGCAAACAAGCTGTCACGTTTGCCTTCCTTCATTCCAGCCGCGAGCTTTATCCATTTCCGCTCCTTCAGCTCCGCGGACTCGAAGAGAACGCAACCTACACCCTATCCATGATCGCCGGAGACGTTGGCGACGGAACGCCCACCACCGCTTCCGGCTCGTACTGGATGAATCATGGGCTTGATCTCAAACTCCGCGGCGATTTTCAGGCGCTGGCATTCACCTTGACCCGCACGAAGTAACCATGAGCGATCGTGCGCTAAGTTAAGAGCAGTTATCATCAGGAGGATGATTTGCACGTATCCACGCGTCTGCGCAACCTGACTCATAATGGCAACCGCAAAGCTATTTACTGGTCCATTGCGATAGCAGCGTTGCTCACCGGAGCGACGCTGCTTGCCCAGGCTCAGAGACAGACTTCCATTCCGGAAGAGATTGAGTGGACGTGGGAGGTGCGGCCACTGCGCGCAGATCCGGCTCTTCCAAACGTGCTGCTGCTCGGAGATTCCATCACGCGTAACTATTTTCCTGAAGTTACGAAGGACTTGAAAGGGGCCGCGAATGTCTATCTCATGGCCGTGTCCACCTCAGTGGGGGATCCGCGACTTCCGCGACAAATTGAGGAGTTCGCAGCCATGGAGCATGTCGTTTTCCAAGTGGTTCATTTCAACAACGGTATGCATGGATGGGACTACACAGAGGCGCAGTACAAGGCTGCGTTGCCTGATCTGCTGCACAGCGTTGAGCAGATCGCTTCGAATCATCATGCAATGATCTGGGCGACGATCACGCCCGTGCAGATCCAAGCTTTCAATGGCGCCACGAATGAGCGAATCAACGAGCGGAACCGGATTGCCCTCGCGTTGTTCTCTTCGGCTGGGATCACGATTGATGACCAGCACGCGCTCATGATGAGGCATCTGGACACCTACGAGGACACAGTACATTTTGGACCCGCAGGCGCGGTCTTCATGGGTGATCAGGCCGCCGAAACGATTCGCGCGGCCCTGCGGAAGTGAGGCGGCTTTCGGAAAAGATCGTTCGGTGGTTTACCCCAACGACCAACGAAGAAGTTGCTCGACATCGCAGGACTGTGTCGAAACCGTCCCTTTCGCAAGAGTAGGAGATACCACGATTGCCGTTGTACCTGACTCGTGCCACGCAATGAACCGGCAGTTTTCCTCACCCTGCAGCCGGTTCAGGTTGATCCAGGTGTAGTAGGCGCCCATCTCAGCGTCAACCAGCGATCCGCGCGGGTCCAGCTCCTGTTCGCCATCTTCGACCGAAATCAACTCATTCATCGGCCGGTCTGCCTGCCGCGGGGCATATCGCAGAACCAGCGTGTCCGGACGTGCACGTCGCAGCAACTCGCGGGCCGTCCATTGGACGAACGTCGTGCTGAAGATCTGTGTGCCGGCCCCTTCCGTCAAGATACTTAGTTCGAAGTGACGAAGGACTTGGTCTGAACCGCCCTGCGAATTGCCGAGTTGTGTCGGCACCATCTGCATCATCCTGCTGCGCAGCTCTTCCGGACCAACCGAGCCTAACGAGCGTGCAGTAACCATATATTGAAGCAAGTTGCGCCGCGTTGGCGCGAGGCTTCCGTAAGAGATGGAGATAACACCCGTTAGAGCGCGCATATCTTCCGTCTGTCCACCGTCCACGTACCAGTGGGCATAAGGAACAGGGTCAGCCTGTGCACGCTTCTCCAGAAGCGACATGACTGCCTTCAGGCCGCCCGTAGCACGGACATTTTCGAAGCAGGTTCCATGCGGACGCAGATGACGAAACAGATCTTGTTCGACGGGAGCATCCCGGCCGACAATAACGATAGAAAGTCGATCCCGGACCTTCTCCCGCTGCATACGGATCTGCGCGAGTTGATCGCCGTAAGCTGCTGCGGCTACATGAAGGCATCCATGGCCTCCGCGCTCCATAGAAATGCTGTCATCTCTTCCACCGCGCGCGAAGGCTGCGCGGCCCATCCAATGCGTTGAAAACATGGGGCGATCGGAAGAGCTTCGAAACGAGCCAGAGTCTGCTGAAGGTCGGGACGCTCGCTCCTCTTTCGTAACGTATGCAGCTGCGCCTCTGTCTCAGCGCGCTCGACTGGGAACTGCCAGTCATAGCCCATCAGCTCTCGAAGGAACACGGCGAGGAAGGCAACCGGCAAGCTAGTCAACGTGGGCAGATATCGTTGAGCAAGATCACGCGCCTGCGGCGGGTATTGCGCGAAGTCGGACGATTGGAGCGAAGCTGACGAGGAGATAATAAAACCTCTGTCAGCAGGTTCCCGCGGCTGAATCGCGCGTTGCAGCCAAGCAGATGTGCGAGCGTAGGCACCAGGTCCACGGACTGTACGGGCCGGTCGACTGTGACGTTCTGACGAATGTTCGGGCCCATTGCCATAAGCCAGGTGGTACGAGAGAGTGCGTCGCCTGTACGGTGGTGCTGGAACCCATTGCCGCCGGGGGCTCATGTCCGAGTCACGACCGAAGTCCGGCAGTATGAACAGATTCGTTTTGCGCGCGTACTCGGGGCTGCACTGAACAGTCTTCCACAGGTCCGCGCAGATGCGATCGGTGCGGGTGATCGCTTCGGTGTAAAGCGAGAAGGCCCCGGAATGGGCAATGTCTATGTCATGCAGGGTGATCCAAAGCAGGCTAGGCGCTACCGTTTGCATCACGTGCTGCGCGATATACAGCGACAACTCATCCGGGCTTTGCGATTTGCGCGCATGTGCCAGGAAATCATCCATCGAAAGCTTCATCAACTCCGCCATACCATGCAGCGTATCCTGACGTTTGGCTGTAAGAGGTGAAGCGATAGGCGACTCGTAGTTGTCCCGAAGGAGCTGGTCATAGTCGGCGACGGCGTGGTCGTTGGCGAGGGTGAGCAATTGCTTGGGCAGAACAACCGTTGCGCCGAGCTCGCGGCCATAAAGCGTTCTTCCAGCAAACGGGGAATGTAACGTTGACCTTCAGAGCGAACGTCTCTTCATCTCGGGCTCCGCCACCAAAGGTCACAACGATTGTCTTCGGTGCAGGAGGAAGGGCTGCCGCTCGCAATGGCGATGCAAAGAACATCGCTGCAGCAGTGCCCGTGCCCGCGGCTGAGCGCAAGAACTCGCGACGGCTGATCGCTCGCTCACACGACATACGGAACATCTCTCTACTCCACTCGCGTTCCATGCTCATCTCACCTTGTTCTTCGCGCCTCTGCTCTCACCTCGTATCCTCTCGCTCGGGCCGGATACCTCAATCAGGCGCGACTCGGAGGGTGTCAGAACGACTGGAATGTCGCTTCCTGACACCGGAGCGGAGACGCCGGAGGCGACATCGCGTGCAACAGAGCCCTTGAATTCGGGATCGATGCGATTGAGATTCACTTGGATGGTGTGCGTCTCCTTGTCGTCGTAATTGAACACGGCAATGTAATAACCGTGTGCGGATGATCGAGCGAAGACTCTTGCGGCAGCATCCCCTGTGTCGCCTTCGACGGGGCGAAAGACCTTCCCTTCATCGCCTACCTTCATGAGAGCGCGATTGTTATATACCTGCAACGCCATTGCTTGCCCCTCAGGATCGTCCGCCAGCCGCGTGCTATCCAAAATCATGCCTCCGCTGACGATCGTCGATAGAAGGCGGCTTCGAGCTTCCACGAGATTGCGTGCGCCCTCATCGGCCTTGGTCCCTAATGGGATGTGGTCGGGATCGATAATGTACAAACTTTCGTCCGTCCACCAGGCATATGTCAACGCATTCAACATATATTCTGTGGATTGATCTTTGCCGCTGATGTGACCTTTGGTGTCGCATGAGAGCCGCCTTGCGTGGCCATAGCCGGAAGGGAACAGCGGGGCGATGGAAAGGCTCAAGAACATGCGCCCGGCGTTCGCCTTCAAAACGTCCTGCATGCCCAGGTTATAGGCCTCGGTTCCGGTCTGAATCGCGGGATCAGCGTGTTTGCCTTCCAGTGCGCCGTGGCTTAGAAAGTCTAGCTTGAGATACTTGAAGCCCATCTTCGCGAGCGTGTCGATATAGAATTGCGTCCGCAGACGTGTGCCCGGCGCGGTCGGATCAATAGGTTTGCCACCGTCAACGGTCGGCAAAAATGCGCCGTCAGGCCCTTTAAGCAGAATGTCGCGATACCGGTACTTTCCATTCGTGCCCTCTACGAATGCGTCGGGATCGTCGCCCCAGGCAGCGAATGGAGTCCAATAGATGCCGGGTTCGAAGACGGTGCCGTCGTTCGATCTCATCGATTTCACAGTGGCCATCGCGTCTTCGAGAGCAACCCCGTCGAGACTAGACCAAAACGCATCGAAGTTGATGTAGACCACCTTCCGCGAAAATCCTTCAGGGCTTAGCTTGTCGCGTACGAACTGTGCGGAAGCGATGTAGCGTTGGCGATTGATCTTGTCGGCGTATGCGGCCCAACTATTCCAGCCCAATGGACGCGGACCGGCCCAGGCGAGCTGTGGATGCAGTTCGGCGTTCCGTTTGCCGTAAGCTTCCATGCCACTGCGCCAGTCACTGAACTCTCCCACCATCACGCGGGGAGACAGCACCTTATTGCCGCTCACGACACCATGAGCGACAAAGTCATGCGTATCGCTCCGTTCGCCGAGCTGCCCCTGCAAACCGCCGAAGACCTCGATGTCTTTCAGCGACCCGCTCTGTGCGTGCATAGTCAACGAGGTCTTCCAGACATCGTGCGTCAACGATCCGAAAACAAAGCCGCGACGGCTTGCGTTGTCGTAGATCGTCGTTACCTCGTTGCTTGTGATAATTTGATCGGGTTGTTGTAGAGCTGCAGCGTTGAAGCGAAACCACATATCATTGTCATACGGTACGTGGAGTACACGCAGTACGTCCTGGTGCACCATCTGAAATGCTCCTTCTCCCTGTACCCGCACGGCGACGAAGCGATTAGTCGCAACAGGGGTGGTCGAGGCATCGAGTTCAGCTTGGATCTCTACCCACGGCCTTCCGGCTGAGATATAAACACGCTGAATCAGGGTGGGCAGCCCGAGCTTAGTATGTTCGATCGTGATCTCATGGGTGCCGTTAATGACTTTGTGCCTTGTGTACGCGTCAGTGGTAAGCAGACGTCCGTCAGTCAGAGTTACATTTGACGTGAGCCCATCTAACTCGCTTCCATCCCTCCATCGCAGAGTGATCTCGCCCGTTTTAGAATCGACGTTCACCACGACAGTTTTCGCGTAGGACACGTTAGAACTCTGCGCGCGAATGCAATTGGTCACCGCAAACGCGAGAACAAGAGAGAAGACAAATGATGCCGCGGATGTTCGATTCAGCTTCAGAATCATGAAGGCTCTCAAAAAAAGGTCTGCGACCGCCTGGATTGCAGTCAAAGCATCGGGTTAGTCACCTTGACGACTGTTTAGAATTAAAATGTATCCGGTTACAAGCAAACTCACAATATAGCGGCGCTTTGAAGTGTGTCAACCTCGCAAACTGTTCCCGACAGATGTTTCCGTCGGGTGCTCTCGACAATCGCGTAGACTGAGCGGGAGATTGATCGTGGCGAATTTGAAGTTTCAGGACAGATTTCGCAGTCGCGGAGACGGAATCCATGCGCCAGAAGGCCGAGAAATCAGGTCCTAAAAAGCCTGCGACAATGCGTGATGTGGCAAGCCACGCAGGAGTTTCAGTAGCCACGGTCTCGCGCGCCTTGGACGGCTCTTCGCTGGTGACAGAGGAGACCGCGCTCGTGGTGCGACGCGCCGTAGCGAAACTTAATTTTGTCCCAAACATTTCGGCGCGCACATTAAAGTATGGGCAGAGTCATGCTATCGGTGTCATTGTTCCGGACCTGACCAACCCATTCTTTTCAGAATTTCTTCGGGAATTTGAGGCGCTAGCCTCAGCCAACGGGCAGGTTGTTCTGCTGGCGAACGCAGAGGCCAGTGTTGGTGGGGCTCTTACGTCGGTCCGTCAATTACTAATGAGACTTGTCGACGGCGTTGTGGTTCTACCATCGCTCGACGAACTGGAGCCCTATCAATTGCTGACGCTTCGCAAGGTTCCTACGGTGGCCATTGATAGCCGTCGAACCGGCCCAAGCTTCAGTGACGTGAGTTTGATGCATGAGGAGGGAATGAGGCAAGCGGTCGGCTATTTGAAGGACCTTGGACACCAAAAGATCGCTTTCATCGGCGGTTCGCCGGGGCTCATGATCTCGAAGTTGAGATTGGATGCCTTTCAAGCCTCGCTAAAGATGCACGGAATTACAGTCCGCCATGAGTATGTCCGCCATGGAAACTATCGTGCTGACGGAGGAGATCGTGAGTTGCGCAACCTTATGCTCCTGGCCGAAAGGCCAACTGCAGTCATTGGAGTCAATGATTTGACTGCGCTGGGAGCTCTTCGGGCAGCACGTACACTGAACATCTCTGTCCCAGGTGAGGTCTCCGTAGTCGGGTTCGATGGCATCGAACTGGATGACCTGGTATCGCCGAGTCTGACAACAATGAGCGTTTCTCGCAAGCTCATCGCCCAAAGCTGTCACGGAGCTTTAGAGGAGATGCGCCTCGGGCGAGGCGGTTCCGGCAGACAGCTCTACATTCCTGTTGAACTTATCGTTCGTCAATCGACAGGCCGTCCACTCCGTAAAACGACGAAGCATTAAACGAAAAAAAGGCCTCTTCTATTTACGAAGAGGCCCGAAACGTTTAGTACCAACTAGAAGGTTAGCGGCGAAATGGTGATTGAGTCCAAATCGGGTGCGTAGTTCGACGGGTTATCGAACACGATCTGATTCTTGCCAGCCGTAAGCTGTACCTGGATAACAGTGCTCGTCGGCGTGCCAAAGCTGTATCCATTGAGGTCGAGCTCTTTGGCCGGCTGATCGTTTATGGTGACGAAGAACGATCGTGGCCCTTGCGTGAAATAGTCGATTTCAAGATTGTAGGTGCCAGCGGATTGCACCTCGACATCAGAGAAGGTCACACTGTTTCCGACCCCTCCGCCGATGTTTCCGGCCTTGGCCAGCCCGGAGGCATTGCCGTTGAACCCTGCGCTTGCAGAGCCACCGAGCGTTGCCAGTTCCGCTTCGTAGGTCTGCGTCTCAGGATACGGCGCGGTTCCGTTTCCACTGATCACGATACGGTCGAGATCGGGAGGATAACTGATCGGGTTTCCGAACTCGATACTGTTGTCGCCTTTTTTCAACTTCACGGGAATGGTCAGCTTGGAAGGAATGTTGCCGCTTCCACCGCTGGAGTTGAGCGTGATTGCGGGGTCTCCGTTGACGTTGATGATGTAAGAGCGGGTGCCCAGCGTAGCCGAATCGACTTCCATGTTGTAGACGCCGTCGCGATCGACCTTTACGTCGTCGAAGAAAACGTTGTTGTTCGGGCCGAGACCGATGTAACCAACCTTCTTGCCCTCCGAGCACAAGGGACAATCGGCGACCTGGGCCGAACCGGTGAGCGTGGCCAGATAAGCCTCATAGCTGGTTGACTTAGATGGAGGGACGTTGAAGACACTACGCACCTTTAGCAGGCGAACGCCATGGCCCGGGAGAATGGCCGAGTATTCAAGCAGCGAGGGTCCGAGCTCTGTGTGGCTCCACAGGTCTCGCGTGGTAAGCGTGGCGGCGAAGCCAAGATTGCTCCAGGGCAGGGTCACGCGAGTAGGTGCGGCGTTCAGGTTGAAGAGAGCGACGTAATATTCGCCATTGCCCAGATTCGAAGCCCAGATTGGCGTGAAGCCTGCGCGGATCTGTTGCGCGGGATGGCCCGACTGGTCGACAGCTATCACCTCGTCGTTGCCCAGAATCTTCTTACCTGTCGCTGACATCTTCGTCAGGTCGCCCCCGATGTAGAGCGGTGCGTTGGCCATAGCCCAGAAGCTCATCGACGTCTGCTGCTCCTGGGGAGTGATGCCATCGGTCGCGTCGTTACCGATCTCAAGGGAGTCAAGGTCGTTCCATCCGAGGGTAGGTCCCGCGGCTGATTCCCAGCTGGGAAGGTCGAGGAAGCGGACTTGGATGCGATTCCACTCTGTCAGAAAGGGGCAATCTCCCTCGCACTCCACGTCGCCTTCGATGCGCCTGGAGTTACTGGTCGCCTGCCAGTCTGCGATGTAATCCTGATCGAGCGCCCAGGATATTGTCAGCCAGATTGGCCGTCTGTTCTGCGCAATTGCCTTTGAAAATGCAGCCACGTCGGGGCGATTGTCAATGTTGGTGTTGTCGTTATAGGAGCCTGGCGTAACAGCGTCGAGTTTTATGAAGTCCGCACCCCACGAGGCATAGAGGTCGACGATGGAGTTGATGTACTCCTGCGCTCCGGGCTTGGCGTAGTCGATCTTGTCGCCTCCGCCGAAGGCGTTGGCGATGGTCGCCGGCTTCACGATGATGTCCTGGAGGTGGTAAGGGCTACCGAGGATTGGCTTATTGGCTGCTACCTGATCGGTGCCGACGCCAGGGTTCAGGTACATGCCGAACTTCTGCCCGTTGGCATGAATATGCTGGATCATCGCGACGACGTCGGGGAAGCGTGTCGTGTCGAACAGCGTACGGCCATAGGCGTCTGAAGTACCGGTCCAGCCGGCATCGACGTTGATATAGATGTATCCGTGCGGCTGCAGGCCGGACTGCCGCAGAGCGTCGGACTGCGCGATGATGCTGTCCTGGGTGAGGAAGGTCTGGGTGGGAGTGATTGTCTGTTGGCTATAGGTGCTCCAACCGAGATACGGTCGTTGGCCCACTCCATTCACCTGCGCGTGAGTTCCGGTTACGCAGGCTATGAGCGCTGAGGCAAGTAAGAGGCGAGATTTCACGATAGTTTGCATCCAGAAAAGCGGTTTTCTCAGCATTCGGATCTCCCATTGCGAATAGTTACGTGTGTCAGTCCTCACTTTTCAATTTTCAATAGTGAAGATTAACTTGCGCCAATGAAAAATACTCCTATACCGAAAGATTTGGCAAGTGACTTTTCAATAAGATGGATTGTTGACGACAAGCCGACTTTCCGGCACTGATGTTCTTGACCTGATGAAGTGCAAACGCCGACCGCCCGGAAATTCGAAAGTGGCAAGAGTGATTGTGCCGCCGGCCTGCTGCACCCGCATCTCCGTAGCTCCAATGTTGTCGGTCTCAATAATTATGAGAGGCACCTCAGTACGGTGGTCCTCCGGAACGACTCGCCCCCTTTTGCCGATAACCGTCCATTCGGCAACAGTTAGAGAACGAGGCTTTGAACATTTTGAATTTCAAACAGGTACTGGAGATGACCTCTTCCATGCCATTTCGGCAACGTCCCGCAACTCATTGAAACCAGATGATACAGACCACACTCTACGCCACTGACTACACGCAAAAGCCCCTTATTGGACCTTTTTTGGACCTTTTTGATCGACCCATACGCTCCCATTGCGAGAGCTAACGAGGCGCGGTTACCGTCCCAAATCCCTAGGTGCCTACCTATCTTGCCACAGAGATCCGTGACGGCCAGGTTCCTACGTCATTAGAATGATCGCGCGCATGGCACTTCTCATGGAGGAGAACCGAATGGCCGACAACACCATCCTCATCCCCGCAGCAGAACTCGCCGCAAAGAACAAAGCGCGCTTCCCCAACGAGAGCACTGAATACCGCCAGGCTCGCAACGTGCTCCTTGCCAAAGAAATCGAGCTCCGGCGCCACATCGAGCGCGTCGCCGCACTCCGCCGCGCCCTTCCCCTGGGCGGTGGCGTCCCCGAAGACTATACCTTCGAAGGCCATGACGGCGCGGTCCGCCTCTCTCAGCTCTTCGGCGACAAGGACACCCTCGTTATCTACAGCATGATGTTCGGCCCGCAACGCGAGCGAGCATGTCCTATGTGCACGCGGGGGTGTGATTGAAGCGCTGTACTCACAGCTTGCTTGCGGGCATCTCGCAGGCGCAGGTCTTGATGTCTTCTGGGAGGAACCTCTGCCAACGAATGATCCGATACTGACTCTACCCAACGTCATCGCAATGCCACACGTCGGTGGCGTCACTGAAGCTTCGTTCGAGATGATTGCGAAGGCTGTAGCTGGCAACATCGAGAGGATTCGCCGCGGAGACCACCCATTACATACGGCCTTCTAGCAAAGTGACAAGATTGATAATCACGATACCCATAAGTCGGCCAGTCTCCTGGAATCTAATGAACACCTCGATGTTGGAGAACGATGACCACTACGGCGTTTCCGGTACTGAAATGCGGGATGGAGAGCCCGGACGAGAACTCCCCATCGCGTCAACGAATACTCAATCTGTAGCGCAATCAGGGGATTCCAACCGCGAAAGTGAGCCATCGTCTGCGCCGGTGCAACCTCCATGCCGGAGCCCGAGGCGCTCATCTCCTCGATGGGCGTAAAGCGGTTGTCCCAGGTGTGCCGCAAATCGGCGTGGAGTTCACAAGGTTCCTCAAGCGTGCTATATTTGATAGTTAGTTAGCTGACTTACATTCCTCTATGCAAAAGAACAAGACCGACAAGCGATCGCGGCTGATTCAGACCGCAGCCAAACTTGCCTACCGGCAGGGGTTCCGGAAGACCACTCTTGCGGATATCGCCGAAGAAGCGCAAGTGCCGCTGGGCAACGTTTACTACTACTTCAAAACGAAAGACGAACTCGCAGCAGCGATTGTCGAGCACCATCTGAAGCAACTGGAAACGTCGCGACAATCGTGGGAGGAAATGGACTCTCCCAAAGAACGGCTATATGCTTGCGTGCAGATGACAGCTGAAAACGCACGGGCGCTCGCGCGAGGTGGTTGTTCAGTTGGAACGCTCTGTACCGAACTGCGCAAGGAGGGGGGAGCACTGGCTAAGCTGGCCGCGGTGCTCTTTACGGAGCACTTGGCGTGGATCGAAGCACAGTTCCGCGCGATGGGCGGTAACGACGACGTGCGGGGTCTCGCGATTCATCTGTTGTCGGCCTTGCAAGGCATAGCTGTGCTGTCGAACAGCTTCGAGGAGCCCGCTCTGGTCGCGCTAGAGACTGGGCGGCTCAAAGACTGGATTCGCGCGATGTAAGGGCGGATCGGATTTTACCGCCGAGGCCTCGGCAGAGCATAACGAACGACGAGGAACGGCATGGAAAACAATGCCATGAGAAAACTTACCGGGTATTTAATTATGAAGCTCAGGAGCAATACGATTTTGATCACCGGCGGTGCCAGCGGCATCGGGTACGAACTCACCAAACAACTCACGGCACTGGGTAACACGATTCTTATCACGGGCCGCGATCAAGCTAAGATGGACCGTGCGAAAGCGGCCTTTCCAAAAATTCGCACCTTCCGAAGCGACGTTTCCGATCCGGAAGCGATCGCCACTCTTTACGAAAAGGTCACCAACCAACGCGCATCTGGACATCACCCACCATTTCGGTCAGAAACTCGGCGAGTGGCGCCGTGGCGGAATCATCCTCGTGTGGGCACTGGGTGCGGAAACGGCATTCCCTGGACACATGAGCCACGGCTACCTGCGTTTGACCAGAAGACATTTAGATTGGCAAAACCGAGAGTACTTCATCGGGGTGGCCGCGAATACGATGCGACGGGTGTTAGTCGACCATGAAAGAGCGCATAAAGCAGGGAGGAGGGGAGGGGAGCTGAGGCGTGTCGAGTTTGAAGAGGGGCTGGCAATCTCTGAGGAGCGCACCGAGGAAATCCTAGCGCTCGACGAGGCGTTGAACAGATTGACGGAAGCGAATCCGCGACAAGCAAGGGTGGTGAGCTACGTTACTTCGGCGGCCTGTCCGTGGAGCAAATTGCTGCGGTTCTGGAGATTGCTCCGCGATCAGTGAAGCGTGAATGGGCTCTGGCAAGGATTTGGTTGTTCAACAAACTACAGCTTCAGCGCTTGCTGCAATCGAAACCGAATCTGCTACCGTGAGTGGCTCGTCTTTGAATGCGGCGAGAAGCGAAGCTCCGACTGGGTAGATTGAATAGTGCTGCGTTGGGGATGAACATCGGACCGCCGTTAAGGCCTAGGAAATCGCGACCGCAGACGGTGAACTCGACGGTCAGTTCCTGGCCCTCCGGGCCGGATGGCGTGTCCGTGGGCGATGGGCTGGCCTTGCCAACGTGGCTGTCGGGGAAGGCATGAAGTAAGTAAATCGCTGTTACGATTTTGGTCCCTGCATCAAAGCAAAGTGGCCATTCTGGTCGTCTGTGGCCTGCAGGATGCGTGAGCCGCCAGGTACGTCCATGGGAGGCAGAAGCACTTTACCGCCGGCGTCGATCACGCGTTTCTGCGCGGCCTCAATATCATCGACGGTGAAGTAAAACTTCCAGTGCGGTGGGATACCTTCGGGAATGCCGAGGCCTTTGCGAATCATCATTCCGCCGGTGTAGAGGGGCTTGTCGGTCCGGAAGGTCTGGTAGATGCCCATGGCTCCCATGTCGTGCGCGTAGTCTTTCTGCCAGCCGTAATGCTGGGAGTAATAATCGAAGGCTTTTGCTGGATCATCGGTGAGCAGTTCGTGCCAGCCCACATTGGCCACTGCCATTTGATCCAGACGTGGTCGAGCATCTTGCTTGCCGGGTTCGAAGAGCAGGTATTTCACCTTTTGCGGATCGAGCACCACAGCGAAACGGCCAACGCCGGGGATGTCCTGAGCGGGCTTCACAATGGTTCCGCCATCTACTGTTACAGCCTTTAGCTCTTCATCGAGCTTTGCGGTGTGGATGTGCCCCAACCACTCGGGAGTTAGCTCCGGTGCGCTGGCGCCAGCCCAGGTCATCATGCCGCCGACGTCTTTGCCGTCTTTGCCAAAGATCATGTAGGTGAACCCAGGCATGCCGGCGTCCCTGACGTCCCACCCGACTACCTTCTTATAGAAGTTGACTGTCTTATCCATGTCATTGGTGACAAGTTCGTACCAGATGAATCCGTCTGCCATTTCGCACCTTCCATTTAGCGGTATTCCCTATGAAGTAAACACTGTTCACATACGCTATCACTGAGAAGTGGATGCTGTCCACAAGCATCCCTTTCCGCGGTACACTCTTCTTGAATGGACAATGAAAAAAAACGTCACCATTGAGAAACGCAAGACCTTTCGTCATGGCGATTTGCGCAACGCACTCATGGCGTCCGGCCTTGAGATGGCACGTGTTGGAGGGCCCAATGCAGTCATTCTTCGAGAGGCGACCCGACAGGCGGGTGTTTCTCCAAATGCGGCATACAGGCACTTTGCTAGCCAGGCCGAGCTGCTGGATGCGGTACGGTCGGCATGCCTTTCCCAGCTCGCTGCGGCAATTGAAGAAGAATTAGCAAAATCCCGCCCCGGACGTGATCCTCAGGCTTTTGCGCGAAAGAGCCTGCGCGCGATAGGCATGGGATATCTCGGATTTGCACTCGGCGAGCCTGGCATGTTTCGCACGGCTTTCTCGGTTCCACCAGCGGTTGATTCCCCTAACCCAGCGAATACGGGGTCCATGGGGCTGAATCCGTTTCAACTGCTTTCGCTAGCTCTGGATCGAATGCAGGAGAGCGGCCTGCTCAGCAAGAAGGATCGCAAAGATGCGGAGTATCTTGCGTGGTCGACAGTTCACGGGTTGGCACTTCTGGCGCTCGAAGGACCGCTGCATAAGATGCCACAAGAAATGGTGCTGGCGCTGGGCGAGCGGCTGGTGATTATGGTGGAACATGGTCTCAGCTAGACGTTTCGACGAGGCGTCGCAACGACCTCGACCTCGAAGCGATCGCAACCGAGGTGGGTTCGGACTCGCTTCTCGTTGAACTTTCAGATCTTTGTACGGAATCGATCCCGCTGTTGCGGCGATGACCCGGTGCGTCCGGCTATCGACTGAAAGAGCGTACGGCCGGCCATTCATCTTGAGTTTCTCTAGTACACGACGGCCTTGTATATCGATGATGCTCACGGAGCTTTCCTGGGCCTCCGCAACATAGAGCAGGCGTTGCTCTGTATCCACTGCGATTGCTTGTGGATGGCCGCCCACGTTCAGCGTCGCGACCGTTGTACCGGCGCGAGTGTCGATGATGGATATCGAGGATCCCGCATAGTTCGCGACAAACAGCTCATTACGATCATCGCCTGCAAGCGCGCATGGCATCGCGCCAGTTGCGATCGATTGTGTCGCGTGCGTCTCCACATTAATAGCTTCCATGGATGTGTCCTGCACATGCGTGACATAAAGGACTGACCCCACTTGAGCGATTGCCCACAGATGCGTCGCTCCGGCGGGAAGCTTTGACAGGGTGCCTGTCTGTTCATCCAACACCCTCACCGAATCGTTCTCGTAGCCAAGCAAATAGGTGCAAGAGGCCGCATTGACCATCATCCAGGTCCAATGCAGATAGGGGTCGGTTGGCCCTCACCGGCTCGGAGAATGGTCGAGGATTCTGAGGGCAAGGCAATCGGCAGCGGCGATTGTCACATGACGCCAGTTCGGGAGGGCCCAGTCAGCGGGCCAATCCATCGTCTCCAATTCTTCGATCCAGTCCTGCGCCGACTTCTTCGCTTCCTTCAGGCCATATCGTCTGAATACTGTCTCGTAAAAGGCGGCTAATTCCGTTTCCGCTGTCGTCATAAGCTCGGCAACTCGTTCGACAGGCGTCTGCTGAGCGTGACCAATCGAGCTGGTTTTTTTATCGCACATGTAACCCTATCTCCTGATTGAAATAACGTCCGTCAGATTTATGGACTCACACACCATACGCAGCCCTTAGAAGTGCAATTTCGGTCAGCGATACTGGCCTGATGGTGAGGTTGCTAATGCATTGCTTCTCCCGGAGCCGCACTCTGTCCGGGTCTGTTCTTGCTCAGAATGAAGGCGCACACCACCATGCCCATTGCCATCCAACAGAGCAGACGGTAGATGTCCTCATAAGCCTGCGCAGCAGCCTGCCGATTGAGTTGCTGATAAATAGCAGCTTGTGCCATGTGGCCGGGTCCGGGCCCTCTGTCGCTACCGCCAAAGTAAGAGGTAAGCGCGTTGACCTGGTTGACGAAGGCGGGATTGCCGGGCTGCATGGACTCCTGCAGACGCGCCTGGTGGAAGAGAGAACGGTTGGTGACGATCGCTCCAGTGATGGCAATGAAGATACTGCCGCCAACGTTCCGAACGAAATTGATAATTCCGGAGACCTGATTGCTCGCCTCCTTTGGAAGTCCGACATAAGCCGCGGTGGTGATGGCGATGAAGGCAAAAGGAATCGCGAACATCTGAAGAATTCGCAACCACGAGGCAAAGCCGAAGGTCATAGTGAGCGTGAAATGCGTGGAGGTGTAATAGAACGCACCGGCGAAGCAGACGAAACCGAACGCAGCCATGTTTCTCGCCGGAAACTTGCCGGTAGCTATTCCTGCCAGGGGCATAACGACGAGCAGGGCAGCTCCTCCGCCTGCGAGCGCCTCTCCGGCACGGGTTGCCGTGTAGCCCATAAGCTGCTGCAGGAACTGGGGCTCAAGCACGGTTGCGGCATTCAGAACGCCGCCGACCAGAATCATGAGGAAACAACAGATAGCGAAATTCTTGTACTTGAATAGCCGCAAATTCATGATGGGATTCTTAGCCCGCCACTGCCACCAGATCAGGCCGGTCATACCTGCAACGAATAGAAGGCAGAAGATGCGGATGAAGTTGGAGGCAAACCAGTCGTTCTCTTCGCCCTTATCCAGCATGATCTGCATCCCGCCCATGGCGATCGTGAGCAATCCGAGGCCGATGTAATCCAGTTTCCTGAGATTGGCACGATCGGCTTTGATCCACGGCGGATCCTGGACCAGGCGGCTGACCAAAAAGAACGCGAGGATGCCGACTGGCAGATTGATATAGAAGATCCATCGCCAGGAGTAGTTGTCGGTGATCCAACCTCCGATCGTCGGCCCAAGCGATGGCGCAAGCACTGCCACAAGACCGTAGAGCGCGAAGGCCTGGCCACGCTTCTTTTCTTCGAAGGAATCCGCCATGATGGCCTGCGCCATAGGCTGGAGACCGCCACCCCCGACACCCTGCAGTACACGCGAAAGGAGCAAGATGGGTAGCGTCGGGGCGATACCGCAAAGAAAGCTTGCGACCGTGAAGATGGTGATGCACAGCATAAAGAAGTTCTTGCGGCCGATGACGCTCGACGCCCAGGCACCAACCGGCAGAATGATCGCGTTGGAGACCAGATAGCTGGTGAGAACCCAGGTCCCTTGATCAGTGCTGGCACCGAGGTCGCCGGCAATGTGGGGAAGGGCGACATTGGCAATGGAGGTATCGAGAACCTCCATGAAAGCAGCCAAGGCAACCGTCGCCGCGATCAGCCACGGGTTGACCTTCGGCTTCCATTGCTCGCTGGTGCTTACCTTCGCCACCATCCGGTTCCTTTCTGTGTCGCAAATATCTGATCTACGGATACATGATGTATTCCAAAGCTACTAAGATTAATTATACAATATGTATTTGAAAGCATATTGTATGTTCAACAGAAATTGTTGCGTAGGAGGTGCCACGATGGCTTATTCAGGCGCGGACCGAACATTGCCGCCCAAAGGCAGATATTCACCTCAAATCTTCGATCGCGGCCCCGGCAGTCTTCGCGTAGATGTTGGATACCTCGACCGCGGACACGCATCGAGTGCCGGACGGAGGACGTGGAAGAAGGAAGGGACTGAACGACAAGGCGTCCCACCAGCCAGGATTGTTGTTGAGCAGTGGATCTGCTTCGTTTTGGGCTTCCTCTGCATGGCCTTCGGGATCTGGGGCCTTTGTATACAGGCGGTACAGTCCGCGCTTTCTTCTTACATGGCATGGCTGGGATCGCTATATCTGCCGACGTTGCGTGTAACAGCAATGGCGTGCGTCGGATTCGGCTTAACGCTCATACGCCGGGGATGGGCGCACCTCTGACCGCTTTTCAGTTTTCAGCAGGCCGCAGACAATATGCCATACCTCAGCTCTCGCAATCATGGCGATTGCGGTCACAGCTGTGGTTTTGGTCGTTCGATTGTTTAGGTGCCCAAAGCCTACATAATGGCCTTGGAGTGTAAGGCGGTTCAAGCGAATCCTTCCAGGATCGGCTGTCCAGGGAAGACCTCCAGAAAAATAAGCTATCTTGGTATCTGGATGCAGAGTGTTCATTGCGTTCAGGATCGTGTGGCGCAACTTCGATTCAGACGTTCGCGGTAGTAGCATGCGTCTCTTTGGAATAGTCGATGAATCGTCAATGTGCCCCGAGAGGAGTAGGGATCCGATGCCTGTGGGCAACACAAAACCCAGGAAACGGCTTACGCGCGAGCAGAGCAGAGCGCAGACTCGTGCCATGTTGATCGCCGAAGGGCGCAAGCACTTTCTGCGTTACGGGCTTGGCGGCGCGGTGGCGGAGAAGATCGCCGAGGATGCCGGTTATTCCCGGGGCGCTTTGTACTCCAACTTCGATGGCAAGGAAGAGCTGTTCCTCGCTGTAATCCAACAGGAGCAGGCGCTTCATCTGAACTTCCTGCGTTCTCTGCTCAACGACGAGCCTTCAGGCAAGAAGCGGTTGAAAAAAATGCGGGACGCCATCGCCGACCTGATGACGGACCATGATTGGGTTGTGCTCCGTGCTGAATTCGAGGCCGGAGCTCTTCGGAGCGAACGTATCCGGCAAAGCTTTGTTGAAGTGCATCGGCAGCAGCTTCGCGACGGAAGTGAGCTTATCAGGGATCTCCTGCGGTCTCCGGAAGTCACTTCGAGCCTGAAGCCGGAGGATTTCATCACGGTCATCATCAATCTTGCTCATGGTCTGGCAGTCACCCAGAGAATCCTCGGCACAGAACTCTCTCAGAAGAACACACGCAGCCTGATTCAATCCCTGTTTGATCATTTGATATCGTCCGCATGAATAGTCGGCTGCACTCCCAAACGAGGCCAATGCGGAAGTAGAGTTTCAGTTGGCGAAAACAGGGAAATACACTCAGCGAGCCATGTCGCCGTTCGTTCTAAGTTCCGGCTGTGTTGTCGGCAAACAGGAAATAACCACAATCCAGAGGGTCACTTCCCGTTTGCCTATCATAAGGGAATTACGTGACATCTATAGTAGAATGCTGGCGCGTGCCACAGATCTCCACAGCCACGCTAGCACTAATTTCAGAACTTCAAATCGGGCAACCCTTTTACATCCTCCGAGTCGGTTGAGACGCTGATGTTGTGCCATGCCTTGGCTTCGGATTCCCGCTTTTCCTCGGCAAAGCGGGCATACTGCACGGCATCGCTGCCGAGCAAAAGGTGTGCAGGGAGCTGCTCTCTGGAGGCTAGTTGCAGAATGACTTGTGCGACCTTTTCTGGAGCGCTCATCTCATGCCCCCAGTGCCCCGCCAACATCTTGATAAAAGTGCCTACAGAGGCCTCGTAGTCGGGTAAAAGCTCCGGTGTGCCAGCGCTTGCCCGCTTGCCCCAGTTGGTCCGCATACCACCTGGCTCGAGTGCGCACACCTTAACACCGAATGGCGCCAGCTCTGGGGCAAGGGATTCTGTGAAGCCACCTACAGCCCATTTTGCCGCGTGATAGGCTGCGTTTCCAGGAACCCCCAACCTGCCACCGACGGAAGAGATCTGAAGGATGCAACCACTCTTCTGCTTCCGCATGACCGGGATCGCCGCTCGTGTCATAAAGACGACGCCGAAGAAGTTCGTGTCGACTAAATCGCGAAAGCTCTCTGAACCTAGCTGCTCAAAAGGGGCAACAGCTCCGTACCCCGCATTATTGACGACAACGTCCAGCCGTCCGAAGACCTCAACAGCCTTTGCGACCGCGGCCTTTGCCGCCGCCTCATCTGCCACATTGAGGGACGCTGTATGCACCCGCTCGCCATATCGCTCCACCAGATCGTTCAACCGGTGTGGATCGCGGGCAGTCGCCAGGAGGCGATCTCCCGAAGCAAGAACTGCCTCCGCGATGTCGCGACCCAAACCACTTGCGCTACCTGTTACCAACCATACTTTGGACATCAAAAACCTCCATTCTGACGATTGGATGCAGCGTAACGGAGTGAATACTCATTAATTCGGTGGGAAATTCCTGCCAGGCTACTTCTTGGCTGCCGCGCTCCAAAAGGCCTCGAAACCTGCGCTTCGGTAGTGATCCGCTTTAGCTGGATTGGCCACCATGGACGCCATGGTCGTCTCAGCCATTGCGAGCAGGAGGTCTGACGCAAAAGCTGGAGGCAGATCGCTCAATTTGCCCCGCGCAACAAACTGCTGCATGGCTTCGGTGGCGTCTTCGAAGCCCGACTGCCCCTCCTGTCTGGTTTGGTCGGTGATGCGCTCAGAAACGGTAAGCTGCATCATTGCCCTACGCTTCGCCGGCGACTCCATACCCCAGGTGACGTAGGCGTTCCAGATATGTTGTATTCGCTTCCGGAGCGAGCCAGTCACGGGAAAACCCGCGATCATAGCGCTTCGCATGTCTAGTTTAAGTTCGCGGTAGAGCTCGTTGAGCAGCCTATCCTTATCCGGGAAGTACCGGAACAGCGATCCCTCAGCCACGGCCGCAGCCTTTGCAATACCAGCAGTGGACGCGCCAACGCCATCTTCAGCAATCGTCTTAGTGGCTGCACGGAGGATGGCAGCACGCTTGTCTCCGGTCTTCGGTCGCGGCATGGCTATCCATAGTGTATGCAGTTCCTGGCAAGGATAGAAACGTGCTAGAGGAGGATGGTCAGCTACTCGGAATGTTGGATCAGCGATGACCTTCGTTAGAGCAAAGAGCTAATGAGATGGTCCGCCGCTTGATTCACTTGGGTTAGCAGTTGGATCGTGGTGGCAGTTCCTGTGAAGGAGGACAAGAACGACTTCATCGACGCGGAGGCGATCGCCGAGGCCGTTGAACGCAAGAACATGCGCTTTGTTCCGATCAAGACGGACGATCAGCTGGATTTGCAGGCGATCCATCGAGTGCGCGACTGGCTCATCGGCGTACGGCAGTGATCAACCAGCTAAGGGCGTTTCTGCTCGAACGCGGCACGCCAGCCAAGCTTCAAGCCGTCGTGGCGGTGGTGTGGGAAAGTGGGGAGCGCGCAGCGCTTCCAAGCCGAAGGCGCCTTTTCTACTCCTGGTCATCCCTGCCACACAGGCTCACGGCTCATGTCGGTGGGACGGATCGTCACCTCCGTGTCTGCCGTTGCAACCGATAGTGAGATATTAGGAACCTCGTAGGACTGTTGCGCCGTGACGACGAACTCTGTAGATGTGAAGGGTGCAAAACCCTTAACGTTGACTATGACGAGATAGGAACCGGCGGGAAGCTTGGTAAAAGCAAATTCACCGTTGCCCCCAGAGATCAGCGTGCGCAATTGTGTTCCGTCCCTATGCGTCAAGCTAACCTGTGCGCCGGGAACAGCGGCTCCACTTACGTCCAGTACGACGCCGGAGACGCTCGCTGAACCCTCCACGGCGGGTGTTTGCTCAGCCGAACTCTGCTGGCCCGACTGGGGCTGAGGTGCATCCGGAAGGGAACTGCTGCTGGTCCCTGGCTCGGTAGTTCGTTGCTGAGCATTTGTGGTAGCAGTGATCGCGCCCAGCAGCACAAGTGAAGCGTAGGTAAGAACAGCAGGTGGCCGGAGCCACGTGGCCTTTGTCAAGGCTCGCCTCCAGACCAGAGAGAGAACCACAGCGCGAGGCACAGTCAGGCCCAGCATGGAGATGCTGCGTATAAACAGTTGCATAGTGATGTGCCCTCAAAAGCTTTCATCCAGTGATACTTGCGAATGGTTGGGAAGCGTTCTTCTCTGCAACCCATAGAGTTCCAGCAGACGAACATCCATATTCGAAAGGTATGTTTCCGGGGCAGGGCGCGCCGTCAGGAAATGTGAGCGTCTGTAAGGATTTGTATAGATTTGGCTAGGAACCTGTCTTCAGGCAGAGTTGTATCGTATACATCAAAGCAAGAATCGCTAATTGGGAAGGGAGAACATTTGCCTCTTAATCTTCAAGCCAGGTTTCTCAGGGCTAGAGCCAGAGTGCCCATGTACCGGCTCTTCCTGACGATCTTCTTATGGTTTTGGCTGACCACCTGGGGCATGCTCGCTATTGTGTTTCTCGGCAGTCGCCTGACTGGCATCAGGCAGGTCTCAGCTCCCAACATGTATGCGACCGTCGCGCCTATCCTGGCGGATCAGGCTGCCAAGGCATACGAATCGGGTGGTCCTGAGGCGTTTGCTCGTTTCTCGCAAAGCGATGATGAGGGCCGCGCGCGGCAACTCTTCCTGCTCGACGGATTCTACAAAGATGTGCTGTCGCGGCCACTGACAAACGACGGCCTTCGTGTTGCGCATGCAGCGAAGAATGGTCAAATCGTAGTACTTCGAGCCCATATCGCTGGCTACAGGTTTGTCTCTTCCTCGGGGCATCCGTATGTTCTGCTGCTCTACCTGAAATCCGGTCTGCGTGAGATAGCGGAGGCGCTGTTGGGAGAGGGCCTCCCGTATACCATCTCCCTGATCTTCCTGGTGACATTACTCTGTTTCGCGCTTGCGTATCATATAGCCTCACCGATCCACAGCATTCAGTCGACGGCTAGAAGAGTCGCGCAAGGAGATCTCAAGGCGCGGGTGCCGCCTCGGGTGTCCAGGCGCTTTGACGAGTTGTCAGCTCTGGCAAAAGACTTTGACTCGATGGTGGGTCGTCTGGACGTGCTGATTCAGACGCAAAAGAACCTTCTGAATTCGGTGTCACATGAACTGCGTTCTCCTCTGGCACGTATCAATCTCTCAGTGGCTCTTTTGAAAAAGCGTTACTCGGCAGACGCCGACGACATGTTTCAACGACTGGATCGTGATGTCGCGAGGATCGATGGGTTGATGGGACAACTACTGACGCTCTCACGCCTTGAAGCCGGGCTATCCTCTGCAGAGAGAGAAGATGTAAATTTGGCTCAGCTCGTCGAGGAAACAGCAGCCGACAGTCACTTCGAAGCTGACGCGTCGGGCAAGTCAGTGAGCCTCCGTACAGAGGGGCCAATTATTCTCGAGAACGCCGATCCACATGCTCTTCGAAGCGCTTGTGAGAATGTCATTCGAAACGCGGTCCGGTTTACCCGGCCGGGAACCGATGTCGAGGTCGTCTTAGAGATTGACAGGAACACCCCGGAACTGACGGGGGTTCTCTCCGTCCGAGATCATGGTCCGGGAGTTCCGGAAGAGTCACTCGAAGTAATCTTTCAACCCTTCTATCGAATTAGCGGCGACACGCAAGGGACGGAAGGGAACGGTCTCGGTCTAGCTATTGCCTCAGAGGCGATTCGTTTGCATCGCGGTACGATCAGCGCCGCGAATCTTCGGCCGACAGGCCTTGAAATAACGATTCGATTGCCGATTGCTTTCGATGTCGCATCCCGCCGATATGAGCTTCCGCAGCCCGAGCATAACAGCAAAAGCTAAGAGTTTCGACCAACCCGTGGCGGCCTAGGCCGTCAGTCGACAGGCCATGAACATAGGGTTTCCTCGCCTAAACATCCTACGGACAATGCTTGATCAACTGGAGCTGCGCCTCCACGCGCTTCAGTGCCTATGTTGACTGATGTGCTTCCCATACAAATCCTTACAAGGATCTAACTGTTCTTGACGGCGCCTTGTTATTCCCCTCCCCACAATAGAACTCTAGGAGGGTTCCATGAAGGTCAGACAATGGTCGCTCGATAAGTCCTGTGCAGTGCATTTGTTCCTCGTTCAAGCGCTCGGGGTGCACCACAGATGCGTCTGAATCGCGGTGAGATTGACGAGCAAGGCCGACTCCGCCTGGTGGGGCGCCTAAAGAGGGAGTTCAAGACCTCCAAAGGCAAGTACGTCGCACCATCGCAGATCGAAAACGTGCTTGCCCTTTCAACCATCTTTGAATCCGTCGCGGTCTTCGGCTCCGGCATGACTTGACCTTTTGCCATTACCGTTCTCGTTCCGAACAAGCGCGAGGAATCCGAGTCCCCAGCGCAACAGCAATCCATCACAACCGAAGTCAGAACCGCCGTCGAGCGCACCAATGCCCAGCTTGAGCACCATGAACATCTGCGCTTTATCGTCCTGTGCAAGTAGCCATGGACACCCGAAAATGGAATCATGACTCCTACCCTCAAGGTGCGCCGTGCCTTGCTCGAGCAGCGCCCTGAGCCAGCAATTCGCCGTTTGGGAAAAATCCGGTCGTGACGTGATATGGATCGACTCAGTTTGAGCGCGATTAAGCGTTCCGAGTACGCAACTTCCGTGACTCTGATGCAAATATTGTTGATGGGTTAAGATGCTGAAACTAAACTCTATATGACTCCGCCAACTAAACGATCGAGGAAACTTTCACACTAAGCGCAAATATGCATCGAAACTTTCATCGTAACTGGACATGTACTTTCATCGGAGTGAACCTCTCCATTGCAAGTTGTTGAATTCGAGGAAGCGAAACTTTCACTTTAAACGTCACCGCACACTGGTTGTGGGGATACCGTCAACACGGAAGGGATGCTGATTGCGACAGCATCCCTTCCGCTCACACCAGCCAGATATCAGATAGGAGATGATCCCTTGAAACTCACGAAGGTCCTTTTCTGCGCAGTCGCGATCTTTGCGTTGGGAGTGCTTCCCTTATCAGGCTATGGTCAAACCCACACCAAGCCGACCGAGAGCGAGCGCAAGGAGTTGCTCACTGTTCGCTTGCTCGTGTGGGACAGCTACTTCGACAACGATCAAAAGCAATTGAAGAAGCTGATCGGTGATGACTTCCTGACGATCAACCCTGGAGAGGAACACTGGCAGGACAAAGAAGAGTTCTTGACTGGAGCTCAGCACTTCGCCGAACATCATGGCAAGCTCGTGTCCTTGGACTTCCCGAAGACCGAGATCCAGGAGTTCGGAGACGTCGCCGTCCTCTACTCCCTCGTACGCATCACGATGGAGAGCGACGGCAAGCGGGAATCTCTCAGCTGCCGCTCGACCGAGATATTTCACAAGAGAGAGGGCCAGTGGGTGAATACGGGCGCACACGTCGACTCGGGACGATAAGCAAGACAAAACGCACGAAATAGAGAGAGTTTCTCACGCCATACCATTGGGTGCCCCATTCATGCAGTTTCATCGCATGAGTGGGTCTTCGAGCGAAGCTCGAACCGCTCTCCGTCATCCTCCCGACGTCCTCCTCCGCCTCCACTAATCACGACTGTGCTAAATTTCTAGGCCTACACACAATGGGCTCCGGGCCACGACCTGAAGTTTGTCAGGAGGTCCCATGAAACGACGCACCTTTCTATTTGCGGCTCTCTTCCTTCCAATCCTCCCAGCAACGTGGAGCCAGCAACTTGGCAAAAGGATCACAAACAAAGACGTCATCGACATGGTGGGCCTCGGCCTCTCCGACGACATCATCATCACTAAAATCCGCTCCGCCGCTGCGGGAGGAACCCTGCAGTTCGACACCAGCGTCGACAGCCTCAAGGAGCTCAAGGCCGCCAAGGTCTCCGACGAAGTCATCAAGGTGATGATTAATCCCGCTCCCCCCGCCGCCCCGGTCGTAGTCGCCGCCACACCCATCTCGAACGATCCTGGCCTCCCACCTCCGGAGGTCGGCGTCTACTGGAAGAACAGCAACGCATTCGTTCTCATCGAGGGACAGGCAATCAGCCAGGCAAAGGTCGGCGGCAAGGCCGGCAGCATGTTCACCTACGGCATGCGAAACGAACATTGGGACGCTTATCTTAACGGACCGCAATCGAAGAACGTCATCAATGACCGTCAGCCCGTCTTCTATCTCTACGTCCCTGATGGCGCCAGCGCATCCGACTTCATCCTGATCATCCTCGAAAAGAAAGGGAACCGCAGGGAGTTCCAGATAGGAAGCTTCGGTGGTATCACTGGCGGCAAATCAGGCGTCAAGCGGGACAAGGAGGTCGCCTTCACCGCCGAGCACGCAGGAATCAGGACCTACAAGATCAAACTGGACGCAGCCATGAAGCCGGGAGAATACGCCTTCTTCATGGGCACAGGCCAGCAGGCAACCATGGCCGGAGGTTCCACAGGAGGAGCCAGGTCGGGAGGCGCCGCCGCCGGAAGGATCTACGATTTCAGAATTCCGGAGTGACCCAAGAACCCTCCGCGACGCCGCACCGTCTTTGCATCTCGGGTGCTCAACCGGAGCGACACTACTCCTTCACTTTGCTTTCGCGCACGATAAAACGAGCACGTTTAATGCTATGGTGCTTCTTCCCAAAAAATGCATTGACAGGGCAATAAAGTATCAGGCAGTGTGTTACACGCTGAGGTGGTGGCCTCAGATTGACTTAGCTGTCTAGTCTTCCTCCGCGATGCTAATTACCCAACGGTCCCGGGCTCCCACTGATGACGTCTGTTAACTCCGTGAGGTGGATCTTGATATTTCATCATGGCAATCACCATCGTGTCGTCCTCAGACAATCAATCACCTGGGGTCTCGTCTTCACAATATGCGTGAGCATAATCCGGTATGGGAGCAGCCAGACCGGCAAAGCTCCGGAAACCAAGAGTATCGTCGCCAGAATCCATGCCACCGGCATCGTCTTCAACACCACCGACCCGAAGCTCAAACGAGAGATGCTTGCCATCTCGAAGAAGACGCCAGCCTCAAGTTATTTATTTTCCGCGAAGGATCATGAATCGGATCGCCCCGTCCTGACGGGCCGACTTGCATTCTCCGATGTCGTCCAGACCGGGATGGCTGTCAACTCCTCCAGATCGGCGCTGATAGGAACAAAGGGCGCACTCATAACTGATTACTTCGCCATCAATTCCATATTCTCCACGGTTGTTATCAACACCATACACAGCATCAGCGCGATCGATGGCAAAAGCGATGCGAGTACTACGGGCGACGCAACCATTACCGGAGATAACAGCACCACGAATACCACTGCCATCAGCTCCGCAGGCAGCTCTCTAGGAGACGGTTTGGACACCCGTTTCAGCTTGGACAACCGTTCTAGAATCGCATTGGAACAGTATGTTGATGTCATCGCTTCGGTCGATCACGGACTCTATAATGCTTATTTGGTCGACGGAAAAGGTCAGATCTTCGACCTCGACGGTCACCTCATGAAAAAAGATGACATTCGCTTCCGCAGTCAGCAGCCATGAAAAATGGCAAAATAAACCTTGACATGCAGTAAACCGTCAGGCAGTTTACCAGTATGCTGAGGTGGTGGCCTCAGTTCGGGCCTGGGAACTTTCATTTTAGTGTCTCAACGGATTACTACCGGCCCCGGGCCCGACTCCGATCAAGGAGTCCCAACACTCAGTGGAGGTAGATCATGTCCTCTGAACTACGAAGTTGCCAATATGCCATCCTGAGACGCTCCGTTCTCTGGTGCGTCGTATTCACCGTATGCGTGACGGTAATCAGGTATGGAGGCAGTCAGACCGGAAAATATCCGGGAGCCAAGGGAGTCGTTGCCAAAACCCGAGCAACTGGCATCGTCTTCAACACCACTGATCCAAAGCTCAAACGCGAGATGCTTGACATCGCAAAGAAGACGCCCTCCTCCAGCTATCTCTTCTCGGCTAAGGATCGCGAGTCTGATCGCCCTGTCCTGATGGGCAGGTTGGCATTCGCTGACGTCGTACAGACCGGCATGGTGTTGAACTCTTCAAAATCCGCCTTCATAGGAACGAAGGGCGCAATCATAACGGACTATTTCACCACCAACTTTGTATTTTCGACGTACATTATCAATGGCACAAACAGTACAAATCAGACCAACAGTACAAATGCCACCAACAGCACGAGTGCCACCAACAGCACGAGTGCGACCAACAGCACGAGTTCGACCAACAGCACAACCGATACGACCAGTACTGTCGATACGAATAGCACCAACGAGACCAACGGTACGAGCAGCACCAACGACACCAACGGAACCAACGACACGAACGAGACTGGTCACAGTTGTCTCGCCGGCCGCTTCAGCTCTGTCCTTGAGCAGTATGTCGATGTAATAGCCTCGGTAGATCGCGGTCTCTACAACGCTTACCTGATCAATGCGAAGGGGCAGGTCTTTGATCTGCAGGGACGCCTCATGTCGAAAGAAGACATTCATTTCGGAAATCAGTAATCGGGTTACGAACCTTCTTCGATCTCGAGGACGCATAGTTCTGATGCCAGTCTATGATCAATCGCGTGTCTCCATAGGCCTATCTACCCTCAGGAACATAGGCGTTGCGGCATTGGGTTTGCTACAGGTCTTTTGTGTCTTCACCAGCACCTTCGCCATTTCGCTCGGGACAAGGTATCCCACTGCGCTTCATTGGCTCCATGCCTACATGGAACTCACCGGTACTGACAGCACCTTCAAATTCTTTGCACCTCACGTTGCCAGCCAGGCTATCGCAGAGGTAACCAGCTATAGCTCGGGAGCGGTCACGCACTTCACCCGCTACAGACGCGTTCGCAACGACGTGGACTTCAGAATAATCGCATTTAGCCTGGGCCTCATGCAGAAACAGCGCTATACCCTGCTTGGTTATGCACTGGCCGAAGATGCCATAAAGACAGACCCCGCGGTGGATCGGGTCGAGGTAAAACTAGGCTTCTGGCAGGTTCGTCCCCTGCGCGAGAGCAAAACTCAAAGTCCGCAATTCCTCGTTCTCTATCGGGGAGATTACGCCCGAACCGGGATAGGCCCATGATTACCCTTGGCGTCGCTCGCGATCACTCGATTGTTTCTGCGTTTGTTCTTATCCTCCGACGAGGCTTGACCAAAGCCGGCAAGGCATTTCTGAAATCGACAGAAAAGTCCGCATTCGCCTACCTTCGAATCGGTACCTCCCTGGTCCTGCTGACACAATGCTTCGGCGAGTCCGGAAGCCTTTTGCGCCTCTACGGCGAGCATGGTCTCCTGCCCTGGCAGATCGGAGACTATGTCGCATATCCCATGCTCCCAAGGCTTAGCGCGATTGCACATTACCTCACCTACCTTCATCTATCTTCCGACTCATCTGTCTTCCTGATTTTTGGCGTGTACGTCCTCTCTCTATTCTGTTTGTTGCTTGGCCTTGAAACTCGACTCGCCGCGTTGTCATCCTGGTTTCTGCATCTCGCTTTTATCGCCACAAGCTACACAAGCGTCTATGGTGTCGATGTATTCACTAATATCGCTCTCTTTTATTGCTTTGTTGGGCCTTCGGGCCACTGCCATTCGCTGGATAACCGCCTTCGTAAGCGGAGCTATGCTGCACTCAGAGCCACGCTTTGGCTGCGCACATTGCAGATTCATCTTTGCCTCGTGTATCTCTCTGCAGCCATTGAAAAGTCTCGAGGACGTGATTGGTGGACCGGAGAATCAATCTGGCGTGCCGTCATGCAGCCTCAATTTGGTGGAATTGTATCGTTTCAGTGGCTGGCGCACTTTCCTGTGTTCGCCGTCTTGGCTGGGTGGTCAACCCTGCTGGTCGAAGGTTTGTATTGCATTCTAATTTGGATTCCTAAAATGCGGCCGATATGGCTTTGCGCCATCATCGCACTACACCTCGGCATCGGCCTCTTTATGGGGCTGCATCTGTTTGCAGCGATCATGATCGTGCTCAGCGTCTCTGCCTTTGGATCGGAATACCTCAATCGAGCGCTCGCGTACCTCGCTGCTTTTGCTCGAGGTTATCCACGTCGATCATCCTTGCCGCCAGGTGAAGCATCAGCGCACCGATCGTGTTCGCATTCTTGTCGAACAGGTAGTCGAGCTGATCCTGCGTGAGGTCGCGAGTCGGCCCCAGCACAGCGCCCTCCATCCAGGTCAGCATCGACACCATCGTGCCGATCTGCGGGGTATACCCGGGCCTCGGCCCGATCATGTTGATCGTCGCCTTGTCATACGGCGGCGCGGTGCGCGGCATCGGCGTGCGCTTGGCCGGCGGCGGAACCGGCGCAGGCGACTGACCCGAACTGGCAGGTGGTGCAGCCTGGCCAAACAACGGCACACCAGCCGCAAGAACACCTAGAGCCGACTGAGCAAGAAACGTCCGGCGCGTGGAAGCATAGTGCATCGAAATCTCCCGTCTTTACGAGACACCAAGCTTACACTCACTCCCAGCACCGCACACATAAATTCACTTGACGCCCCCAAAAGCGAGCGCACCCTTACCTCACACCAATCCGAGAAGGGAATCCCTCCATGCGCAACGCTCTCTTCGCACTCCCGCTCCTAGCCTCTGCCCTGATCCTCCCCCGCGCCGCCCACGCCGACACCAGCGACCTCTTCACCATCACCGGCGACTCCAACACCTACACCTTCACCCTTCCGGAACAGTTCACCTTCGCCGTCCCTCTCCACCTCGTCACCATTCCGTCCCTCACCACCACCGGAACCATCGACGGAGTCGGCGGCAAAACCTTCGATGTCACCTTCTTCACCACCATCGGCAACACGGGCGAGAGCCTGAGCTTCAACGGAATCACCCTCGCCGGCCCCCCACTCATCTCCTTCGTCTCCTCCTCCGGCAACTTCGACACCGCCGCCATCGACTCCGGCTCCTACCAGTTGATCGACTACGCCAACTCCATCAAAGGCCCTGACTACTACCACCTCACCATCACCCCTGCGACAACCCCGCCAACCCCACCCGCCGTCCCCGAGCCCTCCACCCTCCTTCTCCTAACCACCGGCGCTCTGGCTCTTCTCCTCGCCACCCGCATAACGCCGCCAACTCCCTGAACAATCTCGAACCTCGACCTCTTCCACACCTAGGCTACTGCCATCGAGCGAGTCAGTCCCTCTCCCCAACGGTTCATTCCCAAAACGGGAAACCCAAAAATAAACCCAGAATCCGTGTCACATCTTTCATCACCACAAACGATGACTGCTTAATCACCACGTTTACCACGCAAAACACCACAACGGCACTACAAAAACACCACGTCTTGCACCCGGTTTTTCTCAAAAACCCCAACAAAACACCACAAACTCACCCCTCAAAAAAACTTCTCATCCGATCAAGCTCCCTCAGCAATCCGAAAATCTCTCTTCACGCCCGACCCAAGCACATCTAGAGCCTTCTTATAATCCGTGCTCTCATACGCAGCCAAAGCATCCGCATAGCTGTCAAACTCCACCACCACCGTCATCTGCTTCAACCCGGCCTCCAAAGCCGTAACCTCACTCTTCGGCGACACCAGAACCCGCGCCCCAAATGGCGCCAACGCCGCTCCAGCCAACTCCACATAGCTCTTCATCGTCGCCTCGTCACCAACCGTATGGTACGCAACCACCCAATAGCCCTTCTTCATATCGCCCTCTCTCCGATCCGTTCGCAAGTTGGATGCGACCACCGAGAATACGACTCATCTCTCCGACGGCAGGCCATAGAGGAACTCAAGCCGCGGCCCATTCCTGCAGTTTCATCCCATAAATGAGCATTCGAGCGAAGCTCAAACCCCTCACGGCATCCCCAAACGAGATCATCCGATCAGGTTATAAACTTCTGCCCATATGCCCACCATCCACGCAGGCCGCTACTCCACCCGCATCGAAGGCCCCTTCGTCATCTTCCTCATCGGCTTTCGCATCAACCGCCCGCTCGCCTTCAACAAGTGGATCCCCGTTGCCAAAGCCATGGGCCCCATGCTCCAGGAACTCTACACCAACCCCATCTCGGCTTCCTCGCCGCCCAGACCTCCCTCTACTGGCCCGGCATCACGATGATCCAGTACTGGCGCAGCTTCGACCAACTCGTCGACTACGCCCAGTCCCGCAACGCCGCCCACCTCCCCGCCTGGAAGGCCTTCAACCAGAGCGTCGGCGACGACGGCTCCGTCGGCATCTGGCACGAAACCTACCAGGTCGCCGCCGGCAAGTATGAGTCGATCTACGCCAACATGCCCGCTTCGGCCTCTCCCTCGCCGGCACCCACGAACCCGCGACCGGCCACCCCCGCGACGCCCGCTCCCGCATGCAGCCGTGACCTCTCTGTCGGCTCCCGAAACCAGCGTTCGCTTCGCTCGAATACCCACAACTCAGAATTGAGATATGGCACCCGGCAGAAGTTTTTCTGACGGATGAGTTTATGGTGTTTTGTTGGGTTTTTTGAGAAACAAGGGTGTTTCGACGTGGTGTTTTTGTGGTGAAGTTGTGGTGTTTTGCATGGTGAACGTGGTGATTAAGCAGTCATAGTTTGTGGTGAATAAAAAAGTGACACGGATTCCGGATTTATTTTCTGGGTTTCCCGGTTTGGGAATGCTCGAACCCTCCTCCCGTCCGTGCAACACGCTTCCAACCCCCTCCCCGACGCATCTAAATGCGCAGGAGGGCTCATTCGTGCGCCACACATTCCCCACCCCATCCCTCGTGCTCCTCACCTTAGCCTTCGCCATCTCCAGCCAGAGCGTCTCCGCCCAGAACACCCAGACGACGCCCACCCAAACCACTCCCGCTCCATCCCAAACCCAGCCCCGCAGCCCCGGCGGTGACGTGGGCAGCGGAGCCGGCGACATCGGCAAGGGTACCGCCAAGGGAACCGGATCCGCAGCCGAGGGTGTAGGCAAAGGCGCCGGCGATCTGGTCACCCTCCACCCCATCGACGCCGCAGGCAATGTCGGCAAAGGCGCAGGCGTAGCTGGAAAGGACGTAGGCGTCGGTGCCGCCAAGGGCACCGGCAAAGTTGCCAAGGGCACAGGCCGCGGCATCGGCAAAATCTTCCACCACGGCCATCACGACGAGAACAGCACTCCGCCCAACCCACAAAACTAAAGCCGAAGCTGGGTGCCCCAGATCTAAACCCGACTCAGCACCCGTGCCTTCACAACCTCTTCAACCGTAGCGACCCTGGGAAAGAATTTGTCTACCGTAGTCATCTCGAACAGTTGAAGCACGCGCGGACTTACTCCGGCCACAACTAGCCGAACTCCTCTGCCCTGGCACGGAACATAGTGGCTGACGATCAGCCCAAGCCCCGCGGAATCCATGTAGGGGACCTCCGTCAGGTCCAAAATATGGAGAGCGTGTTGAGCGTTGTCCACCTCCGATTCGAACGTGTTGCGAAGCGCGTTCGGTGAGAGGGCGCCGTACATGTCCCGCGCCGTAAACGGCCCTGACAAGCGAAAGATGACTGTCCCGGGCGTCTTGCCTTGATTGCGTTCAATCGTGAACTTCGAACTCTTCCACACCTGAGCTACTGTCATCGGGATCGTGGCTCCTCTTCATCCAGACCGAACGGATGGACCAGGCTGAACTTGGCTCCCCATCTTCGCACAGTCTCATCGTTACCTATCGCTGCCGCGGCTGCCAAGTTTGGCTGAATGAGTGGGTTGAGAGCGAAATCTCGGTGCCACGCAGGGCGACCAGCGCACCCGTATCCGACGCGGCGTACGCGTTATGCAGGATGCGCGGAAGGTACGACACGTCTGTGAGCAGCGGAACTGCCTCGCCTGACGTCTCTAGTTTGTTCGCGTCGAATCTTTGCCGGTACAACGGCAAAAAAAGTAGAAACCTCTGGACGGCATACGCCGGGTTGCCCGTCGCTTTGGCGACAAACTTCTTTTCCTTCGAGTCAGCTGTGAGGCTCCGGTTCTAGCCCAATCCGGTCGTTGACGGCTCCGCTCCGCTAAACTAGAGCTTGCCCTTACGGGAAGCCGTATGCCAGCCGAAATCATCCTCCAGCAAACTCCTGACGACGCCGCGCTCCTCGACAAGCGCGAGCAACTTGCTACTGTCCGCACGATGCTTGCCGAGCGCGAATCCGAGCTTGCTCAAATCCGAGCCCAACTCAAGACCTTTGAAGGTCGTTACCTCCGCCAGGTCGGCATTCTCTACGCCGAACTCGACGACCTCGAAGCGCGCATCGCCGAGCGCGAGGTCGATCTCTACGACTCCGACTCCGCCCGTCGCCGAGCCGAGGAGACCCGCCAGCGCGCGCAGGAGACCCACGATGCCGCATTCGGTGATGCTCGTGAAGCCGAAGAGTTCGACCCACCGCCCAGCCTTAAGACTCTCTTCCGCGACGTCGCCAAGCGCATCCATCCCGACTTCGCGCGCGACGACGCGGAGCAGAAACACTTCACTCTGCTAATGGCTCGCGCCAATCAGGCTTACAACCGCGGCGACACAGAAACCCTGCAGCGTCTGCTGGACGATCACCGCGAAATCAACGCCTCCATCGCCGGCGAAGGCGCCGCTGCCGAGCTTCTTCGCATCACGCGCCAGATCCAGCACGCCGAGCGAGATATCGCAACGCTCGATGCCGAGCGGCACACGTTGCTCGCCGGCGAACTCGCCCAACTGCACCTCGCCGCCGAAGCCGTCGCCGCCGAACACCGCGATCTCCTCACCGAGCTTGCCGCCAGCCTTCGCGAGCAGATCGCCGATGCCCGCCGCCGCTTCGAGCTTATCGACCGCCAGATCAGCGCGCATGGAAGATAAAGATGGAAGATAAAGCCAAATCTGGCCTGCAGCACATCCCTACGGGCGCCACATTGTCGCTCCATTCCACGCGCTCCAGCATCATCGCCCGCGGCCGCCGCGATGCCGCCAACGCAGCCTCCAACCCGCACTACCGGCAGGCTGTCACCGACTACAACTCTGGCAGCTTCAGCGAAGCCGCAGCCGGCTTCCGACTTGCTGCCGAGCAAGGCCATGCCGAGTCGCAGTACCTCCTCAGCACTCTGTACGACGCGGGTCAGGGTCTGCCGCAAGACGACACTCAGGCCGCATATTGGGAGCGCAAGTCCGCCGAGCAAGGCCACGCTTACGCGCAGGCCAACCTTAGCTTCCGCTTCTACGCAGCTGACGACTTCTCTGAAGCTTTCGCATGGTGCCAGCGCGCCGCTCACAGTAACCTCGCCTGGGCGCAATACAACCTCGGCCTCATGTATCGCAAAGGTGAGGGAGCCGCACAAAGCAATACTGAAGCTGCCCACTGGTATCGCCTGGCCGCCACCCAGAACTTTCCCGAAGCCCAGCAGAAGCTGGCCGACCTCTACTACACCGGCCAAGGCGTCCCGCTCAGCTACACTCAGGCCGCCGCGTGGTATCGCAAAGCCGCCGATCATGGAAACGCCGAAGCCCAGTTCCAGCTTGGCCACCTGTACGCCATCGGCCAGGGCGTAGAGCACGACTACAGCCAGTCCCGTCACTGGATTCGTCAGGCTGCACTCCAAGGCCACGAGCAGGCACTCCGCGAACTCAAGCGCCGAGAGTACCGCGATCCATAACTCACGTAACCTTTAGTTGCTCGGACCAAAGCACAACGTTCTTCTAGGCTGTACTCTTATCTCGGCACTATCCTAGGGGTGGCGAAATGGCGATGAGACTCTCAACGCAATCTTTCGGATCAATTGCGGTTGCAGCCGCACCCGCAGGCGCCACTCCGTCTAACACAGCATTTACCCTGACATCCAGCGGAGGACCTTTCTGCATCCTCGGGTTCTACGTCAACGCAGACAAATTGGATGCGTCGGTAGCAGGACTGGTCCAAATTGAGCTGAGTCGGATCAACGGAGAGGGAGTTGTGCACCCGGCCGTGGAGATCGCTGAAGGTATATCCCTAAAGCCGCAGGACCTCGTAGTCAGTTATGGATCAGTGATGAGTTCTTCGTACAGCCTCTCATTTCAGGTTACTCAATGGCCTGCGGCTAGCGGCACAGGCTCGTCGTTCAACATAGAGGGAACGATCGTTTTTCTCGCAGACGAAACCGTTACACTCGCGGTCACTGTATCCGAACCTTAGACCGAGACCGCATCAAACAAGACCGCTGAGACGGAGCGTAGTGTCCAGTCGGGCCCCGCAATTCAGATCGGTCAGTCGCCACATATCACCGATTCACCTACAGAACTCGGATTTGTACCGGAAAATCGGATTCTCGGTAAGTGATCCCAGATATCCTCTTGTAGCTTCAACACTCGATGATCTGCACCGGCTCCGCCCAGTCGCAGTAATCAGGTGCCCTGATTTGACGCGGCTTCCGCGGCGTTCCTATACTTCATCACGCTCGAAACGGCGGTTCAAGGAGGGAAGTCCATGTCAAAGCGTTTGCTGTTGTTCGTTCTCTTGATTGCCGCCGCTACTGGCGTGTATGCACAAGAAGCATGGAAAGGTCATCAACCCACTCTTGTTCCTCAGCAGAGCGGCACGACGCAACTGCTGATTGCCGTCAGTCCAGTGAACTCCCGCGTAGTGTGGGCAGCGGGAGCCAGTGGTACGTACGTGGTTACGACCGATGGCGGTTCGACCTGGAAGTCCGGAGTCGTGCCAGGAGCTGAAGGTCTGCAATTCCGCGATGTCCAAGGCGTTAGCGATCGGGTTGCTTATCTCATGTCGATCGGGAACGACACCGGAGATTTTCGCATCTACAAGACGGAAGACGCCGGCGCGCACTGGACCATTCAGTTTACGAATAAGACGGCGAATGCCTTCTATGACTGCTTTGCGTTCTGGGGGCCGGATCGCGGCATCGCGCACAGCGACTCAGTTAACGGAGTATTTCCTGACATTCGCACCAGCGATGGTTCGACCTGGCAGTCGATCGCCCGCAGTATGCCACCTGCGTTGCCAGGCGAAGCATCGTTCTCGTCCAGCGGAACCTGCATCACTACAGAAGGATGGCAAAACGCCTGGATCGCCACCGGCGGCTCAAGCATAGCTCGGATACTGGCGACTCGGGATGGCGGCTACACCTGGAATGCGTATGACACTCCGCTGGTGAGCAATGCTAATGCGGGCGGCTTCTCGGTAGCGTTCCGCGATCCCTGGCACGGCATTGTGGGTGGCGGCGACTTGACCACGGACAGCGCTGCTCAGGCGGCAACCTCGGATAATGGCGGCCAAAGATGGACGCTAACCACCAAGCCCCCGATTCCAGGAGCGATCTTCTGTCTCGCCTATGTGCGTGGCGTTGAACATCGGGACGATTGGCGCCATCGCGACGACTTCGGCCGTGAACACGACCGAAGTGTGGTGATCACGACAGAGACTCAGCCTAACTTCACCTCCGGCGCAGCAGCCTGGAGTCCGGACGAAGGACAAACCTGGATCAAATTGCCGGATGTGAGCGGTTATTGGGCGGTCGCTTTTGCAAATCCAGAAGCTGGATGGTTCGTCGGCAACAACGGGCAGATTTTGAAGATTAGCTTCTAGTGTCCTGATCTCTTTCCCACGAAGACAATGGTGCTTAGCTTTCAACTGTATGGTGTCCGCTCTCCTTTTCGCGGAGTTCCATCTGAGTTCGGCTCCACTCGTTTTAGGAAGCCGCGTCTCTTTTTTTACGAACCTCGGCCCAGTCGCGTTGGGGTTGCATTATGGTGTTTTCATCACATAAGTGAGGGCTGGCGCTAGCAGCCTCCGACGCGCGGTTGACGATGACCTGGGCGCTGGTGGGATCGATGCACTACATAGCGCCGGAGCAACTATCGGGCGAAGGGCACGATGCGCGGTCGGATATGTATGCGGTGGGTGTGACTCTGTACGAGATGATTACGGGCAGACTACCGATTGAAGGCACGAATTACGCGCAGGTGATCGGGGGGCTTCTGCAGCACCGCCCGGTATCGCCAAGCCAGACTAACCCGCTGATACCACTAGAGTTTTCCGCCATAGTGATGAAGGCGCTCGCTAAAGAGAAGCGAGAGCGGTGGCAGAACGCGAGAGAGTTTCTCGCAGCGCTGGATGCGTCACACCTGGGCCACGCTTCGGAGTTCAGGGTTGTTTCGCTTTCGACGCGCGAGGTGACTGGTGCCGCACAGGGAGGAGTGATTGGTGAGACATCGAAGTACGAGCCAGATCAGTTGAGCGAGATTACGCTGAAGCTCGCCCACTATGTCGGTCCTATCGCGGGCGTGTTGGTAAAACGCGCTTCAAGCAGTTCGAATGATCTCCAGTCGCTGGTGGAGCTGGTCGCGCAGGAGATTGAGGAGAAGGATGCGAGGCAGAGATTTCTCTCCTCGGTTAGCGGAAGGTTTCGCAAGAGCGGCGTGTTGTATAGCTAGCCGAGCATTCGCAAAGCCTTCACGACGGTGACTACCAGGCGATTGAAGGATGCCGTGAGCTGTGCCATCTCATCCTTGCCGCGAACGGGTAGTCCGGCCTGGTCGACCTGGCCAAGACTGACACGGTCGGCGACGGCAGAAAGCTTGCGCAGGGGCAGGATGATAAGGAAGTAAAGCACAAGATCGATAGCGAGCAGAATTGCAGCGAACGTCGTGGCGAGAGACCAAATGAGGGTCTTGAAGGCCCTTGACGCAATCTGGATAGGGAGGCCATGGGCACGGAGACGATCTGGGCACCAACGATTTCGTTTAGTTTCCACCCAAAACCGTTCGTTGATCCGTACTTTTGGATCATGGTTTTTGGAGCAGCAGAGGGCAGTGAGTGGCACTCCCGACAGCTTGCCTCCGTCTTGATAGGGTGAGCTAGATAGAGCGAGGGGCCAGTAGCGGTTTCACGCTCGCCGACGAACTCCTTCACGTCGGGCTTGTTGCGAAAGGCATCAATGACATCGGCCTCCCAATCGACGGCACGGTCCTGAAGGTTTGTAGGGTTGAGCGTGGCTTCCTGTACATGTACTCGGGAAACTTTTGGCGGAGGTGAGCGAAGGTGACCGTCGCCCCATAAAACGGAATGGCCTGCGGGAGAAAGGTGTGTCGCATGGCTGGGGCGGTGACGATGATTGGTGTGAGTTCTTCCGTAGTGTAGTCGCGTGTGGAGCTTGCGCTCCGGATTATAAGTTCGGCTTGCTGCAGGACCTGGGCTCGCGCATTGTCGATGAGGAAGGAGTGAGCGACCCACGAGACAATGGCGAGACCGATGGCGACAACGGCGAGGACAATCAGATTGAATTTCAGCAGAAGTTTCATGGTTTCTCCAACAGACGCGTTGTTGCTTAGGGCGTCAGGCGGTTCTGTCGATGACCAGGAGGGTGCAGTCGTCTTGCGTAGGGGCACCCTCGCAGAAGCGGAACATGGCAGCAAAGGTGGTCTGGATGGGGTCTGGGGCCGAAAACTCGCGCTGGCGTTCGATGGAGCCGAATTGCACACCTTTGGGGTTTTCGGCTTCGCTGACACCATCGCTCTGGAGCACGAGACGTGCGTGAAGAGGCAGAGTAAAGGAGATGGAGTGGAAAGTAGCGTTGTGGAGAAGGCCAACGGGGACGTCGCCGCCGAGAATGGGAGTGATCGTTCCGTCTTCAAGAATGAGAAGAGGAGAGACGTGCCCGCCGTTGACTAATTCGACCTCGCCATTTTGTTTGTAGTGGAGGGCAACGAGGGTTACATACTTCTGGCCGTAAACTCGGGAGCACAGAAAGGATTGGACGGTGGTGACGGTGTCGACCAGGGATATGTGGCTTCGGGCCTGAGCGTACATCATGCCTTGGATAATCGAAGCGAGCAAGGCAGCAGGCACGCCTTTGCCGGAAACATCGGCGACGATGGCGACGAAGCCGTTCTCCAAAGGAATGACATCGTAGAAATCGCCGCCGACTTCTGTACAAGGGATGGTCTTCGCTGCGATCTTGGCGTAAGGAAAGGTAGGAAGATGGCGAGCTATGATGCTCTGTTGGATAGAGGCAGCGATTTCCATCTCCTTGCGGAGAAGTTCGGCGGCGCGCTCGGCCTGAACTAAGCGGGCATGTTCAACAAGAGTTGCTGCCTCGGTCGCGATGGCGAGGAGGATATCGCGGCCGACGCTGTTGAGAGTGCTACTCCGGAGGCGGCTGTCGAGGTAGAGGAGGCCGAGAAGACGGCCGGAGTTGCGACCACGCAGGGGAATGGCGATGACGCTGCGGAGCTCGTGGGCGATGACGCTCTCGCGACCGACGGGCTGCCCTTCGCCACTGACGTCGCCGAGAATATACTCCTGTCCGGACTCGGCTGCATCGCGGACGATTGAGCGCGAGATCTTCGTATCGTCGAAGATTTGCTGGCCGTCGCGATCGAAGCCACACTCAAAGGAAAGGCTAGCGGGACCATCGCCAAGGAAGACAAAGCCGCGCTCGGCTTGGGTGAGTCGCAGTGTGTACTCAATCATCGTGCTGAAAATGTCTTCTAACACGCTGGCGTTGTTGAAGCTCTGCGCAGCCTGGAGGAAGAGGGAGAGCTTCTGAAGCTCGGAAGTGGAGACTCCGGATGCCATCTGGAGGAATAGAGCGATGGTGGACGTGTGGCCAGCAGAGGTGACAAAGAGGAGGGTGGCGCCGGATGGGCCGAGCTTGATGTGATCTCCGGAACGAAGGCGCGCAGTGTCCTTGCGGATGTCGTTAACGAAGGTTCCGTGGCGACTGCCGAGGTCCTGAATGAAGAACCCTTCTGCGTCCTCGTAAATGTTGGCGTGTTCGCGTGAGACCTGCGAGTTGGTGAGATAGAGATCACGATCCGCCTGACGGCCGATCGTGAAAGGCAGGGAGTTGATGGTTACCGTTTGCGTCTGGTCTATTTCACGAACTACCAGGCGGGCTGGATGTTTGATGGTCTCCATAACGAAGTAACGTATTGATCGGACACCCTCATTTAATCGTAGTACGGCGCCAAACGCTAGTGGATGAAGTCTAACACCAGAACCGAGGCGGACGGTTGTTCGGAAGTAATAGACGACCGGGCAAAGTTGTTGATTGAGGGCCAGCTGAGCGCATGGTCAAGGCCGGGGATACTTCGCATTTCGGCTGCACCCAGGCGCAACCATAGCTAGTACCTCCTTGACCTGTTAAAAAGGTTGTCGAACACCTTCAGGACGATTGCGTTATTTTCGGCTGTCACTTGGGGAACGTGTCGCCGAACATGGGATGCCCGCTCCTGGACTGTTCCTTTGTAGCCTCGTCCTGAATGACATCCCAGTGTTCGACGAAAACACCGTCTTCCATTCGGACGATGTCCGTTATGATCCAGTTCGCCGGAAACCCCAAACCCGAGTAACGTCCGTGCGCGATCACGTAGTCTCTTTCGGCCAGGATTACCCCAGGCTCGTACTTGGCCGTTGAGGGTAGGCTCTTTACCAGCCCGAGTAGACCTTCACGACCTGGGGGATGTGTGCGCTGTGCTGAATGTAGTTCGGTGACCAGAAGCGTTTCGCTGCCGCGTAGTCACGCTTGTTGAAGAGAGTGTCGAATGCTTCGAGCACGATTGCCTTATTCCGCTCTGGGGACGAGTTGCTCATTGTTTCTCCTGTACTTGTGAGGGACTGATCTGCGCTTTCACTCCATAAGAGTATTAACATAATCCAGAAGTTGCAAAGTATTTTGTGGAAACCTTCTTTAGAACATTTATCGCGCTCCATTCAAGAGAGCGAAGTATTTGCTGCTTATTATCAAGGTGACGATTTTGTTGCACCCCAGACTAAGCGGTTTTCATCGAAGTAGCGTAGATTATGATAATACTCTAGAAGTTCTTGCTACCCTTGGCGAGAGAGATCACGAGGAAGCTATGAGCGCCTACGTAATTGTCGAAGCAACAGTTGTTGACGAAGAATCTCGCCGCCGCTATGCCTCCCAGGCCGAGCCGCTTTTGCGGGAAGTCGGTGCCGAGGTGATTGCCTTTGGGCCGTGGCAAGTCCTATCCGGTGAGCCCGCGTTCAACGACGGCATGATTATTCGGTTTCCGGACAATGAAACTGCCTCGGCTTGGTATCAATCGCCCGCCTATCAAAGCCTCCTGGAAATCCGCGCTGCCGCCTTCGATTGCCGTTTCCGCCTTGTCAATGAACGTCGAAGGGCGAAAGACTCTCACGAGAGGGTTCCTCCGGAAGGTAGTTGAAACCCCGATAGAAACCCGCACGTTGCGGAGGTTAGCGATTGGAGCGAGCCATGCGGACTCGGGGAAGAAATGGTGATGGTAGATGGGTTATTCGAAGAGAGATAAGGCGGAGACACACACTCGGATCGTGAGCGTTGCTGCCAAGAGGTTTCGTGAACTCGGTCTCGAAGGCATCGGCGTTGCCGATGTAATGAAGGAAGCCGGTGTTACTGTCGGCGGCTTCTACAAACATTTCGATTCACGCGATGAACTGGTGGTTGAGGCGCTGGCCACCGCATTCCAGGACCTTGATCGCTGGGAGGAACACACTGACACTTTAGCGAAACTTCTAGAGAATTATTTGTCCGAAGGACATCGGGATGCTCCGGGAACAGGCTGCGCTTTGGGCGCTTTGCTCGGTGACATGCCTCGGGCGAGTCGATCGGCGAAAGCCGTGTATACCGCCCGACTCAAGCGCAGCTTGGCATACTCGACGGGCCTTGTTCCGCCAAATGCAGCCCCCGATCGGCGCGCCCGTTCGATTCTGATGATTAGTGCGATGCTAGGAGCGATCAACCTGTCTCGTGCCGTGTCAGACCCAGACCTTTCACTAGAGATTCTCCAACGCACTCGTGATCAGTTAATCGGTTTGAACAAACCCGCGAAAGCGCATTAAACGGCTGAAGTACATGAGAAAAACTGAAGTGCCATGTCTACCGTACGAGTCAATTCGGCTCTGCCTGGGGTGCTGGGGATTGCCGTGGAGGCAAAGGCGTTCTCTCCGAGGAGATAACTCAGAACTTAACCTTCAGGGCAAACTGACCGAAGCGGCGCTCATCGTTCGCACCACCATTGACGCCACCTTTCTTTGCCTGGATAGGGATGGTTGCGCCATCATAGCCGTAGTTGGCGACGTCATTATTGGACTCGGTGATGTAAAGATTATGGTGGTTGAAGATATCAAATCCTTCTGCTCTCAATTCAACCTCGATACCTTCTCTGATCAGAAGACTTTTACTTGCCGCAAGATCGAAGTTCCAAGCGCCTGGCCCGGAAAACGCGTTCCGATGGGTCATCGCAGAGGGATATGGCCCGAAGTCGGATATTCCACCGAGCGCCGGATTGCCGTAGCTTACGGCTGCGGGTAAAGAGACAAGGTCGTAGAGGTTCGCGCCGGAGCCGTTCTGATCTTTTGCTTTAGTGAAACTGTAGTTCGAGATGGTTGTACCAGGCGTGTAGCGAGGTATGCCGACCCCGGCGCTGCGATTCAGCGAGTTGCTGCTATCGGAGACCGTGAATGGCGTCCCAGTGCGGACAGTGTAAATACCAGTGACCTCATATCCTCCAAGGAGTCTCCCCGTGAGGGAGTGATTATTCTTAAACCACTGGGTTCTGTAAATCGGCGCCAAGACGAATCGCTGCCGAATGTCGAAGTCCGAGGCCCCATGGTCCAGCCCAGGGTTGAACGGATCGAGATAGCCAAGATTGCCAATGCCGTTGACCGAGCTATTGCTCTCAGAGAACGTCGAGCTCAGATTGTCAGTCGAGTGCGCGACAGTATAGTTTGCTGTGATAATGAGCCCCGTGCGCTCGAGATCTGTCATCTGAAAACCGAGGTTCAAGCCGTTGTAGTAAGAATCTCCCTCGCTGCCACGGTTGTTGATCGACCCGTATTGATTGTTGAGGCGCGAGTAGATGAAGTTGCCGCTAGCGTCCTGAACAGGGTCGCCGAGATAGACGTTGCCGGCACCACGCAAGTTGTAGCCCTTGACGTCGTAAAGATGTGTCCCGCGTGAACCAACGTAAGCGATGGATGCAACCACGTTATTCGCGAGCTGCCTCTCTACTGTCAGGCTGTAGAACTGCGTTGCCGCCGTGCGAATGTTTTCATCTACGTTTCTCAAGCTGGTTGGCGGAAGCGGAACCGTTCCACTGGAGCCGCCAATGGGACCAGCGTTGTTCGTCGTTATGGGCGAGGGTGTCGTGATCTGGACCACAGCGTAGTTGGGTGGATTCTGGATGACATTAAAGGTTACATTTCCAAAGTTCCTCTCGTAGGCTATTCCGTATCCACCACGCAGACTTGTTTTGCCATCGCCGTTGATGTCATAGGCAAAGCCGACACGAGGTCCAACAGTGCCGTACTGCGGATTCCACAATTTACCGATGGGACTATCAGGAGCCGTGAACACCTGGCCATTGCGAATCTGCTCTTGAAGCGTCGCACCTGGGCCGTAGTAGAAGTTGGCATCGAGGTTCTGCTTATTATTGTGCTGGATCCCGTAGTACTCATAGCGCACACCATAGTTGAGCGTGAAGCGCGGAGTGATCTTCCACGCATCCTGCGCGTACACTGCCCAGTCTTTGAACCGGTCGCTACGGGCAAAGTTCGGTTGCGAGGCGGGTAGAGTGATCTGACATTGCGGTGTCTGGACGAGATTGCCAGTCGCGTAGTTGCGCTCACAGGGCAGCGCGCCTTTCGGGTCAACAGCGCCCTCAAAGATCGAAAGTGTTCCATTCAAAAAGTTATCCAGGCCCGTTGGAGCACTTGTGCCGATCCCCTCAACTGCCTGCGCATAGGCGCCATACAGGATGTTGTTCTGGATATAAAGCAATTGAGTACCGGCCTTGAAGGAGTGTTGACCCTTCGTCCAGTCAATGTCCTCGCTGATCTGAGCAGTATTCTGTGGTCCTCCAGATGGAAGTCCCCCAGTTCCTTCAAACTGACTGTAGAAGCCAGGAAACTGAACCAGATTCCCGCCGATCGTCGCATTGTTATAAAGAAACAGGGTAGGGGCGTTCTGCTGCGACGTATCGAAGGGTTGACTCAGCGTGTGACGAGTAAAGCTCAACTTCGTGCTGGACACCAGGGAGCCGGAAAACTCGTGGGTCAGGCCGAAGAGTGCGGCGTTGTCCCGCTCGGAAGCACCAACGTTATATTGCGAGTACGGCGTACTGAACATCGAACCGTTTTCATCGAGCTCGTTGTAAAAGACATACCGCCCGTACATCTGAGTTCTTGGAGTCGCGTTGAAATCCACACGTCCAATCAAGTAATACGTGTTCTGCGGATCGCCGCCTCCGGCATTGGTGGGAGATGTAAACTGCGCTACACCGAATACCGGCGTGCTTCCAGGCAAAAGATCAAACGGTCCACCCGGAGTTGGATTCACACCCGAAGCCACCACGTCGTCCTTGCTCAAGGTCTGGGTAAAAGCCGGAGCCGGAGACCCATACTGCGTGAAGAAGGCCTGAGTCGCCGAATTGGATGCAGCCAAAAACTGCGGCGTCGGCACCAGCGAGATCTGGTTGCCCGCGCTACGCACCCTCACCCACTCAGTACTCTGGAAGAAGAACAGCCGGTCTTTCAAGATTGGTCCACCTACATCGTAGCCAAACTGGTTGCGCGTGTAGCCGCCCTTCGGTACGCCGCTTTGCGCATTCTGAACCGTATTGGCGGTATAGGCCGCCAGGCGGTTGAACTCCCATGCTCCCCCATGAAATCGATTGGTCCCCGATTTGGTTACGACGCTGACGACGCCGCCTGACGCGCGACCGTACTGTGGCTCAAAGTTGCTGGTCGTAATGCGGTACTCCTGCACCGCATCGATCGGCACCGTGACCTCGGGCCCGGTAATGTAGGAGTCAACATTCTCAACCCCATCCAACAGAATCTCAGTGCCACTGGACCGTTGGCCGTTGAGCGAATATCCAACGCCGCGAGTTGTGTCGTTTTGGTCTCCGGTAGTCTTTGTCGCGCCACTCTGCGCTACCTTATCTCCAGAGCTGATGTTGCCGGAGATCGAGACAAAATCGTAGGGATTGCGAGTGAGGCTGGGCAGCTCTGAGACTTGGACACTGCTCACGATCTGCGACACTTCCTGAGTCTGCGTATTGACAGTAGTCCCGCCCTGATCGATCACGGTCACTGTCTGTTGCGCACCACTGAGAGCGAACTTTATCGGAACCGTTGCGTGCCCGCCAACAGTGACTTCGACCCGTGCCTCGAACCGCTGAAAGCCCGGAGCGTCCGCCCTAACTGTATAAATGCCTGCCGCCACAGGGGGAAAGGTGTACTCGCCGCTGTGATTCGTAGTTACCGTTCGTTCAGCGTTTGTCCCTGTATTGGTGAGCGTTACGGTCGCATCGGAGACGAGGGCTCCGCTTTGATCGACCGCTAATCCCGACACAATGCCGGAATCGGTCTGCGCAGTTAGCAGAGCTGGAGAAACGGACAGAAAAAGCAGGACGAAAAGAATCGACGCGTGAACTGAGATATTTCTGAACATAGCTGGACTCCATTCAAGTGTTGGTGCGCAGGCGGTCTTCCGTTCCGACTCCGAATCATCGACATCGGGAGGCCTGAAGGCCTTCGTCCCGTTGACTTCAAGTAACACTTGAGTCACTCATAGCGAAGGCAGTTACTGCTCGTGCCACGTGCTGTTCTGCACTCTCCGGGAGCATGGATCGTCTTGCAAAGTAAACAGATTTGCAACCCGCAGCCCGGTGCAGTGCATTATGTGCGACACTTCCGCGGTCAACAACAGCCTTGTGACGAGTGCCGCACAGAATGTGACAAACGGCAGAATCCGTGGGTTGATTTACAGGTGACGAATCTCCGCGCGGTGAGGACTGATGACTGACGATCGATGGGAGGCGTCGCCGGAAGAGAGGATTCGAGAGTTCATCTTCTCATCGTCGACTCATGTTCTTCCCGGGCTTGGCCAGCTTCGTCACTCCGCCCCGCTATCCGTCACATGTGAGCTAGCCAGCACATATTCCGGATGTATGGTTGCACAGTAAGCTCCTGTGTCGAGGCCAGTGACGTATTGTTAGCAAAATAATTCAGCGGAACCGATAACTACAGTTCCGTCTCTCGCAGCGAAATCATCAAGGAGGCTAGAGCGGCGCGATTACATAGTTCCAATTATGTGACGAGTTGCTCCTTGTGGTGACCAACAGCACACTGGGGTAGTTAGAGCCTTCTTTACACGTGACGAGACACCCCATAACCGTGGAACTTCGCTGATTATCTGCCGTAATCCCGCAAGTCTAGGTAGCGCCGGCTACGCTTCATGGGATGTAGTTAGTTGAAAAGACCCGGAGACATGGCCAGATCTCACTACTGGAGGAAAATCATGGTTCGAATAACTCGCGACCCTCTCCTAGTCTCCGTAAAACTCGTTAGAGCCCTGTTACTCGCTATCGGTGTAATCCTACTTGCAGGTTATGTGCCTTCAGCGGAGGGAACAGATATCACTCAGCTAAAGGCAGATGCTCAAAAGGGCTACGCTTCTCAACAAATTGAACTGGCCGCGGCTTACTTTACAGGCAACGGAGTAACGCAGGATGCGAAGCAGGCCGCGTACTGGTACCAAAAAGCCGCTGAAGCCGGAGATCTTGAGGCGGAAAATGAGATCGGCTTCTTCTATCAGGCTGGCATAGGTGTTTCGGTCGATCGGGCGCGTGCCTTGCACTGGTACCAACTCGCCGCCGCCTCCGGCCTTACAAGAGCAAAAGTGAATCTGGGCGTGTTGTACGTGTGGGGCCTCGGCGTTGCCAAAGATGAGGAGCTGGCCGTGCAATTCTTTCACGAAGCGGCCAGCAGGGGAGACGGAGTCGCTGCCAGTTATCTGGGCGACCTCTACTACTTCGGGATCGGCGTGAAGCAGGACAAAGCCGCCGCCGAGACCTGGTACAAAACCGGTGTGAAGCTGCACGATCCTGTCGCCGCCTACAATCTCGGCACACTCTTCTCGGTGAATGCGGACCATCCGCACGATCTTCGCAAAGCCGAGGCTTTTTTGCGCTCATCTGCCGCCGACGGATACATACCAGCCATTCACTCGCTGGGACTGCTCCTGGTCAACCATCCCGAGCTTGCAACGTCTCCAAAGGAGGGACCATCCCTCCTGGAAACCTCAGCGAGCGCAGGTTACTGGAAATCTTCAGTCGTGCTAGGAGCCCTTGCACGGGACGGCAAACGCGTCCCCGCAGACAGCAAAGCCGCCTACCTCCACTTCCGTATGGCCATTCTGCAGGGTGGAGAATCCGCGATGAGCCTGGTCAGATACGACATCACAGCACTCACAAAAAAGCTGGGCACTCAGCAGGCCGGAGCGCTGGACTCGGACGCAAATAACTGGTATCAGCAACACCGCACGCCTCTTCTCTTCGTCTTTAAAGACGGTGACAAGCGGCAACGCTTTCCCGCATCGGCACTTGCAGTCTCGACAGATGGTCTGTACGCTGGTCAACTGCTTTACGTGCCAGCTTCCTGACGACACGAGGAATAGAATGTATGGTTGCATTCCTATTTCGTCCATAAAGGAAGAAGGGCGAGGATGATTCCCTGAACCTTCCGCCGATAAGTCGCACACGCGCACAACCATTCTTCATGCATCCGGCAATCTTTGTGAGCGCGTCGGTCCTGCTGGGCACCTTGTTCGCCCTGCAGGAGTGGATGACCATGCGCCTGTGGAGTTACCGCATGAGCATAGGCCTCCTTTTTGCAGCATGGTGTGTGCAATATTTTTTGTGGGGCGTCATCTGCTGGTTGCTGTGGAGATGGTGCGGGCCCTGGATTCAGCGGGCAAACGCATTTCGCATCTTCGCGCAAGTGCTTCCGCTCAGCATAGTTACCAGTGTCGTTGAAGAGATGATCTGGGTCGCTTGCTTTCCGCGTCTTCCGCTCAACCGCCCGCATATGACCTATTGGCACAGGCTGGCGTTTCATTTGGATGCGGAGTTCGTCGACAACTTGGTCATTTTCTGGTGTGCGTTTGTCCTCTTTCGCGGGATAGGCTACTACCAGAAATTCCGTGAAAAAGAGGCTGCGGCCGCTCAATTGTCGGTGGAACTGGCTCAGGCCCAGATAGCCGCTCTCCGTATGCAATTGAATCCGCATTTCCTCTTCAACACCATGAACAGCATCTCCAGCCTCATGCGGACCGACATCGCTGCCGCCGACACAATGCTGGAACAACTCGGCAGCCTCTTGCGTATTACCCTCGAGCGCGGCGAAGTGCAGTTCATTCGTCTCAATGACGAAATGGAGTTTGTGGAGATGTATCTCGCGATGCAGGAGCGCAGATTCACGGGCCGTGTACACCAGCAACTATGGGTACATCCGGAGTTGCATGATGCTCTTGTGCCTGCAATGATTCTCCAGCCGCTCATCGAGAACGCCTACACTCATGGCCTCTCCAGGCTCGACAGCAATGGCCTGCTCCACATCGAGGCAACAAGAAAAGACTCGCGCCTGACGCTGAGTGTTCTCAACAACGGCGCAGGCTTGAATTCGAATCCGCCCAAAGCCTCAGACGGTCAAGGGGTTGGGCTGGCCAATATTAGGAGCCGCCTGCAGCTGCACTACGGAGATCAACACACATTTTGTATACGCGAGGTCGCACGAGATCAGGTCGAGGTAACAATAACGCTCCCGCTACAGTTCTCTTCTAGTCCCGCAGAGACACTGACAAGGTTTGGTGCATGATGATCCACGCTATCCTGGCCGACGATGAAGTCTTAGCGAGACAGAAGCTGCGCCAGTTGCTTCGCGACGAGCCTGAGATCGAAATTGTCGGTGAAGGAGCATCAGCTTCTGAAACGATCGACCTGGTGCGTGCTACTGGACCGGAGTTACTTTTTCTCGATATCCGCATGCCAGGAATGGACGGCTTCGATATCATCGGCAAGCTCTCTGTCGGTAGCGACTCCGTCGTTCCCCGCATCATCTTCACGACCGCGTACGACTGCTATGCGTTACGTGCGTTTGAGATACACGCAGTAGACTACCTACTCAAACCGTTTACCTCCGAGCGCTTGCATTCGGCGGTGCAGCGTGCCCGTGAGCAGATCTACGCTACAAAGCAAGATGCCGGACGCAGCAATGGGCGCAGTAGCCAGAACGCGAGCTATACAACACGTATTGTCTTCAAGTCTCGTGGGCGCATCCTCTTTCTCCCCGTCTCCGACATCCGATGGATTGGAGCGGAAGAAAATTATGTGCGCATTTGCACGGAAACGGAAAAGCACCTGCTGCGGGAGACAATGAGTCATCTGGAAGAAAAGCTTGACCCACAAATGTTCCTGCGCGTGCATCGTTCCGCCATCGTCAATTTGCAGTACTTGAAGGAAGTGCGTACGGAACCCAGCGGCGAATTCACGGTTGTGCTGGTAAATGGCCAGAAAATTGCCATGAGTCGCAGCTATCATGCTCGAATCAGCGATTGGCTGGCTCGTAGTTGAGTGGACAATCCGGATTTGATGTACCGGACGACGTTTCGCTCGAATTAAGTTACCGATAGACATCACGCATTTAGCCTTCCCGTCTGTTCGTCCCAGCCTGCTCGACTGATAGCGGAGGAACCCGCTCGTGGAACTGTAACTCTTGGGAAACGGAAGCTGTGGGACAGAAGGAACGCAGAGAGGATTTCGACCCGCGACGGAGAAACTTTTCCTGAGGTCGACTAATTTACCTCAGATTGACACTTTCTCGCCACATTCAATGTGTGATTGGAATGGACGATCCTCAAGCTCATTCTCTTCCTGTCCGTATGCTAAGCGTAAGAAGAAATCGGTGAAAACTTCGGTCCCGATAGCCTCGGCTCGTTGAGAGGGCAACATCATTAGGAAAATGTATGCGACGTGCCCTTGGTTTCCTTTATCTGTTTGTTGTTCTCTGTTACAGCTCCAGGAACCTTTTGGGGCAGGTTAATACGGCCAGTCTCAGCGGTCTCGTTACGGACTCGTCCGGATCGGCGATGGCAGGCGTTCAGGTGAGGTCTCTAAATCGATCGACAGGATACTCCCGAGAGGTTGCCACAGATCACTCAGGTTATTACACGTTACCGAGCATGCCGATTGGCAGCTACGCCGTAGCGGTGCAAGGGGAAGGGTTGCCAAGACGGAGGAAAGCGTCGAACTGAGCGTTGGCAGCAAAGCGCGGCGCGACTTTACGTTGCGGATCAAACCACTTCAGCAGGCGATCACCGTGAACGAGAACGGCAACAGCGATCTGTCGCGCGATGACACATCACTCAGCACTGTCATCGACCAGAACACTATTGCCAACACGCCGCTCTATCTTCGCAACTGGGACGACCTGCTTCGCACTGTTCCCGGAGTGCAGATCAGCCGCTATACGGAACAGGCAGGGAGCAGCGCCCCCGGACGCACTGGCGACTTCAATGTCAACGGCGTCCACTCGCTGCAGAATAATTTCATTCTCGACGGCGTCGATAACAATACGTTCTCTGAAAATGTCCAGGAGCTGCTCGAACCGCAACCGCATCGTGCCGGGCTATCTGGACGGGCTGGCGGATGGGGCGACTAACTCGGCATGGGGGCATCTCCTTCTCGACTCCAATAGCTTCGTGATCGGTTGGACGCATGTCTTTCGTCGGTCCGTTCTGAACGATCTCCGCCTGGGATTTATCCGGGATCATGCGTTGAGTGAACAACTTCCGTTTTCTCTCCCACAGACAGCAAGCGAGTACATTTCCGGGATACCTAATGTTCCTACGTCGGGCGGCGGTTTGCCCCTAGTGAAGTTCAGCACCTCGTATGCCTTCCTTGGATCGCCCATTTATCTGCCCAAGGAGCAGATTCCGCAACAGTTTCAATACAACGACACGCTCGTCGTCTCAGCGGGCAAACACAATCTCAAGTTTGGAGTGGCTGCGTCGGCGCCGATGCGGAATCTCTTTCAGGACGAAGCCGCCGTGCGAGGCTCGCTGGATTTCGAAGCGACCTTTACACACTTTGCTTATGCTGACGGATTGCTTGGGCTGGCGAACCAAGTGCAACTGACTAATAGCGACGTGGTCGACCAGCGCCTGTGGCTGGCTGCCGGCTTTCTCCAGGATGACTGGAGAATCCTTCCGCAGCTTACGTTGAATCTCGGACTACGGTACGAATTTTCTACGCCACCAACCGAGGGACGAAACCACATCGCGAACTTTGATCCTGATGGAAACGGGTCATTGGTATTCGCGCACCCTGGCTCACTGGCGAGTCGCGCTCTGGTGAACCCAAACACCACGAACTTTGGTCCGAGAGTGGCGTCGCTTATTCGTTGGGTGGCCGCTCAGTGCTTCGTGGCGGATACGGAATTTACTACACGTCCTTCGAGCGCTTTGGAGTGAAGATGAACTGGCGCTGAACCCGCCATTTCTGGTGAATCGACAGGTCACGGCTGCTGCCGGCGTTCCCGCTCTCGTCGCGAGAGACGGTTTTTCGTCCAACTTCCTGAATCCAAACATGATCGATTACAGCAACCTGCAAGGCTTCCACATTCGCGCCGTGAACCCGCATGCGCCATCCCCCACAGTGCAACAGTGGAGCTTCGGTCTGCAAAGGGAGTTCGGCAATCGTTGGACCATGCAGCTCGATTACGTAGGAACTAAATCCACCCATCTAGACTTGATCTATGACTACAATCAGCGGTTCGTCGTCGCCAACAAGTCCACCGGCATAACTCCCTATCCTAACTTCGGCTACATCGAATACACGACTCCGGCCGGCTTCGGGAACTACAATGGACTTCAGGGAAGCGTGTCGCGCAGGACGTCGCAAGGACTCACTCTACGAGCCGGTCTTACATACTCCCGCAGCCTCGACGATACTCCCGAAGAGTTGGAGACCAGCTCTGGAGGAGCGCCGAACGGACGAAATTTAGGTGCCTGGTGTGGGCCCAGTGATTTCAATATCCCCCTCCGGATCTCTGGCAACTTCATCTATGAGCTACCGTTCGGACACGGCAAGACGATGCTCCATCGAGGGCCCCTTGCCTGGTTGCTCGGAGACTTCCGTACCTCGGGCGTGTACACCTTCTACAGCGGAATCCCCTATCAGGTGAACGCCGGCAGCGCTCTCGCTAACTCAATCGATGCCTATGGCGCGGCGACGAATGTGCCCAACGTTATCGGCAAGCCTCATGCGGTTGGGAAGGTGGACTGCTGGTTCTATACCAGTCAAAATCAGCCTGCAGAACCGACGAACCCAACTTTACAGACAGCTATAGCCTTCCCAGTCCAGGTTCAATTGGAAATCTCGGAAGGAACACACTGCAGGGACCGCATACCAACGATTTTGACGCCGCGCTGTTGCGTGAGATCCCTATGGACCGAGCGAATCTGGCGTTTCGCTGGGAGGTCTTCAACGTGGCCAATACTCCGCTCTTCGGACAACCCAACAGCGACTTCAGCAGTGGAGTCGCCGGACAGATTACCACTCTCTCGGGCGATCAGAGAACGATGCAGTTCGCGTTACGTCTCTCGTTTTGAATAGGCTTCACGCAGCAAAATCAATTCATCCTGCGTTGATAAATTCTCCCCCCCCTTTCTGTCTTCCTCAGTAAGCGCCACAGAATCGAGACGGACCGCGGACGCCATGCAATGACGCAGGTTCATGGCCGCCACACGACCTGCTTCAGGTCTCGGCGGACGTGCGCGCTCAAAAGGGAATTGAGAGTTTTCTACAACAAAGTTTTCAGGGGGAAAGTATGATGCATCCGCGCGTAAAAAAAATCACGTTGTCGCTTGTCTGGCTTCTATTCATGGCGATCTTCGGACTAAAGCCAGCCCTTGCACAAATTGATACAGGTGGAATTACCGGCGCCGTCAAGGATCAATCCGGAGCAACTGTATCCGGCGCCGTGATTACGCTAAGGAACGATCTCACCGGAATTAGTTCTAAGGCAAAGTCCGCATCCGTTGGTACCTACACCTTCACCGGAATGAACCCCGGCACCTACACCATTACGACATCGCTCGCGGGATTCGAAACACGTGTGGTCCACGGAGTCGAGGTGCACGTACAGCAGACGGCAGCGATTGATATCTCGCTGGCGCCTGGCGTCAATCGGGCAGACGATCGGTCACCAGACCATCAACGATCTGCCTCTCGAGACGCGCAATTGGGGCTCTTTAGGACAACTCGCAGCCGGCGTGGCGACGGCTCCGATCGGACAAAACGGTGGAACCCCGGAGAACACATTTTACTCTGTCAATGGCGTTCAGTTGTACCAGAATGACTTCCGGTTAAATGGCATCAATAACAACATCGAGTTTTTTGGGGACAGTTCGGTAGGGACTGATGCCACCATCACCCCTCCTCCTGATGCGATCCAGGAATTCAAACTACAGACCGGCGACTACAACGCCGAATTCGGACACTCGACCGGCGGAGTCAAACGCCGTACGTTCAGACGTACAACCTGACGACTCAGAATCAGTTCACTCAGCATGATTCATTCCAGCTCGCCTATGTTGGAACGGTGGGTCGTCACCTCGACGTCCTGGGAGCGAATAATTCGCCATCTCAGATTCTTCCTGTTGGTACGAACATCTCTCAATTGCCTTCAGCTAGCAACGGCAACCAGAGCTTCATCCCGTTTCCGAACTTCGCACCAAACGCGATCTACGAGACGACGAATGCAGGCAGCTCCTACAACTCATTGCAGACGACCTACCAGCACCAGACCAGCTATGGTCTATAGCTTCTCGCGAACTATACCTGGAGCAAATGCTTCAGCAATCAACGAACACAGGGTACAGCGACTTCGGCATACAGAGCGCAATGGCTTCCCGGATTCGGAATCTCAGGTGACTACGGTCTCTGCGATACGGACGCGACCAACGTGGCCCACATCTCCGGAACCTATGCTCTGCCAATCGGACGTCAGAGACAGTTCTTCAGCAGCGTGAACCGTTTCACCGATGCGGTCATCGGAGGCTGGAGCACTAACTACATCTACACCTACCAGAGCGGTCAGCCCTTGACCATCAGCTGCGCCACAGCGACGACGTCGGACTTCGGTTGTTTCGCTCCCGTCACCACGGGGCAAAGTCTATATGCTCCGTCGCGCAACCCGACCCAATGGCTGAATCCAAATGCATTTCTTCAGCCGGCCGCTGCAACTCAGATCGGCCAACTCGACTACTCCGTGTTAGGCGGGCGCCCACAGCAGGTCCGCGGTCCCAGCTGGTATAACCTCGATGCCTCGGTCTTCAAGAACTTCGAGATTCACGACACAACGAGTTTGCAATTCCGGGCCGAATCCTTCAATACGCTCAACAACCCGCAGTTCGCTCAGCCTGGAAATCTGAACTACCTCAACCCCGAAAACTTCAGCTCGATCACTGCATTGAGAAACACGCCGCGACTAATGCAGTTCGCTCTGAAACTTTCCTTCTAAAGCGCTGCGGTCAAACAATGGAGACGTGTCCTCGGAGAAGATCCGGGGACACATCTGCTCTCCTCCTCGCGAGTTAAATTTCTGTGAACGCTGCTGGCCAAGGAAGGCGTGCTTTGCGCTGCCATTTAGCATAGAGACAGCAGCTTTCCGATTACGCTTCAAACCTCACACTAGTTCTGCATTGCGCCGGCTCTGCTGGCAGAGACTCTTTCGTTCATGGAATCCGGAACCACGAAACATCCAGACGGCTACACCAGAGGGAAGGAATATCTTCCTTCCGAAGAAAGTTCAGGAGTACTCGTTCTGGAGGATGTGGCGGAGTTTTACAATTCTCGCCGGCAGAGTTTGTTCGGACAGGCATTTGCACTGGTCCGAAACCGCGCACTTGCCGAAGATCTCACGCAGGAAGCCTTTGCGAAACTGATCGTCGAGGTCAAGAGCGGCGGACGCATTCAGAGCGCGGTAAGGTGGACAAGCACTGTCCTCCGCAATCTGGCCCTGAATCATCTTGAACATCGAAAAGTCTCTCTCCGTATTGTCGAGCCTGACTCCCAATCCCAGATCAATGTTGCGCCGGACGCTAAGCCTTCCGCGGAACAATTATATATTGCGAAGGAATCGCAGAATCGGATGCGTCATGTGTTATCCAGCCTGGGGCCGCTTGAGCGGGAGTGCGTTTTGATGTTTGCGGAAGGCCAAGTTACAAAGAAATCGCTCTTCAGAAAGACTTGACCTACGGGGTCGCAGTGGATGTGGTTCGTCGGTCTCTCAGGAAGCTACGAAAACAGATTCCGGCGCGCCAAGGATAGACGCTCATGCCCTTCAAACAACATCCATGCTCAAGCATCGATCCTCTCGGTACTCAACGGGACTGCTGACGGAGCCGAACGGAGAGCGGTTTCAGAGCACATCGCAGTCTGCCCTCGGTGCAGTGTTGTCTCCGAGCGCCACGGCCTATTGCTTCGGGAACTCGGCGCGTGTAGCAAGCTCTCTCTTCCATCAAAGCAGACGCAAGCTAAACCCAAGTCGCTGGCTTTTCCCAAGAGAGCGACTGCGAAGGCAATTGCAGCCAGGATCGCGATTGTCGCGATTGCCGCGATCGTGCTCATCATGATCTCTGCGTGGCCGAGACACATTCAGACGGTCAGTGCGGCCGAACTCCTCTCACGGGCGGAGGCGGCGCAGGAAACCGCGGATGCCAGTCAGCACTCTTACCGGTTGAAGGTGGGAGCGGCTACCTGCCTTACGACGGATGCAACCTGGTCGCGGCCGGGTCTGTGTGGCCGACTGCACGGTCAACTCCTTAAGACGCATTGGGATGATCGGCGAATGTTGTCTGCGCGAAGCTATCGGCAGTGGCACGATTCGCTCTCACTGCGCAGAGACTCCGTCTCACATCAGGAGCCGTATTGGACAGTTAAGACCGATACCGACGAGGGACTTCTTCGCTCCGCCAGTCTAAGGGTTCGCTCCTCGGACTATCGCCCGGTCCGGCTGACGCTTGAGTTTGCAGCGCTGGAGTCAGTCTCCGTGGTAGAAAACGAACCAACGGAGCGGCATGTATACGTGCCCGCCGTGGAAACTGACATGTCGGTAAAGACTGAGAGTCTCCAGCATGTCGATCAACCTGAAGACGCAATTGAAGCGCAAGCCTGGACCCTGTTGCGCACCTTGGGCGGCGACTCGGGATGGGAGGCTACGATCACGCGAAAAGGTGCTGAGGTGCAGGTGGTAGGCTTTATCGATGACGAGTCTCGAAGAGACAAGTTCGAGGAGCATTCTCTGCTCTCCATGGTGTGAGCTCCGATCTAAAACGGCCGGAGGTTCTACCGAAAAGGGGAAGCAACGGAGAAGGCCAGCCGTTGGCTGAAAGAACCTTAGAACGACTGATTCCAGATTCTCATCAAAGAGGCGAACGAGTCACTGAGATAGCCGATGCCTCGCGAGCGATCGTCGGAAGAGCATTCTTGTGCGACCAGCTCATTGCACGCCGCAATGCCTTTCAGAACAGCGCTTCCGCGCACGGACTCACTCCTCTCATTGAAGAGGAACGAGCTGACGTCTTGGCGGCAACCGCACGGTTGTCTGACCTGCTTGAACCGATACTCGAACCTGGGCAAAGCCGTGTCTCCCACGTACCATTGGACTACGCTGAGGCCCGGCAGCTAGATGCGGCGGTTCTATCGCTCGTCAACGCTGCGCCTGAACGGACCGCAAGCCTCGAGCAGACACAGAAGCACATTCGCTCTCTCCTGTCGAAGAAGTAAATTCATCCGGCGTTGACAACTCGGGCACGATCCCTCTGTCTTCAATTCAGGGCAATGCGTCTCCCATCCGTCCCAGCGGAGCAAAAGTGGGAACGACAAAATTCAGCGTTGCCCAGTGGAAATTTTCGAGTGCCAGGTATTGTGATCGTTCTGTCCGCGCTGCGTCATGTTTCGTCCAGGCTCCTTCGGTTGACCATCATCTCCGTTCTGCTCCTCTGCGCCTTCACGAGCACCTATGGACATGCCCAACAGGGAAAACCTGATCTCGTTTTACGTGGAACAGTGACCTACGCCGATCGACAGACCTATCTCGAGTTACCTTTCGCGGTCGGCAAGGATGTCACTCGACTCTCCGTGGAGCTTTCGTACACGCAACGCGACAAGCACACCAATATTGATCTGGGCGTCTTCGATACCGAACGGTTCCGTGGCTGGAGCGGAGGCAACAAAAGCTTCTTCACTATCTCCGAGACCGACGCGACACCCTCCTATCTCCCCGGTGTGATTGTCCCCGGAAAGTGGAAGTTGATCCTTGGCTTCCCGAACATCGAAAAAGGTGTGCGCTCCGACTATGAAGCGAAGATCTATTTCTCTCATCGGAACGATCCTCTCGAAGGCTCGACCTTCAGCCAGAAGCTTCTGCGCGACGGAGCTGCATGGTATCGAGGAGACCTGCACATGCACAACGCGCACAGCGATGGCTCCTGCAAGAGCCAATCCGGGGAGAAGGTTCCGTGCCCACTCTACAAGACCGTAGAGGACGCAGCAAACAGAAAACTCGACTTCATCGCAATCACCGCTCACAACACGATGTCACAGTACAACGATATGCGGGAGCTGCAACCATACTTCGACAAGCTTCTGCTCATGCCCGGACGTGAGGTCACAACTTTTCAGGGACACGCCAACGTCTTTGGCACAACCGCCTTCATCGACTTCAGACTCACCAGCCCCCACGTCCCCACGGTGAACAAACTGCTACAACAAGTGCAGGACCTTCACGGCGTCATCTCTCTCAATCATCCAGGTTCACCATCTGGCGCTGCCTGCATGGGCTGCGGCTGGACGGCCCCCGACACCGACTTCAGCCGCGTCAACGCAATCGAAGCCATCAACGGCGGTTCACTCGACGGTCCAAGGTCTGGTGACCGATCGTCTGCCCGATTGACGCGTCCTCAGCTTGCAAAAGCGGAGACGCCGCAGTGACGGTAACCCTTACAGAAGAGGCGATCCTGAACGGCATCCGAGCCGGACACGTCTTCATCGACATACAGGGGACACCTGACCGCACACTCGAATTCTCCGCGAACGCCGGCGGAACGACCGCATCGATGGGCGACTCTCTAGCTTCTCCCATAGGTCAACAGATTCATTTCACCGTCAGGATGCTCGGTCTCGAAAATGCTCATCCCGAAATCATCCGCGATGGTGACCTCGCCGTGCTCGTCGGCGCTTCTCCGATATCGACAACAGAAGAGACGCGTAGTTTCGACTATGTAAGCGATGGCAAGCGCCACTGGCTTCGAGTGAATATCCGATCAGCGGATGGAACTCTATTGGTCTTGGGAAATCCTATTTACTTGAACTTTTAGGGAGGCACCCTTCTCATTCCATTTAGTTGGACTTATTCTGTTGATACGTCGTGAAGCGATTCCGTATAGCGGAGATGTATGTCCTTGAGTTAGTGTGGTCCCCATTTTTTTGAAGCCCACCGCTTATTCGTTGCTTTCCGTGAGACTCTAGCTCGGGGCGAGCTTTTATCGGCAACGCTCCTGAAGTAAGGTGGATTATGCGCGATACATCCCCGAGGACCGCAGAAGGCCAGCGCCTTATTGAAAATAAGTCTCGCACCAAGAACTGGCAGCGATGGGGTACGTATCTGCCGGAGCGTCAGTGGGGAACCGTTCGTGAGGATTACTCTTACAACGGCGATGTGTGGAACTCGTTCCCTTATGAGATGGCTCAGTACCGAACCTACCGCTGGGGTGAGGATGGCCTGCTCGGATGGACTGACCGCCAGTGCCGTCTCTGCTTTAGCACCGTTCTATGGAACGGGCGAGACCTCACACTAAAGGAGCGCCTCTTTGGCCTCGGCAACCCCGAAGGGAATCATGGTGAAGACGTCAAAGAGCAGTTCTACTATTTGGACGCACTTCCGACACATAGCTACTGTAAAGCGCTCTATAAATACCCGCAGACTGCTTTCCCTTACGACCAGCTTCGTGAGGAGAACAAGCGGCGTGGTTACGACCAGCCGGAATATGAACTGCTGGATACCGGAATTTTCGACGACAACCGCTACTTCGACATCTTCATTGAGTATGCGAAGGCCGACGTGGAGGATACGGTTATCCGCATCACCGCACACAATCGTGGACCTGATGTGGCGCCGCTCACCATACTGCCTCAACTAACGCTTCGTAACAACTGGTCGTGGACAAATCTGGAGGCGACCGGAAAGACAAAACCCATCATCTCGCAGACCGGCCCATTCCGTGTACAAGCAGCCCACAAGATTCTGGGTGCTTATCGTTTTGAACCGGTGGATGGTGGTGCGATTTTGCCGGAGCGTCTTCTCTTCACTGAAAACGACAGCAACATGCGCCGCCTGGATCCAAACTATGATGGCCCGGACCATTTCAGCAAAGACGGCTTCGATCGCTATCTCGTCCATGGCGACCAGAACGCGGTGAAGGAGAACAGCGGCACAAAGTGCGCGTTTTTATACCGCTTCATGCTGGAGCCAGGTAGCAGCCAGATGCTTTACCTTCGTCTTGTTCGCGTAGGCGCCGAGCACTCATTGGACGTCGAACCAGCGGTGATGGACGTTACCCGTGCCGAAGAGGTCTTCGCAACACGCAAGTCGGAGGCAGATGACTTCTACGCAAAGCACATCTCACAGGAGGCTACAGCAGAGGAATGCAACATCTCGCGCCAAGCCTTCGCCGGCCTGCTGTGGTGTAAGCAGTTTTACTATTTCATCGCTGAACAATGGATGACGGGTGACCCTACACAGATTGCACCGCCAGCCGAGCGCATGAAAAAGTCGGAAGAGTGGCGGCACCTCTTCTGTCGTGACATCCTTTCAATGCCCGATAAATGGGAGTACCCGTGGTTCGCTGCCTGGGACACGGCGTTTCACATGATTCCCATGGCAAGAATCGATCCGGAGTTTGCGAAAAATCAACTTCTTCTCCTTCTCCGCGAATGGTACATGCACCCCAACGGGCAGATGCCCGCATATGAATTTGCTTTTGGCGATGTCAATCCTCCAGTGCATGGATGGGCAGTGTGGCATGTTTATCGTCTAGGTGTCGATGAGAACGGCGTTGGGGACTTAGACTTTCTCGAGCGCGCCTTCCAGAAGCTCATGTTAAACTTTACCTGGTGGGTGAACCGCAACGACGAGAAGGGACACAATCTCTTCGGCGGCGGCTTCTTAGGACTCGACAATATCGGCGTCTTCGATCGCTCCGTCACTCTACCCAATGGCGTGTCCATGCACCAGGCGGACGGAACAGCGTGGATGGGACTGTATTGCTCCGTCATGCTGCAGATTGCACTCGAGCTCGCCCAGCAGCGGTCAACGGCCTACGAGGACATAGCCAGCAAGTTCTTCGAGCATTACATAGCGGTCATCGATGCCATCAACTCCGTTGGAGGCACCGGCTTATGGGACGAAGAAGATGGATTTTATTTCGATCAGCTGCAGCACGACGACGGGCGCAGCATTTCGTTGAAGGTGCGTTCCATGGTTGGCCTCGCTCCACTCTTTGCGGTGTGCATCATGAAGAAAAGAACCGTGGAAGGCTTGACGGATTTTGAGAAGCGCACGAATTGGTTCTTGATGCACAAAGAGAAGCTCTCCGAGTACGTCAGCAAGGCCGAGGTTTCCGACGCCGAGATTAACGGTTCGCAGTGGATTGCGATTGCTCCACACGACCGATTCCAGCGCATTCTGCAGCGAGTCTTCGATGAGTCAGAGTTTCTCTCACCACACGGCATACGCGCACTGTCACGGCATCATCATCAGAATCCGTTCGAAGCCAATCTTCAGGGACAGCGCTTTACCGTTCGTTACACGCCGGCGGAGGGAGATAGCGGCATGTTTGGCGGCAACAGTAATTGGCGCGGTCCCGTGTGGTTCCCTATGAACATGCTGTTGATCAATGCATTGGAGCGCTATTCCCTGGTCTACGGGGATGACTACAAGCTTGAATATCCCACCGGCAGCGGCCAGCAGCACACACTTGTCGAGATCGCTGAAGACATTGCACGCCGACTGGTGAGCCTCTTTCTGCCCGATAAGGATGGCCGCCGACCCAGCCACGGCAGAGAAGAACGCTACGCTACCGATCCCTATTGGAAAGACCTCATCCTGTTCAGCGAGTACTTCGATGGTGACACGGGACGCGGTCTTGGGGCCTCGCACCAGACGGGCTGGACCGCGCTTGCCGCCACGCTCATCCATGCCCTCTACACACGTCGCGAGATACGTAACCGCGCGCAGTAGACTTCTCGACCGTTCCCTGGGTACCTGGTGAACTCTGAGCCACAAGATTGGATAACGCTAAACGCGCTTTCTATGAGCAGGTCACTGGTGTCAAGGATTGATAGCTGCTCTTCTCTTATCAGGGTTTTTGCTCCTGGTTTGTGTTGCGCCGCAAGCTGCTCTCCACCGAGTTTCTGAGAGATGGCAGCATCGACTCTCCTCTCGAACCCCAACCGGCACCGAGCTCGTATCAAGACAGCTCACCCAGAGTGCGCGTGTCTCAGAGTGCGCGCGCGTTTATGGATACAACCATCGGGATACCATCGGTACTCGGTGTGATTCCTAAATAGATGCACCGAAATTGTCGACCGAGGGACTCTTCTCGTTTGGCGAACCCCCCGGCTGCCGAAGCAGAACGCGGCCTGTTATCGACAAATGAGTCAATTTCCGGATTGCCCGTCACGCTCCCACAATCGCACAAACCGCAGCCCCAACCGGCTCCGGAGCGGTCACTTTACGAGGCACTCATGGCACTGGGATTATTCACTCAGAAAGTGGCAATTCCAAATTCACGATGAGACCACCGTCCGCGGCATTAGTTGCGCTCACGCTTCCGCCGTACATCCGTACAATGCGTTCGGTAATCGCAAGGCCAGTCCCGCAAGAACGGAAAAACCGACTCATTTCAATTGGCGCCAAACCGTCTGAGGCAGACGTTGGGGACCTGCCGTAAGTCTATGAATTTTATTGAGGTTAGTTGGTGGACCTGATCGGGATCGAACCAAATGAAGGCTTGTAACTTATTGAAAATATGGGCATCGATTGGCTAAGAAAAGCACTCAAAAGCACACTTCGGTATCTAAAAGCCAGTTTTCAGCACCCTCTTCAGCACCCTAGATTCCGTCACGAACAGGAGAATCGCGCATATTTGGCGGCTGAAGCGGCCGGAGTCTTGTAAATACAGGGAGTAGCAAAACGGTCTGTTAAGGCATGGACTTCCAACCTGTTTTCGGTCTAAATAACTTGGAAGGTCATCCAAACAGGTGTCTAGCAATGGCGTGATTGCAGGGCAAGGTAGCCCCATTTGCTGACCGTGCTCACACCATACGGCGGTCGAAAACAGATGCGGCAGATGCCGAGGTGTTAGCTGAATACACTCATCGTATGCCATTCACGGCTTGGATCGCTCCTAGTGCCAGTTCAATGCGCTTGCGCGCGATTGTCACCTGAGGAGGGCGCTTTACGAGGTCGTTTCGAAACTCAGATCAGGAGATCGCAGAGGAGCGAAGCAGATGCTCTCTCTGAAGCGGTCAGGATTCGGGATTTACGTTTCGTGGCTGCGCTCTATCAGGCGTTATGAAGGGCTTCCGGAACTTTGGTTGCGCCGAGCACGTTCGTGATGCGCTTGAGGTTGTATGCCATCGTCGCGAGGCCGATTTCGACTTTTGCACTGGACAACCCACGCATCAGCAGACGAGGATGTCCAAAAATACGGTACTTCATAATAGCGAAGGGATGCTCGACGGTGGATCGGCGTAGTCTCATCACTTCCGGTGTCACCCGCTCCTGCATCCGGTTCAACGCGTCTTCGTACAAATGTCGAGCCAAGCCACGTCTCGGAGCCTGAGTGCAGCGTGACTTTAGCGAGCAGGAGCCGCAGTCGACGGACGAAGCCTTATACATGGTGTAACGATCTTTGGCATTGGTGTGCTTGCGCAGCAGTTTCTATCGCCAGGG